>CANNQU010000024.1 GCA_947507965.1 Bacteroidota bacterium
CTCCAAATTGCTCATTATAAAACTTGTTTTTTGAAGCGCGAAGATAATTGTTAATTCTTAATTGGAAACGCTTTAATGACCCCGTATTTCAACGTAGAATTATCATCACCAAAAGCTACTTGCGTTGCCATTATGAGAAACTTGAAAATTAGGTTACCCCTTGTTCTTGATGCTGTTTTTTACACGCAACCTATTCATTTGGCAACACCTCCCCGGCCTTGCTTACCTCATCAACCACAAAATTAGGCCGGCCACGGGCAGCATCAAGTGCTCTCCATACATATTCGCCTATAATACCTAAAGCCACCATTTGAAAAGAAGCAACAAAAAGAAAGGTAACCATCATGGCCGTCCAGCCTTCTACCTTTATATTTCCCATTATCCGAGAGAAAATGATAAAAACGCCATAGATAAAAGAAATGCTTCCAAGAAGCAACCCAACAAAAGTAATTAAACGAATGGGGGTAAAAGAAAACGAAACAAACGAGTCAATAAACAATTTTATTTTTTTAGATAGAGTCCATCTCGATGTGCCCACTTCCCTTTTTCGACGAGTGTATGGAATGTTTACAAAATCGTAATCGAGCCACGACAATAAATAAATTTGATTGGTATTGCGTTCATTTATCTTCACTACATCCTCTCGAAGTTGTTTATCGAAAAGCACCAAGTCGAAGCCCCCTGTAGGTACATTCTTTAGTGCATATTTTTTAATTAGTCGGTGGTAGGTGTTGGAGAAAAGCTTCTGCATAAATCCCTCCTCTCGATTCGCTCTATTGGCCACAACAAACTTTATACCCTTACGCCAATAGGAAACCATCTTGGGTATCAATTCTGGAGGATCTTGAAGGTCCGCAGCGAGGATAACATTACAATCGCCTGTGGCATGATGCATTCCGGCTAGGATGGCATTAAATGAGCCTACATTACCTGCTAACTTCACCAAGGTTACCTTTTCCGGAAACTGACTTTTGAAATTCTTTAACTCGAGGTAGGTATTATCTTTACTTCCATCGTCAACCATCACATACTCAAAGGTAAAGTCCTGGTCAAAATTCTTTTCATTCGCAATAAGCTCTTGGGCCATCATCGGAATGTTGGCTTCGTTGAAGTAACAAGGAATTATTATTGAAATTTTTGGCATATCGTTACGTATGCAAATATAAATTTTGCAACGACATGTTTTAAAATAAAAAAGCCATACAATAAATTGTATGGCTTTAAATTTTCAGTTATCAATTAATACCCACTACCTTTCTTCTTTTTCTGATTATTACCTTTGGCACCGCCTAAACGCTCCATACAACAGCGGAAACCAATCGTACTGGTTGATTGTGTTTCTTCAAGAAACCGACGAGTTCCTGGAGTTAACCAATAGGCTCTATCGTTCCATGAACCTCCTTTATATACACGTGCTTTATTATTAATTAAAGTCGCTGTTCCGTAATCATATTTTTGTTCATCGCTTTGATAGCTTTCTTCATCCAGAAATCCAATATTATCCGCTTTTTTATAGTTGTGACGATTGGTGTTCTCCTCTGCTGTAACATCACGATATTTTAATCGACCTAAGGAATCCTTTTCCATCACATAACCATCCGGATCTAATTGTTTTGTTTTATACACATTACCACGAAAGGCACGGAAATCGGTTACATCTTCCCCTGTCAACGGACGATAAATATCCATCACCCATTCGCTCACGTTTCCAGCCATATTATACAATCCGAAATCGTTCGGATAGTTTGACTTTACGGGTGTTGTGATGAAACCATTATCATTTAATTTACTTGCAATACCCGCATTATCACCTCGTCCTCGTTTAAAGTTAGCCATAATTTCACCCCGACGTTTCTCTGGCGACTCCGCTCTAACCGTTAACCCATTCCATGGATATACCCGTCGAGTATTAATATTCTCTTCTCCTTTATTCGCATTTCCTGAAACAGCGGAAGCAGCATATTCCCATTCCGCCTCTGTAGGTAACCGGTAATCAGGTAAAAATATTCCATCTTCAACACGTACCTTACGAGTGCCCGCACCGCTAGGATCTAAATCTTTCAATTGTCCTTTTTCTCTTGCCGATCCTTCATACTGTCCATGCAAGTATGCTTCTGTATTAAATACGTCAGCATCCCTTTGTTCTGGATTTGGATTAAGAATTCCTTCCCGTATTAAAATCATTTCATTTACTCGATCGGTACGCCATTCGCAAAAACGACTTGCTTGTATCCAACTAACGCCTACCACCGGATAATCCATATAAGAAGGGTGACGTAAATAAGCATTGACATAAGGCTCATTATAAGCCAGCTTATTACGCCATGCAAGCGTATCTGGCAATGCGAGACTATGTACCAAGGGAACTTCTACATACGTGCGGCTCAACCAATAAAGGTATTCAAGGTATTGGAAATTGGAAATTTCAGCCTCATCCATATAAAAACTAGGCACGGTTATGCGTCGTTCTAAGTTATTATTGTCATAAAGAACATCCTGTTCTTGAGAGCCCATCGTAAAAGTACCACCTGGTACTAAAATCAGATTAGGTCCCGTTTCTTGACCGGGGTAGTTATATCTTTGAAAACCGCCCCATTTCGCATCGTTTAAGTTCCATCCGGTAGTTGATGATTTTTGCTTAGAACACGAGGTGGATAAGAGCGCGAAGGCCAGTATTCCAATAATAGTTAATTTGAATCCTTTCATGGTGTATTTTGAAATTTACAATGCCTATAACGGCATCTTATAAACTTATATTGTGCAAGTATAGTAAAAAAAAATTAAATCGTTAAAATCCAGGGCATTTTAAAGGTCTATATCTACGTGTGGGTGAACGAGTTTGACAAAACTGGTAGGTTGCCGTAAGTTCATGTGCTGTTTTTCCTGCACTACGTAAATTAGATACGGTAAAGTCGGCACTATAGCCGAATTTAAAATCACCCTGACGGAATCCAATTAATGCAATCAATGCATCGGAGTTAGGTACCGTTTGACGGAACCATAGACCGGCTACCAATGGCCCTTTATTGAGGTAAAAACCAATATTAACCTGGCTAAATTTACCTTGAGACATAATTAAAATGTTAGGTGAAAAAGTCGCTTCCGGTTCCCGTTTGTCATCCAAAGGAATAACCAATCCACCATGAATCGTAAAACGGCGTGGCAGCGTTGTTCCTTCCAATGTTCCACCAAAAAAAGATTGACTAGGCTCGGTTATATTATGGCAGGCAAAGCCAGCGTAAAATTTGGATGAATAAATGAGCGCTCCAGCAGCAAAATTAGCGGCCGTAACCGATTTATCGATACGCGTTTCATTGGTTGGATTTACAAACCCCAATTGTGCAATAATTTGATCGCCCCAATGCAGTTTATCCCACTGCAATGATTTCTGATAAAAACCAGCCTGAAACCCAAAACGAAAATTAACCCCACTTCCTGTTTCTAATTCATAGGCATAAGCCGCATTGATATGATTGGCGGTTAATACCCCTTCGCCCGCTTTGTCATTGGTAAACATTAGCCCAAAACCACCTCCAATTTCTCTCACCCGTTGATCATACGAGGCGTTAAAGGTTTCAAAACCACCAGGTAACCCATAATATTGCATGCGATACGCTAAAGCGATTCTACCACATTCGCTCCCGGCAAAAGCTGGATTGGTATATAAAGGATTGGCGTAAAATTGAGAAAATTCAGGATCCTGAGCCTTCATTTGAATGGCAGTAATAAGGAGTATTACTGTGATTATTCCGATACGTAGTTTATTCAACATGTTTACAAATATATATGAATGAAATTGAAATACAAAAAGATTTTATAAATCCACAAAAAGCAGGAATTATAGGTGCACGAAAATTAAACCAGCGAAGTGGTTAACAGGGGTGAAAAAAATCTACAATGACCCATCTAGTAAAAATTACGGTCAAATTACCGTCATTATAATGCCCAATCCAAATAAAAATGAGAAGTTTACGTTTATGCGTCAAAACTTAATTAATTTTACCAACGCATACCTGCCATTAACAATATAGCATTATATGATGAAACGATTTTCATTGCTTTTTATTTTACTTTTGTTTATACCCTATTTATGCCGGTCGCAACAAATCGTTAAACGCTCCAAAACCATGCATTGGCGGTACGAAAATGTGGCTCTAAAACGAGGGGCGAAACCTACTCCGGTGATCACTGCAGAGGAGGCGTTTTTAAATGATCAGGCCTTACCCATCGTGCTCTTTGAGTTCGATCTGGAACAGCAAGGCGAAATAACAGTGGAAATAAAAAGCAGTAAAACGAGTGTCGTCGACCCCACCCTTCTAGCCCCATCAATACAATCCAATATTCCTGCTGAGTTTACCTATAAAACGAGCTATTCTACACGAAACAAAAAACCAATATTAACCATCGCCATTATTGGCTTACGCAGAATCAACAACGATAAAATAGAAGTACCCACCGAGCTGGAGGTTGTACTCACCATAACACCTTCATTAAATAAAACGATTGGCAGCACGATCTTTAAATCAAATTCAATCTTGTCGCAAGGAAACATTTACAAATTAGCCATTAGCAATAGCGGTTTGTACAAATTGGATTATACCTTTTTAAAGAATTTAGGCTATGATATGAATGCCATCAACCCGAAAAACATACATATCTTCGGAAAAGGAGGTGGAATGTTGCCTCGGGCCAACAACGCCTTCAGGGAAGATGATGTACCCGAAAACGCCATCTACGTGAACGGAGAAGCCGATTCAAAATTCGACGTCTCTGATTATGTTGTTTTTTACGGAAAAAGCCAAACGATCTGGAATTATTCCAATGGCAAATACACTCATGTGAGTAATTACTATGAAGAAACAACCTATTATTTTTTAAGTATCGATGCGATGGCCGGAAAGAGGGTTTCTCTTTTAGCCGACCCCATAGGAATACCGAACCTAACGGTAACCGCGGGAGATGAATACGTTGTTCATGAATTAAACAAAGTGAACGATTATCAAAGCGGAGCCGAACTTCTTGGTGAATCATTTAATAAAGTAACGTCGCAAAACTTTTCATTTACAATTCCCGATTTAATTACTACCGAGCCTATTGTATTTCGTTCGTCGGAAGTAGCGCATTCTGTGTCGACACCTACTACTTTTAGCATCTCGAACAATGCCGTACCGATAGGCTTTCGTGTTTGTAATTCTATTTTAGAAGGCTTCGATCAACCCTATTATTCCACGGTAAGTACCATTGAAAATTCCTTCCTTTCGGGAACCGGCAACTTAAATATAAATTATGTATTTAATAAAAACGGTAATAACGAAGCCCGCGGCTGGCTTGATTTTTTCGAAGTAATCGCCCGTAGAAGTTTAATTCAGGGTGGCGGACAAATGGGATTTAGAGATGCAAGGAGTGTTGCCTCGTCCAATATCTCTCAGTTTAATTTATCGACTTCGCAGTTCAGTATCGTTTGGGATGTTACGGACTGCACGAATATAAAACAGATAAACAGCACCTATAACAGTGGTATTACCTCGTTTAAAATAGCAACCCCCACATTACACGAGTTCATGAGCTTTGTAGATGCATCTTCGAACTTTTTTGTGCCGCAATCACATGGAGCCGTTGCGAATCAAAATTTACATTCTGCTGCTTTTGCCGATTTGATTATTGTGTCACACCCTGATTTTTTAGCCCAGGCCAATCGGTTGGCAGCGCATCGCAGGCAGCACGACGGACTGCGGGTATTGGTTACGACGCCACAGTTAATTTACAATGAGTTTAGCAGCGGAGCACAGGATATCACAGCGATACGGGAACTCCTTAGAATGTTCTATAATAAAGCAACAACGCCTGCTGATGAACCGAAGTATTTATTGCTATTCGGCGATGCCTCTTTTAATTATAAAGAGTCGAAGGTTTATATTGAAGCCGACAACAGAATATATGACAACACGAACTACGTGCCAACCTATGAATCGGATAATTATTACGACACCGACTCCTATGCAAGCGATGATTATTTTGGCCTGCTCGACGACGACGAAGGATTATGGCTTCCGAATACTTTTGAAGCGTTGGATATTGGAATAGGCAGGCTTCCTGTTGGCAATGCCACTCAAGCGGAGCAGATGGTTGACAAAATACTACGATATGAAAGCCCGGAAGCCTTAGGAGAGTGGCGCAACAATTTAATGTACATTGCCGACGATCAGGATTATAATAGTCATTTAAATGAATCGCAGCAAGTTTCTGAATTCGTCGCTTTGGCACACCCCGACTTCAACCAGAATAAAATTTATTTAGATGCGTACAAACAAATTTCATTAGGTAGTGGATATGCTTACCCCGATGCAACAGATGCCGTAAACAGAGGAATACAACGGGGGACATTGGTATTCAACTACACAGGACATGGAAGTAGCATTCAACTTGCACACGAGAGTTTGCTTACTTCAACAAGAGATATCATAAACTGGAAAAACAAAAATACACTACCTGTTTTTGTAACGGCCACCTGTGAGTTTACAGAGTTCGACCATATTGCCAAGGTGAGCGCTGGAGAAAATGTATTATTAAATACCAAAGGAGGTGGTATTGCCTTACTTACTACTACACGAGTGGCCTATAGCAATATAAACTTAGATTTAAACACCAACTTTAATAAGAACAATGCATTCGAAAAAACAGCCGATGGAGGAAGCCGATTAGGCGATATCATGAAGCTGACCAAAAACACGAATGCAAGAAATAATAGCCCTTCCAGTAAGCATTTTATATTACTTGGCGACCCAAGTTTACGTCTTGCGGTGCCGAAGTACAACGTGATAACTACAAAAATAAATAACAAAAATGTAACCGGTGCAAACGATACATTCAGTGCATTGCAAAAGGTTTCTATCGAAGGCTTAGTAGCCGATTTTCAGAACAATCCATTACTCAGCTTTAATGGTGAAGTGTCGATTACAATATATGATAAGCCCAGCAGTTACAGCACCTTAGCCAACGATGCCGACAGCTATAAACAATCCTTTAGCATGCAAAAAAACTTTGTTTTTAAAGGCATAGCTGCGGTTGTTAATGGTAACTTTAAAATTGATTTAATTATTCCAAAAGACATCGTTTATAACTATGGACTGGGAAAGATAAGTTACTATGCTTCCGATAAAACAAATAATGTTGATGCCGCAGGAAGCTATATTAAAATAGTTATTGGTGGTTCTGATAACCATGTGGTATTGGATGACAAAGGGCCACAAGTACGATTGTTCATCAACGACACATCGTTCATGAATGGTGGTACAACGCACCAAAATCCGATTCTTATCGCGAAATTATTTGATGAGAATGGCATTAACACCAGTGGCGTGAGCATAGGGCATGAAATGACTGCTATCATCGATTATGACGAGTCGCATCCTGAGGTTCTAAATGATTTTTACGAAGGTACGTTAAACGATTTTCAGCGAGGAAGTCTTCATTTCCCTTACTATAATTTATCCTTAGGGAATCACACCATAACGGTAAAAGTATGGGACATATACAATAATTCGGGAACGGGCCGTATTGATTTTATGGTGGTGGATAATACCCAATTAAAAATCAATAAATTAATGTGTTATCCAAATCCATTCAATCCGAACAGCGGCAGTGCCATATTTAGTTTTGAGCACAATAAGGCTGATGAAGCACTGGAGGTTACCATTGATATTTATACCAGTGTTGGCGAAAAAATCCGTTCGCTTCATCTTCCGGCGAGCAATGGCAGTGCACGCTTCAATGAATTGGAGTGGAATGGGGAAAATGAGATTGGCTCCCCTTTGTCGAGTGGCGCCTATATTTTTAAGGCAACGGTAAAAGATAAAGATGGCGCCATCGCCCAACAAGCAAGCCGATTGATTATTGTACGTTAAACAAGATGTTCGTTGTGGAACAATAGCATTTTTATATATTTAAAAAATAGATTATGTTTGTAACCTATCAAATGTTAACAAACTCCTTATTCCAATAGATGAAGCACATTTACCTTAATTAATAACCATTCAACGAGGTAAACTCATTTTCAATATGAACAAATTAAAACATTTCGTTTTAGGAGTGATAGCTTGCACCACGATGGTTGCAGCACAAGGTCAAACTAAAATAACAAGCAAAAATCAATTATTGGGTTCGCGTAATGTAATCACGACGTCGGTTCCTTTTTTAACCATTACACCCGATGCTCGTGCGGCCGGGATGGCCGATTGTGGTGTTGCAACCTATGCTGATGTAAACTCCATGCATTTTAATCCAGCCAAATATGCCTTTGTAGAAAAAAAAGGAGGGTTGGGTATATCCTACACCCCGTGGTTACGCCAATTGGTACCTGATGTTTCTTTAAGCTATATCTCTATATATGGTAAATTAGATGACTATTCCGCTGGGGCATTAACCATGCGTTATTTCTCTTTAGGAAGTATTCAGTTTACCGACGATTACGGGGCTTCCCTAGGCGACCAAAAGCCAAATGAATTTGCTCTTGATGGGGCTTATGCCAGAAAGCTGGGTGAAAAATTTTCAATGGGTGTTGCCTTACGTTTCATCTATTCGAATTTAGTTCCCAATCTGCCATCTGCAAGTTCCGTTACGGTGAAGCCAGGAGTGAGTGGGGCCGGCGACATTTCAGCCTATTACAAAAGCGACACGAAATTTTCGGGGCGAAAAACAACCGTTGCCTTTGGTGCTATTATTCAAAATATGGGAGCTAAAATTAGTTATACTAATTCTCAGAATAAAGATTTTATCCCAACCACATTAAGACTAGGAGCGAGTGCAAATATGGAACTAGACCAGTATAATATGTTAATGATTACGGCTGAAATAAATAAGTTAATGGTTCCTACCTTGCCTTACTACCTAAAGAACGCGGCTGGAGGTGATAGCCTTGATGCGGCTGGAAATCCCCGTGTTAAGTTTGGAAAGAACGCGAATGTTGGTGTGGTAAAAGGGATGTACCAATCCTTTTACGATGCACCCGGTGGATTTAAAGAAGAATTAAAAGAGTATAATTGGAGTCTTGGCGCCGAGTATTGGTATGACAAACAATTTGCCATTCGTACGGGTTTCTTTCATGAGCCACTTACCAAAGGAAACCGTAAATACTTCACCTTCGGTGCTGGATTACGTTATAATGTGTTTGGGTTAGATTTTACGTATCTTGTGCCTTTAGGACAACAACACCCGCTTCAAAACACGTTACGATTTAGTTTAATATTTGACTTTGAAGCTTTTAAAAAGCAGAAAGAATATTAAGCAAAAGGGCATTTTGCATCACTCGTATGAAGTACGTACGATGTTTAATTAAAAGGAAATAGCTTATAACCCAAAAAACATTTTGAATATTCGCGTAGGCCATGGTATCGACGTACATCCATTAATTGAGGGTGATGGCGTTTGGCTTGGTGGGATAAAAATTCCATCTTCACAAAAGCTAAAGGGGCATAGTGATGCTGATGTGCTCATCCATGCCATTTGCGATGCATTATTAGGCGCACTTAACCTTCGTGATATTGGAACGCATTTTCCCAATACGGATCCTCGTTTTAAAGATATCGACAGTAAAAAACTATTGCGTCATGTGATGGTGCTGGTGAATGAAAAGAAATATAAAATTGGAAATATCGACTGCACCGTTATTGCCGAGAATCCCAAGATAAATCCCTATATAGAATTGATGCAAAATTGCCTTGCTCCGATTCTGGAAATTTCCAATGATGCGCTTTCTATTAAAGCCACAACCAATGAGCAGCTAGGCTTTATTGGTCGTGAAGAAGGCATTGTTGCCCACGCCACATGTTTGGTATATCAAGAAAATTGATGGTCATCTTATTTATTGGGCAGCCTCAAAGCGACGACTCACTTCTTCCCAATTCACCACATTCCAAAATGCAGCCACATAATCGGGGCGACGATTTTGATAGTTTAAATAGTAGGCATGTTCCCACACATCCAAAGCTAATATTGGCGTTCCACAGTGTACCCCATCAATATTCATTAAAGGATTATCTTGATTTGCGGTTGAACAGATGCTAAGTTTACCTTGTTTCACACAAACCCAAGCCCATCCACTACCGAAACGTGTGGTTGCCGCTTTAGCAAATTCTTCTTTTAACTTATCAAGCCCGCCAAAGCTGTCGTTTATGGCGGCCGTTAAAGAAGGAGAAGCTTCTCCCCCATTTGGGCTCAAACTCTTCCAGAAGAAGCTGTGATTGAAATGCCCTCCACCATTATTTCGAACGGGCATCGGGTAGTTATTAATCGTAGCACAAATTTCTTCAATGCTCAAATTTTCGGCAGCCGTGCCGGCAAGGGCATTCGTTAAATTGGTAATGTACGCCTGATGATGTTTACCATGGTGTATTTCCATCGTGCGGGCATCAATATGAGGTTCTAATGCATCAAATGCATAGGGAAGTGGGGGAAGGGTGAATGACATAAAATGAGAGGTTAAAGGATTAATTTTTGTGGTTTACGTCTCCAAGTTTGCACTTTTGGAGTAATTATTTATGGTTTAGGAACATTTATTTTGTCATGAACAATGAAGAAACCGGTCAAGCCTTTATCCAACATCTGTTGTTTAAAAGCAATGGCTTCAAATTTAAAACGAAAATCACCTACTCGTACTTTAAAATTAGGTGGCTCATATAATACATAACTAGGCATTTCTGGAAATAACGCAATAAAACTTCCGTTTTTTTCATACGCTGCACTACGAGAAGATCCTTGAAAAATTTGATACCTCGAACCATTATGTTTCGCCTCGGGATTATTCATTAACTTCTGATTCATTAATTTTTGCAAGATCTTCTCATCGGCAATAAGCTTAATATGTTGTGCAGGCAACTGACCCATTTCAAAGAAGAACAAAAAGATGAAAAATAATTTTCTCATGGCTAAGCAAAGGTAAGGCTTTTATCGTGACTTTTATTGAAAATTATGCTCTCTGCCTTAAGGCCTCAAACAAAGTAATACCAGTAGCTACAGAAACATTTAATGATCCAATATTTCCTAGTACAGGAATAGATACCTTAAAGTCCATCATTTGCAAAATGCCGGGGCTTATGCCCTTATCTTCACTTCCCATGACAATGGCTATGGGTTGATTTAAATTCACCTCATAGATGGTATCTTTTGACTTCTCGGTGCAGGCAATCAACTGAATGCCACACTCCTTCAGGTAATTCAAGGTAGTCTTTAAATTATTCACCTTACTTACCGCAATATGATGTAGTGCACCTGCCGAAGTTTTTATTGCGTCTTCATTAATAGGCGCAGCTCCGTTGGCCGGAATAATTATAGCGTGAACCCCTGCACAATAGGCACTCCGGGCAATTGCACCAAAGTTGCGAACATCGGTCACGCCATCCAATACGAGAAGCAACGGCATTTCACTGCGCTCAAATAGTTGTGGAACAAGCTGCTCAATATCATCATATTCGATATCGGTAATGAATGCCGCAACGCCTTGATGATTTTTAGTGGTTAACCGGTCAATTTTTTCTTTTGGAACAAAATTGATGAATAACTTTCTTTCATGAATCAGGTTTTTCAATTCGAAAATTAAATCGCCTTTCAACCCATTCTGCACGAAAATCTTGTCGATGGTTTTGCCGGCTTCAATGGCTTCCATAACCGAATGGATGCCGTAAATTAAATTGCTTTTCATGGCTTATTTTTGAGTTGTTTTCAATCGATCGGTTTGGTTTGCTGTTTTCCATGCAATATGAAAAACGAGGCGAGTGATGGCTTCCATTTTGTTGAAGTTGATTTTATCAATGGTGTCGGTGCTCTTGTGATAATCGGCATGTAGGCCACTAAAAAAGAATATAACCGGAATATTATTTTTAGCAAAGTTATAATGATCACTACGATAATAAAGACGATTTTTATCGTCGATATCGAATTTATAATCAAGCTTTAAATGCGTATAGGTTGAATTACAACTTTCCAAAATAGGCTTCAAGTCTGGGCTTAGTTTCTCACTCCCGATGGGGTAAATATAATTTGGATTTTGTAATGACATATAGGTTGAATCCAGTCGACCGATCATATCGATATTAAGGTCAAGGATGGTTTTATCCAATGGCACCAACGGGTTTTTCGTATAATATTCCGACCCCAATAATCCTTTTTCCTCTCCACTGAAAGCACAAAACAGGATGCTCCTGCGTGGTGCAAAACCAGCGCGTTTAGCGATTGCAAATGCTTCCGCTATTTCAATGAGCGCAACGGTACCACTCCCGTTATCGTCGGCTCCGATATATATTTTTCCTTTATGCTTCCCTAAATGATCGTAGTGTGCCGAAATTACAATGTACTCTTCTTTTAAATCGGTACCTTCCACAAAACCGATTACATTTTCGCTACTAGTCGAACAAGCAATTCGATCCACTTCAAGTGATGCTTTATTCTGGCTAAAGAAATGTATCGGCTTATGTTTTTTTGAAATTCTCTTCATTGTTTTTAGAAGTTTCAGACTGTCTATTCCGAGTAGTTTTGCGGCAACGCCTTGATGCGTGAATAGTATGGGGAAATTAATTTGATGCGCCGATTCTAAAAGAGCGGGTGAAGCATTCGCTCGGAGCAATTTCTCCATCGATTTAATTTTAGTGGAAAATTCTTCATCAATAAGAATTAATGCGGCCGGATTATATTTACTTAATTTGGATAGTCTTAATGCAAGGTTTCGATACCATTGGCTATGCTCCGCTGTGCCACTTACCAAATAGTTTTTTTTATCCATTGGCTCTCCATAAAGCATGATTACAATTTTATCCGTTAGGTTGGTATCTTTCTGGTAATCGTTATATCGATTATCATCAATGCCATAGCCCATAAACACAACTTGTTTATGATTAACCAATCCGTTTTTTAGATCGGGTTGAAAATAAAAATCTTTTAACGATACGAACCGATTAAGTGAATCGTAGAGTACGATATCTCGACTACTATTTCGTTGGTATTCAAAACTTTGAAAATAGGTGCCTGAACCGGCTACTTGTTGTATCCCAAAAAGGCCAAATTGTGAGGCGATGTAATCGGCGGCCCTGCGTAATCCAGGTGTTCCTGTTTCTCGTCCTTCCGTTGATGGAGATGCCACAAATAAAAGATTCTGCTTTAAATCGTATGAGGTAATTGTGGAAGCAAAACTGCGCGCATTACTATCCACCTGAGAATTACTCACACCAAAATAAAAAATAAAAAGAAGGAAAATAATTGGTTTGTTCATGCGAATTGCAAAAGTGCTTCTTTTTTGGCAATAAAAAGAAAGAACTATAATGGCGCTCTTTCCACTAAAAAAGAGCTCTTGTTTAAACAGAAAAACTCTCTCCACAGCCACAGGTACGTGAGGCATTCGGATTGATGAAGTTAAATCCCTTTCCGTTTAAACCATCGCTAAAATCTAGCTCAGTGCCAAAGAGGTACAGGAAACTTTTCATATCCACTGCAATTTTCACACCTTTATCTTCGAAGTATTGATCGCCTTTCTGGGCTTCGTTATCAAAGTCTAATTTATAGGTTAGGCCACTACATCCTCCACCGGTTACACTTACCCGCAGGAAGTAATCGTCGCCTAAATGGGCATCACGAACCAAATCAGATACTTTTAATTTTGCTTTATCGCTTACGGTTATGCTCACGTTACCTCTAAGAATTAATATTTTACAAAGAATGAACTTCGATTGGGGCCAAATTATTTTTGGCACGGTAATCATTGATCGCCGCTTTTATGGCATCTTCCGCCAATACCGAACAGTGTATCTTCACTGGCGGTAACGCCAATTCTTCAACAATATCCATATTGTCTATTTTAAGTGCATCGTCGATACTTTTACCCTTTAACCACTCGGTTGCCAATGACGAGGAAGCAATCGCACTTCCACATCCAAAGGTCTTAAACTTGGCGTCGGTAATGGTACCGGATACCTCATCCACTTCAATTTGCAGGCGCATTACATCGCCACATTCGGGTGCACCTACCAAACCGGTGCCCACATTATTTTTACTTTTATCCAAGGTACCTATGTTACGAGGATTACTGTAATGATCGATTACTTTTTCTGAATATGCCATAATTATACTTTTAAATTCCTTTATATTAAATTAATCCTCAATGTTCAGCCCACGCAATCGCTTTTAAATCAATTCCTTCTTTAAACATTTCCCAAAGTGGACTCATTTCCCTTAATTTCATTACTGCTTCTTTGGTTTGATTGATGGCGAAATCAATTTCTTCATCGGTTGTAAAACGACTCAAGCCAAAGCGTAGTGAAGAATGTGCCAAGTCATCGTCCAAACCTAAAGATTTTAAAACATAAGATGGCTCAAGTGAGGCCGAGGTACAAGCCGAACCGCTAGAAACCGCAATATCTTTTACACCCATCATCAAACCTTCTCCTTCTACATACTTGAAGGAAATATTGGTACAATGAGGTAAACGATGATCTTTGTTGCCATTAAGATAGCTTTCCTCCAACTCCAGCAAACTGTTTTCCAGCCGGTCGCGCATTATTGATAAACGAGCAGCATCCTGACCCATCTCCAGGCGAGCTAATTCGCAAGCCTTACCAAAACCAACAATTCCCGGTACATTTAAAGTGCCACTGCGCATTCCTCGCTCATGCCCGCCTCCGTCGATTTGTGCCGTAACTTTCACTCTTGGGTTTTTACGACGAACATATAAGGCTCCAATTCCTTTTGGGCCATACATTTTATGAGCAGTAAGCGAAAGCAGGTCGATACCATATTCGTTTACATCCGTATTCACTTTCCCTACCGCCTGCGTGGCATCGGTATGAAACAAAGCGCCATGCTTATGTGCTATTGCAGCAATTTCTTTAATGGGTTGAATAACGCCGATTTCATTATTGGCAAACATTACCGAAACCAATATGGTGTTCGGTTTAATGGCTGCTTCTAGGTCAGCTAAATTGAGTAAGCCATCCGACTGCACTTCCAAGTAGGTTACCTCAGCTCCTAATTTTTCAAGATGCTTGCAGGTATCAAGTACCGCTTTATGCTCTGTGGTAAGCGTAATAATATGATTGCCTTTTTCGGCATACATTTCATAAACCCCTTTAATAGCCAAATTATTACTTTCTGTGGCTCCCGAGGTGAAAATAATCTCTTTTTCGCTTGCGCCAATCAAATTCGCCACTTGCTCCCGAGCGTAATCTACCCCCTCTTCGGCCTTCCAACCGAACGGATGGTTGCGGCTGGCCGCATTTCCAAAGATGTCGGTAAAATACGGTAGCATTGCTTGTAGAACCCTTGGATCTACTGGGGTTGTGGCATTATTATCTAAATATATCGGTAGCTTTAACATACATTTTATAGGCTCTAAAATTTGCTTGTTTAGAATGATTACAAATATACAACTATTTATTCCATCCAATCAAATGCAATTTAAAGTTTATTTGGCCTACCGGTGAGAAACCGTTTAGGCATTATGTTTCAGACTATCTACCATTGCCCAGAGGCAGTGCCTCCTTTAAAATCCTGCCACCCACCTCCCATTATTTCAGAAGGGCGATCAATTCCTAATACGATTCGGGTATCGGAAGCCGATAAATTATAAACGTTCATCGCTACGCGTATTCTCCTTTCCGAACGAAGGCTATAATAAATAGTGGAAATAATAAAGACTAAAAAAACCAAGATGGGAACAATAAACGATTTGATGCTATATTCCGGGTTAAGTATTGGCTTTAGTTTATAGTTGCCTTGAAGAGTACCTGTAATGGCTTTCAAGGCTTCGTTGATTCCAGCATAGTACTCCTGTCGCAAAAAAGAAGGATCAATAATTTGGCTCGTAATCTGGGCACATATCCCTTCCGAGAGTGACCCATGTAAGCCTTGTCCGGTATAAATAAGGGCAGTTCTACTCTCCATAACAATTAAGAGAAGTACACCAACTCCTGATTTCAAGTCAAGCAGCCCCCTCTTTTGAAATTGACTTTTTGCATAGTTTAGAATAGCCTCTTCACCGATATTGTTTTCAATAAGAATAACCACCTCGTTAAAAGTGGCCTTGCGATAGGTTGAAAGCTTAGCGTTAAGCGTATCCAATTGATCCGGCCTCAAAATATTGGCGTGGTCATATACCCCGCCTTGTGCTGAAAGGGTTTCTGAAGCCTTCATAAGGAAGCAGAAAACCAATAGCATTGTGCATAACAAGGGGCGTAAGAGAGAAGAAGGTGGGCTCGTATTCATTCCTTTGTTTTTAAAACAGCTGATCATAAAACGTGCTTTTGTATTATTTTCGAAACCGTCTCCACTCCTTCGATCATGGCTTTGGCAAAGTTATTACTCTTGAAATAGATGGTCATATTAGTTGCCATTTCATCCCAAAATCCTTCTGGAACAAATTGGTTTATTCCTTGTCCACCGAGTATCACAAATTTTTTTTCCTGCATCGAAACATAAATTAAGACACTATTTTGTAAGGCCGTATGATTCATCGAAAACAAATTAAATATTTCAGCAGCACGATCGAGCACGGCGAGATCACAATTTTTATCGAAATGAAGGCGTATAGTACCACCTGCCGAATTCGCGTTAGCTAAAGTAACGGCTTCCGTTATTTTAGCCCTTTCGGCTTCTTTTAATCGATGATAAGCTCCTGAGATGTAGTGGTGCATTGCATTCAAATTAAGGAATGGTATATTGCGTAGGTAAATTAAGCTTCCGAATCCTTCCATAAAAATGGAAGAAAAGGATGGTATAATAAATTCAATAGCAATAGAATAAAACGTGACAAAGGTAGCAAAAAGCGGCTGTGAAATAATTGAAATTATTTTATTACAAATTCATCATGACCCGTCTTTCATCTAATGGGTCAAGTATTCATTCCACTTCGAAAAAGTCATTAACAGGCCAGGCATTTTAATAAGAACGGTGTATTAGAAATGTTTTTACAATTATAATTGTTGAAGTGTCATTAAAAAATGTTTCATTTGCATAAATCAAATTATTTATTAAACATGAAGAAGTTTTTTACAATACTATTTTATGCTCCTTTTCTTTTGCTCGCACAAGCACCACAGAGAGTCGATATTAAGGCAAGCAAAGAGGCCAACGCCCAACGATTCAGTGAGACACAATCACCAGTGATCAACAAATTAAAACCGGTGGCCATGCGTAAAACGAATGGCGATAAGCCTCTATATGGCTCAGTAACCATCGGTAATACCTTATATGATTTACAATCGAACAATGCGGTTGCAAACCGTTTACAAGTTTACTCGTTAGGACGAATTACGGCTGCTTGGACCACCTCATCCGATGGAGGGGCTTCTTATGCTCAACGGGGAACAGGCTATAATCAATATATTAGTGGAGCATGGCGCAAGCCTGGGCCTAATAATTCACGTTTTGAAAATAGTCGCGTTGGCTGGCCTTGTGTTGGTGCAGCCACTTTCGGCGGAGTTGAGAAAGAATATGTTTTCGCACATGCCGTAGCCAGTTCGGGGCTCACTGGCGGTTTTATTTTTTCAACCAATACCGGCATTGGTACTGACTTTACTTCCGGTAGTTTGGTGCTAAACGACAATTACAATACCGCAACTACACCAGGTCCTATTTGGGGTAGAAGTGCAACTGCGGGTTCAAGAATTGTGATTGTTTCGTGCTTTGCAGATTCAACTTCGGGCTATCCGGTTAATTACAGAAAAGCAGGTATTAAAAGACCGATTACTTACTCAGTCTATGATGCTACAACACAATCGTGGGTAGCGAAAAACGCACTTTTGCCAAACTACGATAGCGTTCGTTACGACATTGGCAATGCCGATGATTATTCTATCGACGCCTCAGGAAATAAGGTAAGCATTGTTATCGGAGGTACTTATGACGACCTTGCCTTATGGAAAAGCACCGATGCCGGAACCACCTGGACAAAGACCATTATTGACTCTTTTAACAGAGCCAAACCAACCCCACGTACGGCACCAAAAGATATCAATAACGGTGGTGTAAATGTAATTATTGATGCCAATGGTGTTACTCATGTAGCTTATGCAATATTGGGTGCGGCCTACGATTCAGTAAATGCAACCGATACACTTAACTACGTTTTTTATGGTAATACGATGGAAGGAATCGCATATTGGAACGACAAAATCAATCCTTCTACAGGCACTTACAATCCGCGAATAAAAGTAGGCTACACGCCTGACCAAGATGGTGACAACGTGATAACATTAGCGACCAACACCCGCAACCGTACCTACGGTGGATATGGCTCTGCGCTTCAATTTGTTACCGGAGGGGCTACCTATTGTGCCATATCAAACCACCCGATGTTATCGTATGACACCAAGGGGAACTTGTTTTGCACTTATATTGCACCGATAGAAGGAGACGAATCAGCCGATCAGGAAAACTTCAATGATATTTTTGTCGTTTATTCCACCGATTCAGGAAAAACATGGGCTGATGCTCAGAACTTAACAAAAACAACAAATTGGGAAGATTTCTATCCTACCCTTGCAAAAAACTCTGACAATAAATTGCGTCTCATGTACTTCTTAAAAGATGATCCCGGTGTTTCGGTCAACAACGCCAATAACCCGGAGACAAACGTGCAGGTGAACTTTATGGAGATCCCAATTTCTAAAATCCTCCACGATAGTATCGGTATATTTCCAAATGGCATTAGCAACACCGGCATGGATGCTGGTTTTACCGTTGCACAAAACGTTCCGAACCCATTTCATGGCATCACACAAATAGATTACCAAATCTCGCAGACGAATGATATTGTTTTCACGGTTACCGATATGTTAGGCAAAGTACTGTTTACAGAAACAACGTTAAAGGTATCATCGGGTAAGCATAGCCTGTATTATAATGCCAGCTCGTTAAGCCATGGAATTTATTTTTATAGCGTAACTTCGGGCTCTCAAAAGATAACACAGAAATTGATTGTGGAATAACCACTCAACTGAAAAACAAAAAAAGCCCACGAAGCAATCGTGGGCTTTTTTTTGGAGTACGATTAATTATTTTTTCCAGCCCCCTAGCAATTACTTATTTTTACGACATGAAAAGAAATATAATCTTCATTTCAACCTTCTTGCTTATACTTTCATGCAACTCCATACACACGATGCAACCCATTGATGAAAATTTCAGAGATCATAATACGCCCAATGAAAAACCGGTCGATCATAAAATAAACATATATCAAATGATGACGAGGTTATATGGCAATCAAACAACGGCCAATAAACCAAACGGAACAATCGACGAAAATGGGGTAGGGAAATTAAATGATATCAATGAAAACGCATTGAATTCGCTGGTAAAAATGGGGATTACCCATGTATGGTACACCGGTGTATTAGAATGTGCTACGATGACCGATTATCGCAATTTTGATATCAAAAACGATAACCCTTATGTGGTAAAAGGCAGGGCTGGAAGTCCCTTTGCCATTAAAGATTATTACGATATAAACCCCGAGCTTGCCTCAAACCCTTTGCAACGTAAAGAGGAATTTAATGCGTTATTAACCCGCACCCATGATGCCGGGTTAAAAGCGATCATTGACTTTATCCCCAACCACGTAGCACGTGAGTATCATAGTGATGCCAAGCCACAAGGCGTGAAAGATCTGGGTGAAGACGACGACGCCTCCAAATTATTCGATTCGCAAAACAACTTCTATTATTTATTTGGGCAAAATTTTGAAACCCCGAAAGGATATAATCCACTCGGAGCGCTAGTAGCACCAATGGAGAACGTAGAATACCGTGAAAAGCCTGCGAAAGCAACAGGTAATAATGTTTTCCGAAACAACCCAACCCTTGGCGATTGGTTTGAAACCGTAAAACTAAATTATGGCGTGGATGTTATCAATGGCAATATCGATTTAGGTAATAGCAACTCCAAACATTTTGAACCAATACCCAACACGTGGATTAAGATGAAAGACATTTTACTCTACTGGGCTAATTTGGGCGTGGATGGATTTCGTTGTGACATGGCTGAAATGGTGCCTGTAGAATTTTGGAATTATGCCATATCTGAAGTAAAAAAAGCAAAACCGAATACCCTTTTTATTGCAGAAATTTACAACCCTAAAGAATATCGCAACTATATTGAAATCGGGAAATTCGATTACCTTTACGACAAAGTAGGCACCTATGATGAGGTACGAAAAGCCGTTGAAGGCAAAGGAAGTATTGACCCCATCAGCCTCATTCAAAAGAGCTTGGATGGCATTACAAGCCATATGGTGCGATTTATTGAAAATCATGATGAGCAACGTTTTGCCTCCGCCTATTTCGCCGGAAACGCCTTGCGTTGTATGCCGGCTATGGTATTAACGACTTGCATGCATAGCGGGCCGAACTTAATTTATTTTGGGCAGGAAAGCGGCGTGAAAGCAGAAGGTACTGAAGGATTTGGAGGAGATGATGGCAGAACCACGATGTTTGATTATTGGGGCGTTAAAGAGCACCAAGCTTTTGTAAATAATGGGAAGTTTGACGGTGGAAACTATACGAGTGAGCAAAAATCAGTGTATGCGTTTTATCGTTCTCTACTTAATTTAACGCTTCACTCCGATGCCTTGAAGTTTGGGAGATTTTATGATCTTCAAACCTCGCATGCCGACTATAATCGCGATAAATGTTATAGCTTTTTACGTTATACCAATACCCAGAGATTGCTTATTGTAGTTAACTTTAGCAACGAAAATAATTACACTCCTATATTGAAAATTAGCGATGCGGTTCTCCAGGCTATCGGTGGAACACCCGGCACCACCTATGTATTGAAAAACCTGCTTACGGAGGATACATTTAATGCGAACCTTACCGATGGATTTAAAATAGAATTACAAACTAACGGTGCTTATATTTTTGAAATAAAGTAGCACTAAAAAACAAACCTATGGCTTTCCTGATCTTTATCCCCGTCTTTCTTTTACCTTTATTTTTAATCTTTTGGTTTATTTACCAAAGGGTATTTGAAGATAATTTATTGTTATTATGGATGGCTTTACTTATTGGCATTTTAGCAACTTTAATTTTTTTGTTTAACCATTTCAAATGGGATGAGATGCTTACCATGCATACGTCGAAATATGCCTTACGTTTTAATGATGAACGCCAACAAAACCACCTTCCATTGCTCACTACCGAGTTCACCGAAGCAGGATTAACATGGAACACAAAATTGGATTCGGTAAGCAACAAATCTAAATTCGTCTTATTGCAAAAAGTGATAGAAGAGAACGACCAGCATAACGGTGCCGAGCAAGAATTTAATTTTCTTGGTAAAGCGCTAAGTGATTCAACGGTCTTATATCTGCGAATCCAATATAACTTTCTCACTACGAATTATTATGCTGAAACTCGTATCGGCAATCTATCACGACCTTCATATACCATAAACCGATTGCAAGTTTATGATGATTGTTGCTCAAAACCATATACCAAAAGGCAGGTTGATAGCTTGTTGATAGAATAAAATCCTCGCTCCTCATTACCATTGTGTAGTATCAATTATATCTTTATTTTTACGCTCGCAAATTAGAGTGCATGAAACACGTATTCCTTATTCTTTTATTCGCCGTCAGCCTTTTAAGTCAATCGCAAAATGCAACCATCACGGGAAAAGTAATCGATGCTGACGATAAAAGCGCCCTTATTGGGGTGAATATTATGGTTATTGGAACTAGCCTGGGCGCAGCTTCCGACGATAATGGATATTACACGATAAAAAATTTAAAACCCGGTATCTATAATATTAAATTCTCTTACACCGGCTATGAAAAAACATTGCTTACCGGCATTAAACTTTCAGCTTCTGAAACAAAGACCATAAACCTTTCATTAAATACGGCTGTTGCTACAACGGAAGAAGAAGTAGTCATCGTGGGGCAGAAACCACTCGTTGATGTGGAAAAAGGCAAGAGTGAAAGCAGCATAAAAAGTGAATCCATCGAGGCCGCTCCCCAACGTGGTATTGAAAAAATAATTAACTCCCAACCTGGTGTTATGAACTCGCCTTCGGGCATTAACATACGAGGAGGACGTACCTATGAAACAGGTTTCTATATCGATGGAGTAAGCGCTACAGACCCCTTGGCCGGTACAGGCTTTGGTCTCGATTTGGGGAGTAACGCAATCGATGAAGTAGAAATAACGACGGGTGGAGCCGGTGTAGAATATGGAAATAGTACGGCAGGAGTGGTAAATACAAAAACAAAAAAAGGAGGCGACAAAACCGAATTTTATCTTTTGTATAAACGTGATAATTTTGGTTTCAACAAAAAAACGAGTTCTGTTTTTAATCAACAGAATTTGGAGTTTAATATGTCGGGGCCGGTATATGCAACGAAGAAGAAATTAAAATACGCCATGGCCCTGAAAGGTGCCTTTACGGATGAGTTCTATAAAAATCCGGCAAGCCAGGTCATCTCTTCGTTATTTTCAAAAACATGGAGCCCTTACCAAAATAATCGATGGAGTGCCTTACTTAAATTTAACTACGACTTTAATGCCAGAAATAATTTTGCTTTTACATACCTGAAATCATTAAATATTAATCAGGATGTAAATATGCTTCGTGTTATTGGCAACGATGCAAGCTTCAACCCTGGTTACCAGTTTGCCTTTCAGCAGCAGATGGACCATGCGAATACCTTCACACACGATAACAATTTACAAATTTTACAATGGAACCATAGTACTGGAAAACGATTTGCAATAAAAGCAATCGCTTCTCGACTTTATGTGCATTTGCGGGCAGATGCCAATGGCAGGGATTGGAGACCCAAAATTGTGAACGGAGAATTTGACCCCAACAGTATTATTTCGGCTCCTGTTACATATTATAACCCGGATGATAATATCGTCTTTGTTGAGTCGGCTAGCGGCTTTTATAATAATGGAGGCATTGCTACACTTTGGCATGATCACCTTGTAGAACAATATACGGCCAACCTCACCGGTAGTTTAATTTCTAGAAACACCTTCAACCGTTTGTTTTTTGGTGGCGAATTAAAGCATCAAAATCTGCAATGGATCGACATCGACAAACCCTGGATTGGAGCACCCGTGCAATTGGCCAACGGACAACAAACGCAGAGCTATCGTTTAGGCAATTACAGTGATATATGGCATGTGAAACCTATTCAATATTCTTTCTTTGTTAGCGATAAAATAAAATACAAGGGTCTCATTGCCGATATGGGTTTACGCTATGAACTATGGGCATTGGGAAAATTTGTAGATGACGCTGTGGAAAACCCAAAATCGCCGATACGCGATGAGATACGTGATAGCTATAGAAAGAACACGTTGAGTATTTTGGGGCTGCATTATAAAATGCGCTTATTACCGCGCTTATCGGCTTCATTCCCGATACGGGAAAATCAAGTATTGTACTTTAATTATGGGCACAGCACGGTAATGCCACACCCCTCGTATATATATGCAGGTCTTGATCCTTACTATACCGATAGAAGCACGTTGTCGCGCCTAGGGAATCCGGATTTAAACCCGGAGGTGGATATTAGTTATGAAGTTGGCTTAAAAACACAGATAACAAATAATGATGCCTTAAACGTAACCACCTATATCAAAGACAAATATGATTTCATTACCTCTGTAAGCATCATGGTCGCTGATATAACCGGACGTGAAGTATCGCGTACCCTGCGCATCAATAGCGATTATGCGCGTATGCGAGGCATTGAGGTGGCTTATATAAAACGCATCGGGAAATGGTTTTCCGGACAAACCTCCCTTGCTTACAGTGTTGCCACCGGGCAAAGTGCTAGTGCCAACGATGCCTTAAAAGACCTATTAAATAGCGGAGCCAGGGAGGACACCAAAGAATTTTTCTTAGCCTGGGATCGCCCGTTTGATATTAAAGCCAATGCCACCTTCATTAAAGATAATGATAAACCCTTTTGGTTTATTAAGAATCTGGACCAAATGTCGATTTACACCGAAGTGGTATGGCGAAGTGGAAAACGCTATACCCCCTATGTTTTAAGCGGCTATGAGCCATCGAGCGGACGTCCTATTTATGTGGTTGATGCGAACCCCGAAAATAAATTTTCCAAGCTCAGCGACGCTTGGTTTTGGGTTGATTTGAACTTTAAAAAATGGTGGACTTATAAAAAATGTAAACTCGCTTGGTCGATAGAAATCACGAACCTATTCGATAACAAAAATACGGCGATCGTAAATCCGGTAACAGGAAGTGCTTTCAGAGAGGGTGACCCTGTTCCTACGGAGTGGAAAGATGCCCGTTTTACCGACCCAAGAGACCCCAGGAGTAATAATATTCCGGCTACCGACCCTAGCCGCTTCTTAGAGCAGAGACACTTTTTAACTGGCGTTAGTTTGAAATTTTAGACGGTGTTGGGTCAATCGTGTGTGGTAACTCGAGCGTAATAACAATCATTTTTTTTCTTTCTTGTTCGATTGATTTCGAACCCAATTTTGCCACCAATTTGCAAACCGAGTTGGCGAAAATGGAGCACCATCACTCGATCGGAAATTCCTTCATTTTATTTCTTTCTTCTTTTATTTCTCCATTCCTTTTCAACCCAATTCACTTATCTTTGTGGCATGAATAACGTAGTTAAAATCCCTGTAGCAATTAATGAAACCGTATTGCAATATGCCCCCGGAAGCGCTGAAAAGAAAGCCCTGAAGGCTGCTTTAACAGAAGGACGTAGCACCATAATGGACATACCGATGTATATCGGTGGGAAAGAAGTACGAACCTCCATCACCAAAAAGATCGCCCCACCGCACGACCATCAACATACGATTGCCAATTTCCATAAAGGCGATGCGAGCCATGTAAAGTCAGCTATTGATGCAGCACTCGCTGCAAAAGAAGGATGGGAATTGATGCCTTGGGAAAACAGGGCCAGTATTTTTTTAAAAGCGGCCGAGCTCATGGCCGGCCCTTACCGAGCTGCATTAAATGCTGCAACCATGTTAGGACAGAGCAAAAATGCATTTCAGGCGGAAATTGATGCCGCCTGCGAAATGATTGATTTCTTGCGTTTCAACGTACAATTTATGCAAGAAATTTATAACGATCAACCGCTCTCCTCCAAAGGCATTTTCAATCGAGTAGAATACCGTCCTTTGGAAGGATTTTGTTTAGCTGTTACCCCTTTTAATTTCACAGCCATTGCCGGCAATTTGCCTACCAGCATGGCCATGATGGGCAATGTCGTGGTATGGAAAGCTGCGGAGACACAAATTTACGCGGCAAACCTGTTAATGAAAATATTTATGGAAGCCGGATTACCGGCCGGTGTCATTAATTTAATTTATGTTGATGGCCCAACGGTTGGTGCTACTTGTTTCAATCACCCCTTATTTACAGGACTCCATTTTACAGGAAGCAGTGCCATTTTTAAAGGAATGCTAAAAGACATATACAGCAATCTTGATATCTATAAATCGTTCCCTCGCTTTGTAGGTGAAACCGGAGGCAAAGACTTCATTGTGGTGCATCCTTCGGCGAAGGTAGAAGTGGCCGTGGCCAACAGTATTCGAGGCGCCTTTGAATATCAAGGACAAAAATGCTCAGCAGCCTCACGGGCATATATTCCACAGAGTATGTGGCCGAGTTACAAAGCCGAAATTACCAAGCAGATGGCAACGATAAAAGTAGGCCCGGTAGAGGACTTTCGGAATTTTGTTAATGCCGTGATTAGTGAGAAGGCTTTCACAAAAATCACTTCTTATATCGACCGTGCAAAAAAAGATCAGGATAACGTAGAAATATTATGTGGAGGAACCTATGACAAAACGAGTGGATATTTCATTGACCCTACGATATTAGTAGCGAAAAAGCCCGATTATATTACCATGTGTGAAGAAATATTTGGCCCCGTTTTAACCATCTATGTTTATCAAGACGAAGATTTTGATGACACCCTAAAACTCGTTGATGCCACTTCTCCTTATGCACTCACAGGTGCCATTCTCTCGCAAGATAGAGATGCGATAGAACGTGCTAAAATCGCGTTACGTAACAGTGCCGGCAACTTTTATATCAACGACAAACCTACCGGAGCGGTAGTAGGCCAACAACCTTTTGGCGGTGGCCGAGGCAGTGGTACCAACGACAAAGCAGGAAGTAAAATAAACTTAATGCGTTGGGCTTCGGTGCGCACCATTAAGGAAACGTTAGTACCTGCAACCAGTTACGGATATGAGTTTTTGAATGAAGCTTAATCCATTACTGCATTAGGTGCATTCCATATTTCACTTTATGGTACGCATTTCGCCCTGCCCGCTCTTCTTCCCTCCATTTATACAATAATACCCACCATTTATAGTTTGGTGCTTGTGGCATTTTACAGCATGCCCCATCTTTGCACACGAAAATAAAATGAAATGGTAATTAAAAATTAATGTCAGCCAGCACTTTTTATTTGGATATTTGAAAATTAACATGTTATTTGGCATTTAAAAACCAATGTATTATTAATCTCAAATATTTTATAACCCTTTAAAAACAAAATTAAATTATGTTCGAGTATGGAATTGGAGGTAATGAAGTGAGAACTGATGCCTCAGAATCAATGGCTGACATAGCCCAAAACAGAACGATGTTTCTGCAGCAACTTACTGCTGAGGCACCGGTGAAACCCCAAGCGGTGTATGACCTTAAAACAACGGAAGAAGTGTTTAATCATTTCCAACCCAGTGTAGATGTTGAATTTGAAACGGAGGATGGCGCAAGTAATACGGAGAACCTGAAATTTGGCAACGTTGGTGATTTCAGTCCTAAAAACATCACCAAACAAAGCAGCTTTCTACAGGATCTTAGCATTCAACAAGAGCAGTATCAAAAAATCGGAAAGCAACTTAAAACAAACAAGTTGCTTAATGGTGTACTCACCAATGCCGATGCAAAACAAGCTTTTATTGTTGCCTTGCAAGCGTTAATCCAGGAGTTGGATGTAAAATAGGATTCCAATCAAAAAAATTAAACACAACTAAACCCTTTTAAAAAATTACCGTTATGGAACAAGAAAACCAAGAGCAAGGTGCTCAGTTTAAAGAAAAAGTAAAATTCGATGCGCCCTCACAAACGTTGGACGAATCGTTGAATAAGTTGGTGAAATTTGGTGGATTCGATTTTTTAGAATCAACCATTGATGGAGTAGCCAATATGAACCCTGAGCGCAAAGCTCGTAAAAAAATATTTTTATCTGAAGCAGATAAAAAATCGGAAAGAAAAGATTTAGCGAAGAAAATGGCCCTATGGGTTGATATGCTTACCGAGAGTAACGACATGGGAGAGATGATGGAAAAGTGTGCTGCCAAATCGCATGCCGCAGATAAAATCCATAAAAAGAACCTTAAAAAAGCATTGGATGCCACGGCCAACCTAGAGCAAGCCTACCGTTCGGTGTCTCTGTTTTATGCCAATAGCGAATCGGACAAACTAAAGAATGTTACGTTTGTAAATGCCTCTATGGAGCAACTGAAAGATTTGGATAACCCTCGCTTCATTGATTATGTTGGCGAAGAGTTAAAGCAAAATTTCGACCGTTTGGATTTACGCGACAACTACTCACTCATGGTTATTCCGGGATATTTAGGAAGTAATAAAGTGGTTGAAAAGTGGGCAAAAACGGCTTACGCAAGTAAGGTAATGATGGTGACTGACTTTGAAAACCTGGATTCTCCGGAGGATGTTTTGGATTTATTCCAATCGGCGAACCTTGCCGGTGGTGATACCTATAAGTCGAATGTAGCGATGACCTGCAACTGGATTGTAGGCCGAGGCAAAGTAGCCGAAGTAGGGGAAGAAGATGATTTGTATGTACCCGGATCGGCAGCGCTGGCGGGCAAAATTTACAGTACGTTAATGAGTCAAGTAACCGCCGGTAAAAAGCACGGTGCCATAAATGATGTCGATGCGGTGAAATTCGATTTGAAAAAATCGGAGATCAGCGAGTTGGAAAAAGCAGGATTGATACCCATGGTAAATGAGTATGGTAAGATCATGGCTTTCTCGGCAAAAACGTTATTTAATGGCGATAATTTGGGCTTACAAACCTACTCTGTGGTGCGTGTGTTCGATTATATAGCGAAAGTATTAGTTGACTTCTTAAACCGTCGTGCCTTTGAAAACTGGACATCGAAAACGGAGAAAGAATTACGCACTCAAATTGTGAAATTTTTAGATAGTATTCAAGGTCCTGAAAAACTGATTGAGAAATTTGCGATATTAAAATTTGAGCGTGACCCGAACAATAAAGACCGAATAAACCTGGATATCCATATCACCCCTTATTTCCCTGCAAAAAGTTTCGTAGTGAAATTAGATGGTCAAAAAGGAGAAAGTTCCACCGAGTGGGCCAGCCAATACGCACAACAATAGTCACCATAGCATTTGCAGCACCTGCAAACCCATAACCTTGCAGGTGTTGTTTTTTTATAACCATTTAAGTACATTAATATGTCATATAAAGCTACATTACTTATTACTGGCAGTAAAAGTGGAAACTCCGAGTTCGACGTACTGAGCTGCCATTTCAATTTTAGAAGAAATATTGATGATCGGGGAATGGTTACCTCAGCCTTAAAAGATGGCTTAATTCATGTAGAAGTAGAGTCGATAGAAAGCTCACGATTTTTCGGGATGATTGATAGTAATGAACGAATTGGAGGCAAGATAACCTTTTACAAACCAGACAGTGACCAACGTTTAAAACAATTAGAATTTAAAAACGCCTGTGTGGTACAATATTCCGAATCCATGGTAGCCACAGGCAATGTGCCCATGACCACCAATGTAACCATATCAGCACAAAGTATAACCCTCGAAGGTCAAACAACAACTTGGGCCTGGGGACTAAATGATTTATAGCGAAGCAATTTAATAACAATTTTTTTTTAAACCCTTTAATTTATTTAATATTATGTCATTCAAAGCACAATTATCTTTAGGTGGAAGCAAGTACGATGTGTTACATTGCAGCTTCGCCTTCCGTCGTGATGTCGACTCAAAAGGCCGCCCATCATCCGGTGTTTATGGAGGTTCAGTGGAGATTCAAATTGAATCGACCGATGATACCGCAATTCTAGAGGCGATGGTTAACAATCAGTACAAAGCCCAATCAGGTACGATCACGTTCCAAAAACGCGATGAAGATGCAAAAATGAAAGAACTTACTTTCGAAGATGGCTATGTGGTGAGTTTTGCAGAATCATTAGATGTGGTTGGTTCCAATCCAATGACCATTGTATTTACGGTTTCAGCACGCAAATTAAAAATAGGCAATGCGGAGCACGAAAACGATTGGCCGGATAAAAAATAAAATCATCCTCAAAAAATCAATCAAACAATTCTAAACCATTAAAAAATAAACAATCATGTCATTTAAAGCACAACTTTCATTAGGCGGTCAAAAATTCGATGTATTGCATTGCGACTATGCCTTCACCCGTGACGTGGACGCCAAAGGCCGTCCGTCCTCAGGCATTTACGGCGGTTCTGTAAATATCAATATTGAGTCAACCGACGATACTTCGGTATTGGAGTCGATGATAAACAACGTTTACAAAGCACAAGGTGGTACCATCACCTTCCAAAAAAGAGATGAAGATGCGAAGATGAAAGAACTAACATTCGAAGATGGATATATTACTGCCTACAACGAATCATTAGATGTAATAGGCTCTAACCCGATGTCCATTTCTTTTACCATCTCTGCACGCAAACTAAAAGTAGGCAATGCAGAACATGAAAACGATTGGCCAGACAAGAAATAAATCAGGTAATTAAGTTTACGGTGTAGTAACAACACTTTATTTCAAAGCTTAAGGCACAACCAAAACTGAAAGCCGGTGACGTAATATTATAAGTAATATTGCACATTGGCTTTCAGTATTTAAAAAAGCAAAATACAATTTATTGATCATGGAGCAGAATGACCAAATATTCGATAGAGGCGTAACCATTACCTTGGGAACAGGAAAAGAAGTAACTCCTTTTAATTCACTTACAATTACCCAGTCAATACTTCAGCATCATACGTTCGAAGTACGATGCTATCATGATGTTTTTGAGAGCCCGGATGCCGATGTCATCAATGCATCTCAGAATTTGGTTGGGGAAAGTATCACCATTATATTAACTCCCGGAGGTACACGGGCTGAGAATATTTTCAAAGGCCTGGTCACGGAAATTGGAATGGTTCAAGGAGAAGACTCACGGCACGAAATCGTTTTAAAAGGTTATAGCAACTCCATTATTTTAGATAGTGGCCCCAAACTAAAATCCTACCTGCAAAAATCCATCGTTGATGCCGTAAGCGAGGTAATGAACACCAGTGGAATGTCTTTTGAAAGCAGAGTCAGTAATTCTTACAGTCCAATCGAGTACTTCTCACAGTTCAATGAAAGCGACTTCCAATTTGTACGACGTATCGCTGCCATCCACGGAGAAGGTTTTTTTTACGACGGCACCACCATGGTTTTTGGAGATCCAAGTGGAAAAACCGTAAAACTACAATATCTCAAAGATTTATCTTCCCTATCCATGGGAATGGGTGCAGCTCCTCTAAAATTTAAAGACTATAGTTATAACTCAGGCCATAGCGACGACAAACCGAAACTTTATACGGGAGAAAGTCCGGGTTCAACAGATGGTGCTGATGCCTTCGGGCAAAAAATGCATTCGAAATCAAACCAAATATTTCCTTCTGCATTTACATTTATGCCAAGACACCTTGATAATACAGGGCCTGGATTAAATGCGTTTTCAAAAAGCTACCATAATAATCTTGCCGGCAGCCTTGTACATGTGCAGGCCACCGGCGACAATATGGAAACCGCCATTGCTTGTTTTGCAGAAATAAGTACGGAAAAAGGCGACTCCTATGGGAAATTTTTCATTACCTCTATCACGCATCATGCCGATGGGATGGGAAATTATTCCAACAGCTTTACCGGTGTGCCACATAATCTAAAAACTTTCCCAAACCCTTATGTGAATAAGCCCAATGCCGATTTTGAGCTGGCCAAAGTGGTGGATAATGTTGATCCTAGAAAACACGGAAGAGTAAAGGTTAAATTTATGTGGATGGTTGAAGAAGAATCCTATTGGATTCCAACCACACAACTCTACGGCGGAGAAGCCGATTTTAAGAATAGAGGAATCGTTTTTATTCCTGAAATTGGAGATGACGTATTGGTTGGATTTGAACGTGGAGACTGCGATAAACCATACGTGTCGCAAGCTTATATGAACTCGAAGGCGATTGAAACCGAGTCGAGAGATAACGGAAAAAATCTAAAGAAATCTATTTCAACCCGCGATAGCCGAATTGCCTTTCATGATGCAGGAGATGGAGGTGAACTCGTCGGGATTGCGATCTCGGTATATTCCGGAGACTCCGTAGCGAAGGCCGGTATCGCAATGACAGATGATGGCGAAGCCAAGATCCTCATGGGTGCCATTGACGAGCTAACCATAAAGACCAGAGGAGATGAAGTGAAAATTTTAATGAAAAAAGATGGTAGCATTAAAGTTACCGGAAAAAATATAACGGTAGAAGCAGAAGAAACCATATCTTTAAAAGCGAAAGATATAAAGATGGAGGCCACAGGTAAGATAGAGGCCAAAGCGAACCAAGATGTAAAAGTAGAGGCCATGGGTAAAATGGAGTTGAAGTCGTCGCAGGATGTCACGGTTACGGCGATGATGAATGTAAAAATAAAAGGTAATATTAACGCCGAAATAGAAGGTAGTGTAGGAGCTAAACTTAAAGGCGCTATGGTTGATGTAGAAGCCTCCGCCATTGCTAACTTAAAAGGTGGAATGGTTATGATTAATTGATACGATGGAACAACATTATTATAAACTTCCTATTTTCTTTGAAAACTTAATTTCAAAAAATAAAGAATTAGAGCCTAGTTCAAAAGGAGAAAGTATTGCCGCTCACGTTTACTTAATCATCACCAGCAAATTTGGAGAAAGTCGTTTTGACGAGACTTATGGTTGTGAAATATGGGATTTCGATTTTGTAAACATCTCCAATTCGAGTAACTGGAAAACACGCATTGTTCAGTCGGTGGAAAACAGCATTGCAAAGCATGAAAAACGCTTGATGAACGTTAAAGTAAGCCTCGAAATAAAAGAAGAAGATGTAAATAATACGGCCACTAATATTAGAAGTGTAAAAAAAGCAGTTCGAATTTCGGTTGCCGCTAGCTTATCGGATACCAATGAGCCCTTTACCTTTGTTCAAAAAATGTTCTTAAGCCCTTTATCGTTCGAATAGTATAAAATTAAAATATTAAAACAAACTATATCCTTCTCAAAGAATATAGAATATAGCATAAGAAGAAATGGCCGAGTTAGACAACGAATACCTTAGTAAAGAGAGCATCAAGAGTCGCATGTTTAAAAACGCGGCTCGTTTTTGGGGCTATACCGATGCCGATTTGGACGCCTTCGACCCATTGGTACGTCTGATGATAGAGGCTTGCGCTGTAGAGTCTTACAAAATAAATAATGATATTATTTCTTCCGATGTGAGAGTGATGGAAAAAATGGCATCCATGCTCACTCCGGATGTCTTCACTTCGGCACTGCCGTCTCACAGCATCGTTCATACCCGAAGTGTGGAAGGATTTAGTTTAGTAGATCATAATTTCCACCTACGACATCAAAAGAAAATAGCGTCGAAAGCCAATGGACCATTAGACTCCAATATCGACATCTATTATACTCCGGCAGGACATTATAAAATATACGATGGTGATATTGCAGCATTGGTAATTGGCAATTCTGCCTATAGAATAAATAATTTTCTGGAGAAAGAGTTTGTTGCCAAAGCTTCCAAACCCATTGAAAACAATACAGCATGGGTAGGATTGGCATTAAATGAAGGAATTAAATCGTTAGATAAATTGTCGTTCTATTTCGATTTCAAAAATCACCCCGACAAAGAATCCTTATATAAAATATTAAGTTATTCCAGATGGAGCTATAATGGCACGCCATTGCAAATCAAATCGGGGATTACCAATTATGAAGAAGTAAATCAAAATGATGTACTGCATGAATTTGAAGTAACAAACCTCGTAAAACGAAACACCAATGATTATTACGGCAACCGTTTTATAACCATTGATGACGATAAAAATATTTTTGAAAGAAATCAATTTAAAAGGCAAAATTATCCCGATTCATTGAAAAACATTTTCAATGAGAGTGACTTGAATAAACTTAATAAACCATTGATTTGGTTCAAAATAACGTTCCCTGCAGCCTTCGATACCAATACACTCGATGAGATGTTTGTTTATTTGAACTCCTATCCCATCATTAATTTACGATATAATGAAATACGTTATCGTTTGCAGAGTTACTTTAATATCGTATTATTAGACTGTAATGAACAATTCTTTGCGGTTCGACGGGTATCTGGCATCGATGATATAGACTATTTATCGAAGCCCGCAACAGAGAACTTAAACGACTTAAATGGAACCTACTCCTTACGTACCAAAGGAGTGCAACGTTTCGACTCGAGAAATGCTACCGAACATCTAAATTACCTCCTCGAACTCCTTCGGGATGAAAGCAGTGCTTTTGCCGCTTTCGGACAAGAATTTATTGCTTCCAACATTAGAGATTTAAATCAAACGATTTCCTTAATTGAACAACGTGTAAAACAAAACCAAAAAGACATTTTCAACCTCCCTTCTTACCTATTTGTTCGGCCTCGTGAAGCCGGTGAAAACATCAATGTGGAATTTTGGAGCACCAATGGCAACGATGCCAACAATATACGCCCTGGAAGTAAAGTAGAGACGTATAAAGGAATACCAATAGTAAATGAAAGTATTCAGCTGCTTACACACACGACGGGAGGAAGAAATAAGCTGAGCCAAAATGAAGAGCTAAATGTTTATCGTGACGCCCTGCTCACCAGAGGAAGAATTGTTACAAATGAGGATATTCGAAGTTTTTGCTTTCATTATTTAAATGATAAAATAAGTGATGTAGAAGTCCTCAAAGGGGTTACCATTAGCAATATCCCAACCGAAGGATTAATTAACACACTGGATATCTATTTAGAGAAAAATGGAGACGATGCATTTAGTGCCGAAGAATGGCAATCGGTTATCAATGATTTAGAGATTAAATTACAAAAAAGCTCAGTCGTTTTTACAAACTATCGAATATTTATTAAAGAAAGTATAATCCTAACGAATTAAAAATATGGGAATGCCTGCTGCTAGAGTCTCTGATATGCACGTCTGCCCGATGGTAACTCCGGGAGTGCCCCCTATTCCTCATGTTGGAGGACCCATTCTGCCTCCTGGGAAGCCGAACGTGATGATTGGGAAAATGCCGGCAGCAACAGCTACTAGCATGTGCACCTGTGTAGGCCCCCCCGACATCATCGCCAAGGGCAGTATGGGCGTATTCATTGGAAAATTACCAGCTGCGCGATTAGGGGATAGTACGGCACATGGAGGCACCATCGTTTTGGGCTGCCCTACGGTACTCATTGGCGATGCACATCCTGGAGGTGGCGCGCCAAGCCCGGTGATGATTACACCCGTGATAGCCGCTCTAAAAGCCGCTGCTGCTGCCATTCAGAGCGCAAATGCCGCCGCTGCAAAGCAAATAAATCAACAAGCTACCTTAATGGATGCGGCTATACACGGTGCCCCATTTTGCGAGGTGTGTGCCTTGATGGCCGGCAAATAATAAAGTGAACCCTATAGACAAAAATAAGTAATACGAATACGTTATACCCTATAAACCTGCATGCTTCAAGACACTTTAAATAAACTTAATCCTACGTATTCCATACTCGATGCAGCACGTATTTTTGGGGAGCTGAATACAGCCCAAAAATTACAATCTAATTTTTTGAGTTTATACAAAGGACGAAGTGAAGAATTATTGACGACGGTTGCCCCCTATTTATTTCCTTATAAGAGTGATACTGAATTTGGCAGCTGGCTAATGGATAGAGGCTGGGGGAACGCTTGGGGTATATTTATTGTGAGTAAAGGAACCATGGAGGATCTTCATAAGCACTTTCGTAAATTTTTAATGGTTAAAACAGAGGAAGGACAAGAGCTCTATTTCCGTTTTTATGACCCTCGTGTTTTACGGATTTTTTTACCCACCTGTGATTCTACTCAGCTTCGCGATTTTTTTGGGCCAATAGATAGCTTTATACTGGAGGATGTTGACCCCAATAGGCTATTAATTTTTAGCTTTGATGGCGGACAACTAAGAACAAAAATTATTGAAAATGTAGCAGAAAACAAAATAGTCGGAGATGATGGTATCGTGCTTCAAATGCCGGGAACCTCCCTCTATAATCCAATCATACCGACACCGGAACAGCAAATTTCGATGATTCAAAGAGATTTAAAAGGCAAGATGAATATTTCCAACCCATTTGCTGCTCAACCCAAAATAGATCAACAGCTGGCCGAAAACATGGTGAATCGCCAAATAAATAAAGTAACGCCAAACACAACCAACATACCTACGGAACAATCGTTGGAGGCAAAACTTGGTAGTGAAGTAAATAAGGTAAAACCAAATACCAATGTAAATACTCCCAATATTAATGAAAAAACACTGGAGAATAAATTGCAACGTGAAATATACGATGGACCTACGAATACGGGAAAGCTCGATGAGGCAGAGCGATTAGCCAATAACGTTAATCCAGAGAAACAAGCCAAAATGCTTATTGATGAGGCGAAGTTAAAATCGGAACAAAAAGCAAGAGAACAGGCACTCAAGCCCATTAAGAAAACACGTTTTAATCCACTGGATTAAATACCCTCTTCATCTTTACCCATAAACGCCTCCTGCCAATAGTATCATAAAACTGGCTAGTGGCACCGTTACATCATCCCAGCCATCAACACTCATCATTTCAATAAAGGTTGTTCCTAAAGCGAACACCACACTAAACATAATCAATCGACTGGTGTTTGCTTCGGGAAGAAAATAGATGCAAAATCCAATAGAAATAATTAATGCGGAAATAAAAAAACCGATACTCCCCCCTATACTTTTAGTGAAACCCATCACACTAAATTTCTTTATCGGAAAATTTAATCCGATCAGGGCTGCCACGGTATCACTATAGATTAAAGTGCTTAGCGGAATAAAGAAATAAAGCCGGTAGTCATCCTTCATCCCAAAAATGGCACAACAAATAATACCTAAAGGGTAAAGTACACTGCCAATGGTATGCCTTTTTACCGAATTCACGGATGGGAGAAGCCCCTTTCGCATCATATAATACGTGAGCATTGAAAAGAGTATCCCTAAGGTTACCATGGTAAAAATATGCGGTTTGAAATACGGAACCAGCATAGCAATAGTACCGCAACTAATATGGATAAATTTTCGTGTTACCTCGGCATCTACCTTCGTTTTGGAATAAATGAGTTCACTTAAGAAAAACATGAACCCGAATGCTGCCGTAAAACCAAGCGCAAGCAGTATTTCATGAGTCGTATTAATTTCTAAAAACATTACTGAAAATTAATTTTATCTTGCAAGATAATTGTTCCTAGCTGAATTGAAGAAATATTTATCAATACCGAATGCCTTAAGTGCCTTTCGAATAGTCATTTTCCCCTTTTTGCTCTATTTCACCTTCATTCATCAACGAAATATTGTTGCATGGCTCTTTGTAATAAGCCTCCTTTCTGATATTGCCGATGGTTATATCGCTCGGCATTTTAATAACGTCACCGAATTTGGATCAAAGCTCGACTCTTGGGGCGATTTATGTAATTATGTCGCTGCATTATTTAGTATTTTAGTGCTCTGCACGAGCGAGGTTATGGCGCTTTATCTGTGGTTTATTATTTTATTTGCGCTTTATTTTACAGGATTGATTCTCATGCTTCTGAAATTTAGAAAACTAATCGGAATGCACCTATACAGCTCTAAAATAACCGGATATATCCAAGGATTCTTTTTACTCAGCTGGTTGATGTTTGGCCTTAACGACCTCATGTTTTACCTTGCCATGGGTATGGGCTTTTACTCCTATATCGAAGAAATTATTTTGATTTTAATTCTTAAAATACCCGAAAATGATTTAAGAAGCTTGTATTGGGTGTTGCGTAAAAGACAAGATTTAATCTGATTTAATCGTATTCATAACCTGCGTGTCAATGTAAATTATACCATGTATTTAGAAATTAGTATCGTCTCGCTTTTGTCGTTTACGATTGGGGTATTGGCTTTTGCAATGCTTAATAAGACGTCGACGAAAGAAAAAGCAAAAGATCGGAACACCAAATTAGTAACTTATTTTGTGATAACGACCCTGATGTATGTGAGTATTATTTTTGTACCTCTTCTGCTCTATATCCTCTCTAGCTTTCTCATTTTTATTGCATTAAGAGAATTGGTAAGTGCTTCAGAACAAGGTAGCATTAGACCCTTACCCTCCATTATGGCAGGAGGTATAATCCTCTATTTCTTTGCACAATTCATTTTAAATACACCACCGGAAAACATCCTGTTCATCTATTATATCATCGTTCATTTCGATGGCTTCTGCCAGGTAATTGGAGAGGCCATCGGAAGGCGGAAATTGATTTCAAAAATAAGCCCATCAAAAACATGGGAAGGTTTCATCGGCGGTTATTTGGCAGCTATTATTGCAGGCTTCCTTATTTATAAATGGAACGACCCAATTAAAACAATGACAGAAGTGTCGCTCATTGTTTTTTCTGGCTTCCTGGGCGATGCACTTGCCTCTTGGTATAAACGTCAGTGTGGAGTTAAGAACTATAGTAATTTAATTCCCGGCCACGGCGGAGTTTTGGATCGCTTCGACAGCTTTTTTATGGCAGGAGCTATATTTCAGGCAATCCAATGGTTTTATTCACACCCATAAACCAAGCACTGAAAGGATTTTAGCACAATCCACATCTTTTCAACAAACAAAACACAACGCTTTTAAAAGGGCGCATTTATCGTTACGTTTGCAAGCTTAGATTTTGAAGTTGGTAGCACCTTTGCTAGCAGGAATAACACACGAAAATGAATCGCTTTCGAATGAGGCCTTGCCTTTTATAATTTACAACTCACGCACGATACTCGAAAAAATGTTAAATAAAATAATATTAATAAACTCTGCCTCCTATAGTAAAGCAGTTCTTAATTTAAATGTTGATTCACTCCAATTGGTAGGGCCTAATAATGTAGGGAAAAGTTCCATTATTAATGCCCTGAATTTTTTGTTTATCATCGATGGCAATAAAATGCAATTTAGTGGTGATCGAAGTTTTCAAACATCAATCCATTTCTACTTCCCTTCACACAACAAAAGTTATATCATATTTTCAATCCGTAAAAAAGGAGACTATTGCATTGTACTTCGCCGCACCCCCGACAAACAGCTTGAATATTACAAGGTTGACTGTGCCTACCAAGAAGAACTGTTTATAAAAACGTCAAAGACCAAAGAAACAATTATTGATTTTGATGGATTTCTGGAGAACCTCAAGATGCAAGGCATTACCTACACCTTGCTGCAAACAAGAGAGGAAGTATTTCAATTGGTGTACCAACGCGATATGAATTCGCAAGGGGTGGTATGGCTTAAAGATACCATTAAATCGAGAGGGCTGAGCAATAGTTTCACTAAAATATATATGAATTTGTTTAACCCTAAACTCATTAAGAGTGATACGTTAAAAGATTCATTAATTATTGCCGATAACAGAGAAAGCGACAACGTAAGTTTCAGCGAACGCGATAAATATAATTTGCTGGAATTAGACAAGCTCAAAAGTCAGATTGATAAGATATCTTCGATTAAAAGTGATTTCAGCACCTTTAAAACGGTATTCGAAAAATATCAAGAGAAATATAATAAAACCGGCGAACTCTATTATGAGTTTCTCGAAAAACACAACCGCGATATTGAAATTCTAGATGACCAAACGTCAAATCTCGAAAATGAAATCAATACGCTGCATCTGAAAATCAATGAAGAACTAAATCCTGAAAAAGACAAACTTCTCATCCATATCGGATCCCAAAAAAGCGAACTCAAAAACAAAACTGAAATTTTCGAACATACCTATATCGAATTTAAAGAAATTAGCAGCTACGAACCCGTTGACTTTTTAAATGAACAACTTAGCAATATGTCGATTCCGCGAGCCGATATTGAGTTTCGTTTACAAACGGTAGCGCGACAAAAATTTACTAGCCAGGAGGTAATGGAAGAAATACGGGAACTGCAGGAGAAGATGGAAGCTACCCAAAAAGACGTAGAGAATTACGATAACCTCCTGATCAATAATATTGCCGTTGACGACACAATTAAAACCTTGGTGAATAGCGTTTTGAGTAAAGAAGTACTGCGATTGCCAAAAGAACGAATTCAAAAAATTATTAATAAAGCGGATGATTTACTCAAACTATTTGACGGACAAATTGACATTAGTGAACTCAAAAAGGAAACGGTAGAGAGTGTTGAGAAATTCACCAAACAACTGGCCTCATTTCAATCGAAACTTGTGGATTCGCAGGAGCTGCTAAAAGTAATGTTGGAAAAAGAAAGCTATGAAAAGCAATTGGTGGAAATCGACTTGAAGATGGCTGCCATCAACAAGAAAAAAGACAAAATAAGCAACCAGCAAAATCTGCAAAGACAAATGGATGCGTTGAATGAAGAAATTGTGATTCTTACCAATAAACTCATTCCGGAAAGTGAAAAGAAATTAGCGAAAATGCGTAAAGAAACGGCCGATGTGGAACAGCTGATTAACAAGCGAAGTGAACAAAGGATTGAACTTACCAATAGGAAGCGAGACTTTATTGTATGGCATAACGAATTAAGAGATGAGAATTTGAGCCCTGTGATAAACAAATTTGGAGATGATAAGATTGATGCCGTTTACCGTAAACTAAAAAACGAGAACAGAGATAAAAACGACCTGAAAGTAACCAAAGATGAGGCATTTATGAACCTTAAATTAAAGCTGGATAATACCATTGCCAGCGAACGGGAGTTCATAAAATTCGTTGACGACGAAATTGCTACCCTTAAAGATAAAGAACAGGCCATCGACACCCTCTTACAATCGGTAGCCAACGATTTCTCCATTCCTACCCTCGAACTCTTAAATAAATTTAATGACTTCAAAGAATTCGTAAAACGATTTAATACCCACCTGTCCAATTATACGGTTTCCAATATCGAAAAAATTTCGATTACCGTAGCCGAAAATGAACGATTAATTAACGATTTAAAGAAGATCGGTAGCATCCAAGCTATCCCGAAAGACCTACTGTTACTTAATTTCAACAAGCCCGACAATATACAAATCCTTGATCGTTACCTGAAATATTCGCGTAAGGTAGAATTCAAAGAGATGTTTGAACTCATTGTAGAAATACAAAAAGGAGGTAAAAAAGAAAGAGTCGATATAAGCAAACAAATTGAAAGTGATGGTACCGACCGGATGATCAAATTATTTATATTCCTCACCTTAATTAAATGGATGGTGGTTGACCAAGAGGAAAATAAAATTGTGATTTATATTGATGAAGGAGGGCAGTTTGGCAATGTAAACCGAAAAGAAATTATTCGATTTTGTAAAGAAAACAATATTGTACCCATCTTCGCTGCGCCCGACGGCATTGTGCTACCCGATATCGAGAAATATTATTTCCTGATTCCCGACGCTTCTGGAAAAGTTATCGTGAATGAAACGAGATCAATTAATGCAAAAAGTAATGACTAATAACCGTCGAAAAACAGCAAAGGATGGGCACGTTCATATCCTATAAATAACATAAGAACAAAACATCCTTTTGACCCCGGAGTATAATAAATTGTCAATCGTTAATTACGTAAGATGCTCATAGCAGAACCAAAGACCGTACTCAACTTTCTATCCGATAAATTTGATTTTATGTTGGCGTTAATTGCCATGAATAAACATGATGCCATTATTCATGACGAAAAATTAAAGAAATTATGTCAGAAGGAAAATGTAGACTGGAAAAAACTTATCGATTACAAAATCATTCGAGAGTTACAACAAGGCGACTTCGAGTTACGCAAACCAATTGAGATCTTCATTAATTATATAAGTGAAGATTACAAGCTGGACTTGCCAGAGAACATACGTAAATATTATAATTCCATTGAAGAGATTTATGAGAAATTATTAGGCGAAGAGAACCTGCAATCATTGCATCGCCTGATTTCCGGAATGATTGATGAAGTACAGCATTTTATTGAAACCATTGAAAGTAACACCCATAGCTTATTAAATGAAAGTAAAGAACTTAAAGCCAATGTACGAAAGATAGAGTATGTTGAAAAAATAAAGAAAGCAACTTATTTCATCGATTTCTATATCGTACCACTCAACAAAATATTAGATGCCAATCATAAAGGCTCGGTGATTTACAAATTAAGTTTGGTGCGGGAGCTAGCCAACAAAGAACGTATCTACCACCCCGACTTTGCAAGCCGATCGCTCTATGAGAAATTATACAATCAGGTAATTAGTGCCAACGTAGGATTGGTGAAAAACTCAAAGATATTAACCAAAGAGCTATTACCGTTGTTGGAGCGCATCAAAACCGAATCACAAATATTGGCCGGTTTTATGGAATTCCTAAAGAAACCGAACTATTATGACACTCCCGAATTACTTAAGCGTACCCGACATTCCACCTACGACCCTGATGCATATTTCGCTGCGAAAGATATATGGGATCAACTGGTTAAACAAGACGAAATATATGTAAACACGGCCGATGAACAAAAGGAACTGGAATTGCCATGGGTTTTCGACCGATTGAAATTCAAGAAAATCATCACCCAGTCGCTACCGATCTCTAATTATTTTTTGTGGAGTAACAACCTAATGAAAAACGAGGTGACGAAACAAGATTTCGATTTTGATAAATTTTTTGCTATGAGTGCCTTGATTTTTGATGACGACTACGAAATAAAATTCGATGAGAAGGAACGGGTAGAAGTGAAATTTAAAGATTTGACCTTAGATGTTCCAAGCCTAACGGTAGATAGAAAAGTGAAAAACAAAATAAAGAAAGAAGCATAATATGAATTACCCAAGCCAACATCAGCAAATCGTAAAAGAGCTTTTAGATGGTAAGTTTATCTTATCGCAAAGCAACCCTTTGTACGAGTTAATTAAAGCAAACCTCGATTTCTACAAAGATTTTTTTCATGCCTCTTTTGGCTATGATATCTTGCAAAAGAAAACCTATTTCTTTTTAACAAGCAACGAAAGCAATGAGAAATTCTCACGTGATATTACCATTTTTGTTGGTATCGTCTCCTATGAGCTGGACAATGAAGGGAAGAACTTCCAAGACCTCATTCGTTTCAGTATTTTTGAGTACGACCAGGTCGATGTAATGGTACGTAGCTCCATTTATTTCAATGTGCTCGAAAGTATCGATTTTGGCGATACACGACGGTTTCTCTCTCGCTTATCTCGTATTAATATTATCGAAGAACTAGAAGGCGATAAGTTTCGTTTCACCGAAGCCATCGACTTGTTTTTTGATTTTGCACTGACGGTATTGGAGCAGAAAAAAGAGAAACAACTATCGAAAAAATAAAGCCGGAAAACACGGAAATAAACCACCTAAAAACAAGCCGCGCAAATCCAAGTTTAACGTGCCGCTAATTCAATCAGGTCGTATTTTCAAAAAGGTGTTTCTTCCTTCATTATGGTGGTTAATCTCCCCTTTACGATATCGTCCATCGTTACCTTTTCAACAGCAAAATCACATCCTCAAATATCTTCCCTCCTACCGGAAACTCATGATTACCAATCTTTTCAAATCCATACTTTTTATAAAAGCTTAGTGCGTGGTTATTAAAAGAGCCTGTACTTAGCCAAATAGAGTTGCATTTTCTTCTCTTTGCTTCATCAAAAAAAACGTGCATGAGTTTACGTGCTGCCCCCATTCGTTGAAATTCCTTCTTGATATAAATTCGTTGTATCTCCATACTGTGAGGTATCTCCATCATACCATAAGGAGCTTTATCGAAGTTAATTTTACCGTAACCAACAACAACATCGCCTAACTCAAGAAAATAATACTTGCTCTGTTCATCTTCAAGTTCCGTTTGCAAAACATCGCTACTAAAGGAGCTGTTTAGGTACGCTTTCATATCATCGGGCGGGGTGATATCAATAAAAGAATCATAAAATGTTTCTTTGCCAACTTTTTGCAATACATCCATATCCGAAAGGGAAATAATGCGAGCAGTAAATTCTTTAGATTCCATTGGCTTACAAAAAAACGCTTTATTCATGAATTCCACATGGCAGATATTACAATCCTTACGAGTTTAAACGGGTATTTCAGTATTTGATGTGCTGGCGAAAATAAAATGATCCGCAAAGACCGTATCAATGCTGTTTCGTCATTCCTATTCTGAAGCCCTCCTTTCGCAGATCCTAGGTCCATGAACAAGTTACCATTGACGTATTTTGATGCTAAC
>CANNQU010000025.1 GCA_947507965.1 Bacteroidota bacterium
AACCAACGGTATCATCATCGACAAAAAGCTTTTCACCAAAATTAAGAAAGATAAGCTAACAAAAGATCAAGAAAAAGTAGTTACGTCTAAATTGGCGGATACCCATGGAAAGAATCTCTATAAGTTAAAAGAGCGTTTGGTGGAGAAGTTAATGACGTTGCTGAATGGAAAAACGTCGCAGGGTGTATTCGATGTATATGAGCAAGAATTAATCGGTAAAGGCGTTAAATTTACTCAGAAGGCATTATTTGAGTTGGATTATGATTTAACCAACCCTACCGCTTGGACTACCGATAAAGATAAAAATACCCTGATACGTGATATCTTGGTGAACTATCGTCGTGCAGCACATGATTTAGTTGGAAAATACCGCCGTGAAGAATTTGCCTTGACCGTAGGCGATGAATTACCAACGGGCATTGTACAGATGGCGAAAGTTTATATCGCTACCAAACGTAAGTTGAAAGTAGGTGATAAAATGGCTGGCCGTCACGGTAACAAGGGTGTTGTAGCCCGTATCGTTGCGCGCGAAGACATGCCTTTCTTAGAAGATGGCACACCGGTAGATATCGTATTGAATCCATTAGGTGTACCAAGTCGTATGAACTTAGGACAAATTTATGAAACCATGTTGGGCTGGGCTGGTGAAGTGTTGGGAACAAAATTTGCAACGCCTATTTTCGACGGTGCTTCTCAAGAGCAAATAGCCGAATATATTGTAAAAGCAGGTTTACCTGAAAATTGCCAAACCTATTTAACCGACGGACAAACCGGTGAACGTTTCGAGCAGAAAACTACCGTAGGTATCATTTACATGTTGAAATTAGGACATATGGTTGACGATAAGTTACACGCTCGTTCGATAGGACCATACTCGTTAATTACACAACAACCGTTGGGTGGTAAGGCACAATTTGGAGGACAACGTTTTGGTGAGATGGAGGTTTGGGCCTTAGAAGCATTTGGTGCATCTAATATTCTACAAGAAGTTTTAACGATTAAGAGTGATGATATTATCGGTCGTGCCAAATCGTATGAGGCAATTGTAAAAGGTGAGCCTATGCCAACGCCACAACTGCCGGAGTCGTTTAATGTATTAATACACGAGTTACGTGGCTTAGGATTGGATGTATCTGCCGAATAAGCAATAGCACAAACTATAGTTAAAGCCCTGGTCGAATAGATCGGGGCTTTTTTTATGAGGTATTGAAAAGTGGAAATGGGGCGCTTTCCTAGTTGGCGATGCCATGTTACGGTTGGAAATTACAACTTTTGATATTCGAACTTAGGAAAGCCTTTGATCGCTCCAGTGTAAAAATCAATGAAACGAAGTTTGTAATAATACCCTTCTGCATCTTTAATAATATACGTATTGATGATGTTATTGGTATTCGTAATCGTATATATGCCGGTAGCAAAATCGTACGTCTTCCAGTCGAAACCAATAGCATCTTGTTTTGATGATAACGGGAATCGTAAGGTGTCATTCAGTGTTAATGCTTCGTATGGAATACCTTTGATTTTACTCACCAACACATTGGAATGATTAATAAGCACCCCTTGAACCAGGTATGGCAGATACGTCGGCTGGTCGAATACAAAGGTATATTGAGTGAACTCCAAATCGTAGGCTTCTTTGCGCGCACCAACACCGGTTTGTAAGAAATTTTTTGCCATTGAAAAATGAAGATAATTGTAATTATTGTCTTTCGAAAATTCGATGGCATGGAAATTACTGCCATCTAAATTAGCATATTGGATTTTAAACTTCGTCATGGTGTTTTCTACGAACTGTAATTTCTTCAATCCAATGGGTTTATTGTCTTCATCAACACCTAAATCGATGATATAAACACTGCTATTATTTTCGAAAATGCCAATCACACTGGAGTCGATAGTAGAAGGCCGATCGCATTGTTTTGTGGATGAAAAGCCGATGGTGTCTAAGATAGAAATACCGGAAAAGTTTTGCTTATGCGTGTTCGAGGCAAACATAAACTTCGCCGAATTTAATAATACATGATTGCCTTTTTCTCCCGATTCGAAGGCTAAATCCCAATCACTACGGCTGTTTTTTGAGATAATTTTATTGCCATTAAGTTTAAACCAAATTTGATTGCTGTAGTTTTTCCCTAAATCGAAGCTCGTTGTGATGGCGGCTCCACGGTCGGCTTTGGGCACCGGCAACTCGGCCTTCTGGCATGCCGAAAGTAGGAGTAAGATACTGCTGAATAAAAGAATGAATCGTTTCATTTTTGAATGGAATAGTTGATGTTTAAAAAATAAAATCTCCCTGCACCAATGGGCATTTGGTTTCCGGTTTGATGAAAACCTCCATCCCCCGTGGTGGTAATATTTTGAAGATTAAAGATGTTTTTTATTCCGGTGGAGACGGATATATTTTTGTAAAATATTTTGGTGATGGAAGCATCAGCCCAATGATAGCTGGCAATATTTTGAAGTATAATGTTTTTGTTCCCATCCAGTATATAGCTTGGCAGTTTTCCATTGAACTTATAAAACAAGTTCACTTGTGTTTTAAATTTGGTGAAAAAATAGCTTACGGAAGAAATGTATTCGGGGCTGAAACTAAACGAAGCCACCTGTTGTGAAGGCGACAACTGATTGTATCGTCCTACATAATTTATGCCGAAATTAAATTTAAGGTTTTCGAAAGCAAAGTCGGTATTGGCCTGTATTCCGGTGGTCTTATACCTTCCTATATTGATATAGGTATAACTTAAGCCTTGCAGCTGTGCGAGTGTAATTAAGTTGTTAATTTGGTTGTAAAATGTTTTGAGTTCCATTTTAAAGAACGTTTTTCCAACCATGGTTACATAGTTGTATTGGAGGTTAATACTTTTCGATGTTTCGGCTTTTAGGTTGGTATTGCCAACGATATTATGATTAAAATCAACAAAGTAGAAATACAATTCTTTTAAGGATGGAGCTTTAAAGCCTTCGGCATAACTTAGGCGAAGAATATTCCGGGAGTTAATATACCATTTGGCATTTAAAGAAGGAAGTATAGGTGCATGGTAGTTGGTGTTATAGGCTCCGCGAAGGCCACCACGAAAGGTTAAGGCACTTGAAGCTTGATATTCGCTAACGGCAAAAAGTGCAATATCGCTTAGTGGATGCATGTTTGGTAAGAGTCGCAATCCTGAAGCTCGCTCTACATTGAGGTCGGCTCCTATTTCATAATCTATTTTTTTGTAGCTTGCGATATACGACGATCGAAGATTTAATAAATCAAATTTTGAGGTGTCTTGATCTTCCCGGTTGGACGTGAGCTTTTTGTTCAGCGTTGTTAAATCGGTGCAATACGTGTTTTTCTCGCGCCGGTAATTATTGTATGACACTTGTGTATTGAAAGATTGCCCAACCACCTTTGCGTAATTGAATAGCACGGAATGGTCGAATCGCTGCGTTTTATAGGTGTCGTCGTAGGCCTCTTCAAAGTAGGGTGCGCGAGGCATTCCACGGTTTATGATCATCTCTTGGAAAGAACTTATTTTGTATTTAATATTCCAATATTTAAACTGGTAACCCAAATTGAGCCCGGCATTGTATTGTGTTTTTGGCTTCCAAGTGGTAAATCTATTGGTGTCGGCCGGATGGCTTTTAGGAAAGGCCTCATATTGGTCGTTGGTATTCCATCCATCAAAAAAATTGCGTGAGGCCGTAAGCTGTAACGTTAATTTCTTTAGATGGGTATTGGCCACCACCCCCAAATTATAGGTTCCAATTGTTTCGTAATACGTTTTTACAGCCAATGTTTGTTTTTGTGTACTTCCTTTTTTTGTGATGATGTTAATTACACCACCCAAGGCATTGGTGCCATAGTTAACGCTCATGGGGCCTTCCACAATTTCAATACGTTCGATATTGCTCATATCAATCTGCGATAAATCGATATTGCCATTTTGTCGGCCGATGATGGGTACGCCGTCAATTAATATCTTTACATTTTCGCCACTGATACCTTGTACACTAATACTACTGCCTAAAATCATATCCTCACTTATGCGTATGCCACTTTCATTGGTGAGCACATCACGTAAGTTTTGGGCACTTAGCAGCGCAATTTTTTTGCTGTCGATCACTTTAATCGGTATCACTGAGTTTTTGGGTGTTTTATTTCCTATTTCTCCCGTCACCACAATATCGTCCATGAGGGTAACAGATGATATTAAGATGATTTTTACCGACTGTTTATCTTCTATGGTAAGGGTTTGGTTGTAATCTTCGAATCCGATGGCGTGAACACGAATTTTATAGGTGCCTTTAGCAGGTAATACAAATACGCCCTCAACCGTTATTCCTTTTGTTTTTTTATTATCGTCAATACGGGTGGCATCTACCTTTGCAACGATTGCAGTGGCTGTGGAATCCATAATCAATAGCTGCTGTGCCGGAAGTGTAACCTTCAGTAATACGATGAGTAGTAAGCACAAGCATTGCTTCATGATGGTATGGGTGGCTTAGCGGTTTACCATTAATTTTTGAGTGGTTAAGCCTTCGTTACTTTGCATTTGTACGAGATAGGTACCATTACCCAAGGTGCACGTATTAATGGTACATTCATTAAAGCCTTGCTGGGCTGTTATAGGTTCAGTTAATACTAGCCGGCCGTTCAAATCACTTACGATAAGGGTGAGCGGTTGGCTTTTGTTGGCGTAAAAATTAAATTGGCTACTTGTTTTTGATGGATTGGGATAAAGTCCAAGGGGCGTCACCGCGGTTTCATTAATGCCTGAAGCGAATGCTGTTTTGGTGAAATACATTCTACCGGTGCTGCCTCCTGCAAAGCCGGTGAACACCATCCGCCATAACTTCGTGCCACTAATATCCTGCACGAAATAAACGGTAGAGTCTTCTATCGACCACTTGCTTAGATTTACGTCGTAGGCTTTCCAGTCTCTACCCACAGTGGAAATATTTTTCGACAACAAAATACCACTGGCAGTGGCTGTATTTACATCATTTACTGGATATACCTTTTTTGCTTTTACATTTCTGTTTAATTGCACCCCGGTAACTTTATAATAGGATGGAATTTCCTCTTCGTATTGGTGGAAAATTAAGTCGTATGACGGGTACGATGGCTCACGGTCGAGTATCGTTTGGGTAACCAATGAGTAGTAAATGAAATTCTTTTTCGAATAATCTGCTTTTCTGATGCGGGCCGAAACTTCGTTGGTTCCATCGAGGTTAGCATAACGAAAATAGTAGGTGTAATTAACATCGTGCTTGCTAATGATTATTTTTTTCCATAGGTTCACTCCGTAATTGATGAAGTAAATTTTATTCGCATATATTTCATGGGTAGTCGAATTATAGGTTCCCCAGCCATATTCGAAGCTACCGGCGAGTACTTCCCTGTTGAAAGCACCAAAAAGCCAGCTACTATCGCTATTATGGTATTGTTTTACACTTTTAATGGTGGTGTCGAGGCTATTCCATTGGTTGGTATCATTACTTGCAAGGTATAACTTCACATCTCTTTTGCTGTTTACAAAAATAGAGGCTTCTTTGTTATCGGCATGAAAAGCGAGATCCCAGTTACTATTATCGATACTTAATACCGTACCGGTGGTTAAACTGTAAAAGGTTTGGTTGCTGTAATTGGCTCCAATAGAAGCCGAATCGTTGACGGTGGTTTGAGCGTAGGTACTTAAACTAAAAAGAGTAATAAAAAGTGACGTGAAGCGAATTCTCATGAGCGATAAAAGAGGTTAATTTTTAGGCACAAAGATAACCTCACAAGCCTTTAGAAGTGGCTCGAACACAGAATATGACCGTATTTTTACAAAGGTGTTTTTGGTGCTATAATCACCTGAAAACTGATTATAAACAACCCAAAAAATGATTTCAAATAGTTCGAAAACTGACGAATATCATTGCTTATGTGAATAAATTAGGTAATGCCTTGTCCGGATAGAAGTTCAGAAGTTCCTTCACCAATCGCGAAAGCGGCATTCCCATGACATTATAATAGCACCCTATAATTTTTTCAACCCCTATATATCCAATCCATTCCTGAATTCCATAAGCTCCTGCCTTATCATACGGACTATTTTGTATGATATACCGTTCAATTTCGATGCTGGTTAAGGGTTTGAAATAAACTTCGGTTCGCTCATAGAAACTTTTATACTCGTTATTATAACATAAGGTAATACCGGTATAAACCTCGTGCATGCGGCCCGAAAGATGGCTAAGCATGGCATAAGCCTCATCAAAATCGGCAGGTTTGTTTAACACGCTATCGTCAATACACACAATGGTATCGGCACAGAGAAGTATCGCATCACCTAATGGTTTGGCATACGCTTTTGCTTTTTTACGACTCAAATAAATAGCGATCTCCTCCTTTTGAAGTGATTCGGGGTAGGATTCTTCTACATCAAAATGTTCCACCGTAAAGGCTAATCCACTTTCTTGCAGTAGCTGTTTTCTTCTGGGCGACTTGGATCCTAAAATTATCATATTAACGGGTTCAAAGATATCTAACTGAGGAGAATGGAGAAAATACCAAGTAGGATTATTTTTTTTAGAAGTTGGCTTAAATAGGTGAAATCGTTTTTTTTGTCGGCTTTTTTTAGCTTAAAAGTAAATAAAAGTAAGGGTAACGCTACGCCAAAATACAAGAATAGGGTATAGGTCCAAAAATACAAATCAGGCATCACCAATAGTTGCTTTATCATAATGGGGTAAAAGAGCACCCCTGCGAGTAATAGAATGGTGGTTATAAAGATTATTTTCTTTGTCTTTCGTAATCCCAAATTTACCGCTAACGAGTTACTTAGAAAAAGGGCATCACCTTTCTCATCTTCTACATCTTTAATAATTTCGCGAAGAAATGTACTCCATCCGGCGAAAATACTGTAGGCCATAACTTTTACCGGATCAAGATCATTACAATACGCTTTACAGATGAACACACTTAAGGCAGCAAGAAGAGCTACGATAAGATTGCCAATTAAAAATTGTTTTTTAAAGGAAGTGGAGTAAAGATAAAGTAATACAGCACAAAACAAGGCAATTCCAAGGGTTTTAAGGTTTACCTGCCATGCCAGAAACAACCCCAGCAGGGATGCTGTTAAGTGCAGTATAATAGCCCACCGGCGAGCAATGATGGAGCCGATAAATACTTTTTGAGGCTTGTTGATGAGGTCGATTTTTACATCGAAATAATCATTGATAATATACCCACCAGCGGCAATAAGCGAGGTAGAGAGCAAGAGTGCAATGGTTTTCGAAGGGTTGGATAATAGGTAATTATATTCACCCAGGTTATATAGGGCAAAGCATTGAAGCAATAGGATGAGAAACAGGTTGGCAGGACGTATGATTCGCAACATTTCAATAGACGGCGCTATACTTTACGGTAATTATTTTGCGATATAAGTAAAAAACTCCGTTCTGCATTTGTCATCATCTTTAAATTTACCACTAAACTCGGAGGTGGTGGTGCTGCTTTGGATGTCGCGAATTCCACGTGAAGAAACACAATGATGATGGGCATCAATTACCACCGCTACATCTTCTGTTTGTAGCGCTTGCTTTAACTCTTTTAAAATTTGCAAGGTCATCCGTTCTTGTACCTGAGGCCGGGCGGCAATGTATTGAACGATACGATTTATTTTAGATAAACCGATAACATGGCCATTGGCAATATACGCTACGTGAGCAACGCCCCAAATAGGTACAAAATGATGTTCACAGTTACTGTAAAATGTAATATTCTTTTCCACCAGCATTTGCCCGTAATTGTATTTGTTTTCAAATAGTTTGGTATCGGGTTTGTTTAATGGGTTTAATCCTTTGAATATTTCATCCACATACATTTTAGCGACACGGCGTGGAGTGCCTTGAAGGCTGTCATCATTTAAATCCAATCCCAGAATAATCATTATTTCTCTGAAGTGTTTTTCAATCAACTCCTTCTTTTGGGTATCATCCAGGTGAAAGGCATCGGCACGCAATGGCGTATCGGTGTTGGTACCGATATGGTTGTCGCCAAGTTCGTCGGCCATTTTTTTAATTAATTCCATCGTACTCGACGTAGTTATTGGGAGTTTCATAAAGGGTTACGTGCAGTTTTAAGTGGGTTGCAATCTTCAAGCGAAGGATATTCCAAATAACAACACAAATATTTTCAGCTGTTGGATTAAGGTTTTTAAATTCGGCCGTGTCGAGGTTTAGGTTCTTATGGTCAAAACGGTTTTCGATTTCTAATTTGATTACTTCCTTCAAAATTTTAAGGTCATATAAATAACCTGTTTCCGGGTCCACTTCCCCGGTGAGCTTTACAATTAAATCATAGTTATGCCCGTGGTAGTTTGGATTGTTGCAGAGTCCAAAAACAGAATGGTTTCTTTCCTCTGTCCATTTTGGGTTGTTTAAGCGATGTGCGGCATTAAAATGAGCCTTGCGGCATACGGTTATTATCATTATCTTTTGAAAAGGAATCACAAAGTAACGGAAAATAAGTTTTCTAGGTACATTTTTTTTATTTTGAGCATGAAGTTCTCCAGGCTTCAACCAATATGTTTAACCATAATCTATTATATTCGCAAGCAATATGAGAAAGTTATTTTTTACTTTACTGGTAATCGGGTTTGCGCTGCTTTCATCCTGTACGAATAAAAACCGCAACAAAATGGTGGATGAAATTACCCTAATGGAAAAGAATGGTGATGAATATAACACGCAACACCTGGATACATTGAATGTTTTATACGACAAATTTGTGGCAGCCTATCCAAAAGATACCTTAGCGGTAAGGTATCTATTAAGTTCGGCCCAGAGTTCATACACCCGTGGGACGGAAGATGCAAGATATTTAGAGGCAGCGATTCAAAAGTTTTCCTCGATCATTGCGAATTATGGTGAGAGTAAGGAAGTGGAAATGGCCATTTTTTTATTGGGTAGTATTTATGAGAATAAAGGTGATACCGTAAAGGCACGGGAGTTTTACGAGCAATATGTTAAAAAATATCCAGCGGGTTCTTATGCCGAGTCGGTGCGAAGTATTTTAGATGGAAATGTCGGTTTGAGTGCCGAGGAGTGGATGAAGAAATTTCAATTGGAAGGAAAAATCGATAGTCTTCCCAAGGTAAAATAGGAAGTTAAATACAATAAATATTGGCTCATTCAAAACCATCCAGTCTTGCTATATTTATTTATAAGTATCGTCAGCCGATACTTTCTTCACTGCGATTTTTAATTTTCATCGTCTCTATTTTAAGTGTCAGCACCTTCGTGTTTTATCATGGTTTTACGCATGATGAATTAGAGAAGGAATGGCTGCGAAATACGAATCGGCTGATCTTTCTGGCTTTCATTATTAATTATATTGTTCGGCTATTTCTTCATCGAAATATAGCAAGATTTACCAATGATACTTGGATTGAGGCAATTTTGCTCAGCGTTATCCTCTATGATATGATCAGCGAATGGCTGTTTGGATTTCGATTGCTGGAACGTTTTTTCGACCATGTTAAACTGCCGTATCTAATTAATTTCTATACGGCATTAATACAATTGTATTTGCTTTTTTTGGTTGGTAAAGAACTCATCAAAGCCGTAAGCCGAAGTTTTAGTGCGTTAAAGTTAAGGCCTGCAACCTTATTTATTACCGCTTATATTCTCATGATTCTTATTGGCAGCATTCTTTTAATGCTTCCCGGCATGAATAAAACAGGTCTTCCTTTAAATTATCTCGACTCGCTATTTACGAGTGTGAGTGCAAGTTGTGTGTGTGGGTTACAGGTTCAAAATATCGCTACTTTTTTTAATACAAAAGGCCAGCTCATTATTCTGGCACTCATTCAACTCGGCGGAATAGGGATCATTTCTTTTGCTACTTTTTTTGCTTCTTTTATTCGTAAAGGAATGAGCTTAAAACACCAGTCGGTATTGAAGTCGGTATTCGACAGCGAAAGCCTGGAAGGGTCATCTTTTCAATGGAAACAAATCATTTTAGTTACTTTAGTGATCGAGTTTCTGGCGGCCTTGATGCTCTTTGTTTTATGGCAAAAAGTGCCCTGGACTTCCACGGCGCAGCACCTGTATTATTCGGTATTTCATGCCGTTAGTGGTTTTTGTAATGCCAGCTTTAGTTTGTTTCCTGATAATTTCCGCGACGATACGGTTCAATCGCTTTATATTGTTCATTTGGCCATGGCAACGGTCGTTTTTTTTGGAGCCCTCGGCTTTCCCGCCATTAGGGATATTTTCTCGATTAAAAATTTGCGCACCCGAGCAATCCTTCCTTGGAAGAAATGGAAGATATCAACGCAGATTGCGCTGAATTCTTCACTTATAATCATACTTTTGGGTAGCATTGTATTTTATTTCTCGGAAGAATCCAATTTGCTTCTTGGTTTAAATAGAATGGAAGGCGTGATCACCTCTTTATTTCAGATTGTAAATGCCCGAACGGGTGGGTTTACGACGGTAAATTTAGAACAGGCAACCTATCCTACTCTTATCCTTATTTGTTTCATCATGTTTGTCGGGGCGTCATCCGGAGGTACCGGTGGAGGTATTAAAACGTCTTCGGTTGCTGTGCTGGTAAATACAGTACTGGCAGGATTGCGTAATCGTAAATCAATCACGATCGCTAAACGAAATATCAATCAACATTTAATTTTAAAGGCATTTACCATTTATGTTATTGCTTCTCTTGTTGTGTTTTTAAGTGTTTTTATATTACAGATATGGGAGCCGCTAACCCCTACATTTGAATTGCTTTTTGAGGAGATTTCTGCATTTAGCAATGTTGGCTTTAGTATGGGTATAACACGTTCTCTCTGCGATGCTTCAAAAATTACCTTAATGATTAGTATGTTTATCGGCAGGGTAGGTATTCTTACGGTTGCGTATGCTTTGAGTGTGACGAAAGAAGAAGCTAATTTCACCTATCCTGATACTCATATAATGATTGGATAGCGGGTAGTTGCCTAATTTGAATTAAAGAATTTCCGGCTTTTGTTCATAATCTCGTTAGAATGTCATATTTTATAGTGGAAAAGTATTTAACTTTGCCGCGATTTAAAATTTCATTTTATCATTAATTCGAACCGCTATGAGTTACAAAATTGAACGTATCTTGGTACCTGTTGATTTCTCCGAAACATCAGAGTTTGCAATCTATACCGCTGCTGCGATGGCGATGCTTTTTAAGTCGGAATTGAGTTTTATTCACGTGGTAAAACATAATGAATCAAGCCCGGCTGCACTAAACGATGTATCTGTGCCAGTGAAGACCGATTTGGTTGAACAAGCAAATATTAAACTGCACGATTTACAAAATAAAATTAAGGTGTATTCCGGTATTCAAGCGAATATATTAGTAACTACCGGTAATGTTCAAAAGGGTATTCGTAAATATGCCGAGTCGGAACAGGCGAGTTTAATTATTATGGGAACGCACGGTATCTCTGGTTATCAGGAGTATTTTATTGGAAGTAATGCGCAACGCGTGGTAACACTTTCTAGCATTCCAGTGCTTACCCTTCGTAAGGAAAAGGATATACTCGGGTTTAAAAATATATTAATGGCTTTCGATAATTCATTATATAGTCGTACGAAAGTTAATTTAGCCATTGAAATAGCTGATGTGTATGGTGCTAACGTTCATATCTTAGGTGTTCTTGATAGTAAAGATAAGGTTGAGAAAAACAAATTTAATGTGAAAGTAAATCAAGTCGAAGGTCTCATTAGAGCACGAAACTTGCATTGTGAAGTAGAGGTTATTTTTGGCGATAATATTGCTAAGGCAGCCATGGCTTATGCTGAGGAACATAAATGCGACCTGATGGTGATTAACACGGGACACGAATCGAAGATTACCGGTATTTTTTTAGGGGCTTTTGCACAACAAGTGGTAAACCACTCCACCATTCCGGTGCTTAGTATTAAACCAAGCGAAACCAATTATTCGGGCTCAGGTTCGGGCTCTAATTCCGGCTCAGCCATTTAAACGCAGTTTTTTTCTGGTTCGTGAACCAATGTAATTAGTACAAATCCTATTTGTTGTTCTGTGTTCTTTCGAACGTTATAAAACGCTCTCTACAAAGTACATTTCAATCATGCCTTTGTGTTTGGCTTCTATCTTACCTCGAGGAGTGAATTTAAATTTGTCAGATACCAAAGTATAGGTAGTCTCACTTATATTTATTTTACCGGCCTCACTATGATTCTCCATTCGGCTTGCTGTATTTACGGTGTCGCCCCAAATATCGTATGCGAATTTCTTTACCCCTACAATGCCTGCTACCACTGGTCCTGAATGAACGCCGATACGCAATTGAAATTTACTCTTGTGCATGTTCATATACTCTTGCAGGTCGAGTGCTGCTAGGAGCACCCGTTTGGCATGGTCGGGCGTTTCGTGTGGCAGGCCGCACACCGCAAGATAGGCGTCGCCAATGGTTTTTATTTTTTCTAGCCCGTGCTTCTCTATGATGGCATCAAAAGCAGTGAAGTTTTTATTTATTTCGTGCACCAATTCTGTCGGACTCATCTGTTCGCTGATGCCGGTAAAATTTACGAAATCAGTGAAAAGTACGGTTACATGGTTATATTGTTTTGCCACCGAGGCGCCGGTTTTTTTTAGTTCACTGGCCACTTCCGATGGCAGTATATTTAAAAGCAATGCTTCTGTTTTTCTTTTCTCGCCAGCTGTTTTAACAAGGCCCATGAAAATGGCTCCTGCCAACAACAAAAATAAGATTGTACCGGCAATAAAAAAATTACGTTGAATGGATTTGGTGTTGTTTTGCTCATGCAGTAAAACAATTTGATGTTCTTTATTTTCACTCTCATACTTCGTGCGCATGTTTTCAATCTGCGTAATTTTCTCCTTGTTTAAAAGCGAATCGTTGAGCTCGGAAAATTGAACATGGTAGTTATATGCTTTAACATAATCGCCTTTTATGGCGTATATTTTGGCGAGCAATTCGTAGCATTCCGATACCCTCTTTAAGTCGGCTGTTTGCCGAGCTATTGGCAATGCTTTATGCGCGTAATATTCACTGCTATCGGATTGCTTGAGGGTGTTATACATGCAGCCAAGGTTATAATAGCATAACGACAAATCGTTCATCATGCCTAGGCCGGTAAATGCCTCGATGGCTTCTTGGTAATACCTCTTGGCTTCTGGGTATTTTAGCAGCTTCTCGTTGCATAAAGCGAGGTTAATTAAGTTTTGAGCCGTTGAAACCACCTCGCCGACGAGTCGAAATAGCGAATCGTTGATTTCAAAATAATAGCGTGCTTTTTCAAACTCCTTATTTTTAAAATAATAATTGCCTAGGCCATCGTTCGCCAGTGAAATTCCATTGGAATATTGCATGGCCTCCGATAGTTTCAGTGCTATTAAATAATTTTCCAGTGCTGCTTGATGTTCTCCATAATCGGCACTTAGATTCCCCAATGTAATATAGGTTTGTACCAAATTTATGGAATCTTTGGCTTCACTGTTTAATCGAAGCGCTTCATAGAGTGCAGCGAATGCCGAGTCTTGTTTTCCTTTCGATTCATAAATATAACTTAGTAAGATGCACGCCCCTGCAGCGCCTTTGGTATCATGAATGGATTTGCGTATGCTTAAAGCTTGCTGTACAATGCTTAACGCGGTGTCATATTTGCCTTCTGTGTAAAGTAAAGAGCCTATTCGAATGAGTGCACCACTCAGGCCCTTTTTGTAGTCTTGTATTTTTGATAGTCGATACGCTTCCTGAGCCAAAAGAAGAGATGAATCCTGATGGGTACGTTGTAGAAGCCTTGACTTCAATAGCAACGCATTGATTTGTAGGGTATCGCTACTTGTGGTGGTACCGGCGGTGGCTGCCGATACACAAAAAAGATACACCCATATCAAGCATATTCTTATCATGAAGGCGTAATTTTTATAACGTAATAGGCCAGTTTATAGGCACCGCTGCCGATGGAATAAAAATATCACCTTGCATATAACACACCATTACACTTTGACATGCTTTACTTCCGGTGCTTGAAAAGGCCCCTATTGCAGCAACGGGGATACCCGTTTTGGAAAGGTCATTGGTAAGCATACATAGTTGAGCATTGAGCGGAAGCAATGGGTCATAGCTTGTGTTTCCCAACATTGGAGGAAACGTGCTTATCAAATTTGAAAACCCACCATTGGTGCCGGTGTTAACAGCCAGCACAACAAAATATTGATCGGCATTCGTTGCACTGTTAATCGTAAAGGTGTTGGCAATGCCCACGCCTTGCGAGACCGGTTGGTTTGCAAAGGCCACTAACCACTCAATGATGGGTGGGTGTAATCGGTTCGGGTCGCCTTGATACGTCAGCCCTAGTTGTTGGTCGGAGATGGTAATGGCATTAACTAAAGGGGTTGAGCCCGTTGCTTTAATCACAAAAATAGGCAGCATATAGGTTGTTGTAGGCGTTTCCGGTGTAGGCAATGAAGGGAACCCGCCCTCTAGTTGAAAGGCAAGGGTAGAGCCGGTTAATACACCTTCTGTAAAAGTAGGAGCCGGGTATATGCTTGGCAAATCGATTAAACACAAATAATATTGAATCCATTCTTTTGTTCCGGGTTCAATCGTCAATCCTCTTAAATTAAATGGGTTGCTGGGAGTTGCTGCCATGTTTTTTTTTGATTTAGAATTTGTTAAAAGTGGGAGCAAAATTAACCATATTCACATCGTTAGAGTATAAGAATACGTGGTAATGCTATAAGAAATTTTACATCAACGAAGTATTACAAGTTGATGCTCGGCTCACGAGGTTTCATGAGCGTCAGAGTGCTTTAGATTAAATATTTCAATAAGAAACTAAAGTCAAGAATGGTACTTTAATCTTATTTTTTCCATTTTAATCTCAGGCTATTACCCACCACACTCACACTACTAAGGGCCATGGCAGCACCGGCGAGCATAGGGTCTAGCAAAAATCCGTTGACCGGATAGAGCACTCCGGCAGCAATAGGGATACCAATAATATTATAGATGAACGCCCAGAAAAGATTCTGACGTATGGTGGTAACCGTTTGCTTTGAAAGTTTGATGGCCGTTGAAATCTTCATCAAGTCGGAAGAGATAATGGTCATCTTCGCAACTTCTATCGCGAGGTCGCTGCCTTTGCCCATAGCAATACTTAAGTCGGCTTGAGCCAAGGCCGCACCATCGTTAAGGCCATCGCCTACCATGGCAACGATTTCTCCTTCCAATTGTAGTTGTTTAATAAAGGCTGCTTTTTGAATGGGCAATACCTCTGCTTTATAGTTCGAAATACCTGTTTTATTGGCGATGAATTTTGCCGCCGTATCTTGGTCTCCGGTGAGCATATATACTTTGATGCCTGACTTTTTTAGGCTGGTAATGGCGGCTTCCGATGTGGGCTTAATTTTATCAGCGATAGCGAAAACGGCTAAGGCTCTTTTAGCGTTGCCAAACCAAATCACTGTTTTTGCTTCATTATCCCATTCAACCGATTTTTGGAGTAGCTCATCCGACATTGCAATTGCATTCTCTGTCATTAGTTTTTTGGTCCCTGCAATCCAATATTCGCCTGCTATTTCCGCTTTCACTCCTTGCCCTGTCATACTCTCAAAATGTGCCACGGGGCGGGTGGGTATGTTTAGGTAATGTCGAACGATCGCCTCTGCAAGTGGATGCTCCGATTGTTTTTCTAAGTTATAAAGGAATATTTTATGTGACGCCTCATCGTCGATCCAGAAGCTATCGGTAACCACTGGCTTACCTTCGGTAATGGTACCGGTTTTATCGAGTACTAAGGCGGTAATATTTTTGGCAATCTCTAAACTTTCGGCATCTTTAATTAAAATGCCATTCTCGGCACCTTTGCCTACCCCTACCATAATGGCCGTTGGCGTAGCTAAACCTAGGGCGCACGGACAGGCGATGACAAGTACCGTAACAAAAGCCATGAGGCCGAAGGTGAAACCATTTTCTCCTCCCAGTAGTAGCCATACCATAAAGGTTAGTATGGCTATTGCAACCACTGTAGGAACAAATACCCCCGCTACTTTATCCACTAGTTTTTGTATCGGTGCTTTGCTTCCTTGAGCATCCTTTACGGTTTTAATAATATGAGCAAGCATCGTTTCCGAACCTACCTTTTCTGCTTGGTATTGAAAACTTCCTTTTTGATTTAACGTGCCGGCAAAAACTTTTTCTTTGGCTTCTTTTAAAACGCCCATGGGCTCACCCGTTAACATGCTTTCATCGACATAGGACCGGCCATTGATAACCACCCCGTCAACCGCTATTTTCTCTCCGGGTTTCACCAGAAGCACATTTCCTGGAAATACGTTCTCCACCGGAATGATCTGTTGCTCGCCGCTCGTTGTTACGACAGTAACTGTTTTCGGTTGCAATCCAATCAATTTTTTAATGGCAGAGGCTGTGTTCCCTTTCGCTCGCTCTTCTAAAAGTCGCCCAAGCAGAACGAATGCAATGACAACCCCAACGGCTTCAAAATAAACATGAGGATGTAACCCTTTATTCTCCCAGTAGGATGGGTGCAGGGTATTGAATACACTGAAAGCATAGGCCACCCCCGTACTCATGGCCACCAAGGTATCCATATTAGCTGAACGATGTTGTATTTGTTTCCAAGCAATGATGAAAAAATCTTTGCCATGCCAAAAAATAATAGGAGTGGAGAGAGCCCAAAGAAGTAGGTTGGCATAGGCATTATTCATAAAGAACATACCAATAACCACTAATGGTATGGCGAGTACCATGGCGCCAATGGTTTGCCTTTGCAGCTGTTTTAATTTCCGGTCTTGAATTTCTGCTAAGGTTTCATGTTCTTCGGCGTCTTCTAAATATAAATCATAGCCAACCGATTGCACCGCTTTCTTTAACTCCTTTAGGGTAATAATTTTTGGGTTGTATTCTATGGTTACGGTACCGGTGGCGAAATTAACCGCCGCATTTAATACACCGGATTGTGTGTTCAATGTGCTTTCCACACTTACAGCACAAGACGCACAACTCATCTGCAATACGGGGATTATTTTTTTTTCTGTTGCCATTTGATATTGAATACTAGCGTCTGACGCACGATTATCAAGTTTTTAGAAGCCGCTTTATGGGCGAAATTTTATGAATCTATTCTTTTAATTCCATGCCGGTTTCAGTATAAAAAAGCTCCACCGTCTTGAAACCTTTCTTCATCTCAATCTCGTATTTTAATACACCTTGTGATGTCTCGATTTTTGCTACTGCTTTAATTTTTGCTGCTTGATGTGACGCCAAAAAAGTACGCTGCACGTTTATGGGGAGTTGGTTAAATTCGATCATGCATTCGGTTTCAAGCCAGGTTCCAAGATCACTGAAATTACTTGAATAGGAGAACCCCTGCCATGTAAACGAAGCCTCATATTCGTGGGTGTTTTCTTTCACCCATTTCACCTCTAATGCATGGGGGAACTTTTGTTCGAGGGCTTTTTTAACTTCAGCCGGAGGATCGGCGGCAAATAGGTTCCCCGTAAAAAATAAGATGCAAATGCTCATTAGGATTGTTTTGGCCATGATTTTTGGGTTACGTTAGCAAATATGAATTGTTTCCAAAGATAAATAAAACCATCGGGTCTATTTCAGTTCTCCCGTTTTTAAAAGATACTTCATTAGAAAATAAAGTATGGACCCCAACGCCAACTGTTCGGCTAGGAACACAGCAATTAACCACTCCCCTTTATACCCGCTTCTCTGTTCATACGCAAAGGTAGGTGCTTTGAAAAAATAATTACAAGTGCTACTCGAATATTTACTAGAATTGTGAGCGGCCATCTCGAAGTTTTTATAGTCAAAGTCATGCTCGAGCGCTTCCAGGTAATTCGATGAGTTTACATTGCGCTTTTCAAAGTCAGTGATGGATTCTTGCCAAAAGCCCTCTTCTCTATTTGAAATAGTGCTTTCATCAAAAGCACCAAAGTTTTTATAATAGTGCATGGTAAGCCAGCAGGTGTAGTAAGGCTGTAAAGTGTCTTCAGGGTTCAGTAATATAGGGCAGGCAATAAAAATAGTATAATCAAAACTTCTTCTGTTGGATGTTTCGCATGAAAAGCTACCACTATAGTACTTGTCGACATAGTAAGTATTAAGTTTATAATATTTTGTTGTAGGGTGTTGGTTTATTTCGTTGATGTTCTCAAGGGTTGTGAGTTTTCCTGTGGCCGTTTTTATATCGTGCTGTGCGATGATTACTGCGGGGCTTATTCCTGCAGTGGCGGTTAAGCCAATAAGAATTAAATTGCCTATGGCAGGTTGAACTGCTCGTAACATAAAATAAAAGACAATAAAAATAAGTAGAGGAGGTAATATAAAAGGAAACCAAAAATCGCTCAAATCGGTGGCTATAAAGTGTGCCTGAGGTTTAATAAGGAAATGCCAATTTAGAAACGTATAGCCACAAACGAATACTATATTTGTGATTAGATACGCAAAAAAGTAGGGGGCTATTTTCTTTATTAATTGCATCAGCTATTGATCCCAGGATATTATAAAGAATTTCTGATCGGGGAAACTTTCTATTGGATAACGAGTTTCCCTTTTTCTTTCACGATATGGTTCACTATGATTTTATAATAATATAATCCACTTTGTAATTCATCTCTGCTGACCCTGATAATTTCATTAGAAGTTGAACGTGTTCTTCTCACTTCATTGCCATTAAGATCGAAAATTGCAATTGTAATTTCACCGGGAGTACCGAATTTTCTACAATCGAAATCTACGCTAACATGAAAAGGATTGGGATAAGGAGAAAGGGTTTCACCGGCAGAAGAAGTATTGTTAGGCAGGCCTAACAAATTGTTAATGCTTCTTGTCCATACGGTGCCGGCATACATCGACGCAAATAGGGTGTTACCACTAATTATCATGGCTCGGATATCAATTGTGGCAATGCCATCGATGCCGGTGTTTGAGTAGGTCCAACTGGTTCCAGTATCTTTTGAAAAAAAGAACCCTGACCCTGTGCCGGCAAAAACCAAATTGCCAGTGCCAGTGATGGAATAGGTATATATATTAAACGGACCATTGCTCAAAGCCGTCCAGTTTAATCCATGATTGGTTGATACAAAAACGCCTTTGGCTGTGCCAATGAATAGTGCCTTTGATGTGGCATAAATGGTGTTAACCGTGAGGTCGGTTAAGCCGGTATTGCTCGCCGTCCACGTGTTGGCGGTATCGTTATAACGATAGAAACCACCACCGCCTGTGCCGGCATAAAGGCCTACGCTATCAAAAGCGAGGGCCCTAACCGATTTATTAACCAGGCCAGTGGAGATATCCAACCAACTCACGGCTCGGTTGCTGGTGATGAATACCCCATAATTAGTGCCTGCGTATACTTTGGTTCCTTTTGTAAGGAGCGAGTTGCAATAAAAATAGGGGGTAGGGAAACCACTATCGCATGGCACCCAGTTTTTTCCGAAATCGTGCGAAATAATATTTCCCCCTCCATCCGACCCTGCAATTAAAGTAGAATCGAGATGTGTTATTGCCCGTATCGTACGATTGGAAATTCCATTGTATAATGGGGTCCACGAATTTCCAAGGTCGGTGGTTACATGTACACCATAGTTTCCCCAAACACCCGCAAACACACTGTTGCCAACGCTTGTAAAAGAGATGGTGGATGCCGCTTGCAAGCCGCAGAGATTCCATTGCAATCCTGTATCTTGCGATAAAAAAACGCCTCCGTCGTTGGTGCCGGCAAAGAGTATGGAGCCATTAAACGCTAACGAAAGCACATCCCGATTTAGCAAGCCGTTATTGATGATGGTCCAGGAAGCACCTTTATTATCCGACATACAGACTCCTCCCGAAAACGTTCCTGCAAAAACTTTGGATCCAAACGTAGTTACACATCGTACCCAGTTATTGCTTAGTCCATTTAATGTTGCATTTGATTCGGTCCAGTTGGCTCCTTTCGAACTCGAAACAAATACCCCTTTATTGCCACTCCCTGCATAAATCGTTGAATTGGAATACGCAAGCGAGTAAATATAATTACTGGTGACACCGGTATTTACCGCCACCCAACTATTATTCGTGAGGCCCGATCGAAATATTCCTCCTCCGTAGGTAGCTGCGAAAATAAAAGTGTCGCAAATAACCAGCGACCGCACGTCAATAGTTGTTAATCCTGTGCTGTAGTTGGTCCAGTTAATACCATTATTGGTACTTACAAAAACGCCACCCATGGTGCCGGCATATACTTTATTATTGATGACATCGGTAATGATGCCCCCAACATAGAAATTGGTTAAGCCGGTGCTAACATTTGTCCAGAGGTCGCCATTCGTAGTTGATACAAAAACGCCTCCACCATCGGTGCCGGCATATATCGTACTGCCATTAAGAGATAAGGTTCCAGGTGTAAAATTACTAAGGCCTTTGTTCACCGGTTTCCAGGTAACGCCATTATTAGAGGAGCGATAGATACCACCACCCGAGGATGCAACAAAGATATCCGTGCCTTTGAAGAGCATAGCCCTCTGAAGGCCGCCATAAGGGCCATTGCATAGTTTCCATTGGGCCAATGAAGAAAATGAAAAGAATAGGAAAACAAGAAAGGAGTAGCGCTTTATTTTCATCGTGAGAAAGTTTAGGGTTGTTTTTTGTGGGTTGTGCTGGAAATAATAATGATTATTGCTTTACCAATTTTTCAATGCGAAGGTTATTGCCTTGCCAAACTTTCAGGAAATATATTCCTTTCGGTAATTCAATGAGGTTGAGCTCCAATGTATTTTTTGGTTCGTTAAGGTTGAAAAGGAATACCGGTTCGCCGAGCAGGCTATAAATTTCAACCTTGCTGATGTTTTCTATACTTTGTATTTTCACTTTTTCGTTAATGGGATTCGGAAAAACACGTAGGATGTTTTTAATTTCGTTGGGCTTGTTGATGCCCGTAGGAAAAGTGAGTGCGATATCGTCAACGAAAAAAATATTGCCGGGCATGATGGTGCCACCGGGACCTACGTCGCCGGCCATAATTTTAATATCGAGGGTATCGGGCTGTATGGGTAGGCTATAGGTAAACGGCACCGATACCGAAGTGTAGGCTGCGATAGAATTCGTCATATTATAAACGGCTAACGCCACCTGATCTCTAACTTTGGTCACGCTGTTCCATTTTCTAAGCGTTGCAATAATCATGGCGTTGCCACCGGCAACGATGGTTCCTTTTACATAGGCCTGTATGGCTATGGGGCGATAGGTATAGGCGATTCCAGGATTATTCATGTCGAAGGCACCCAGAAATACAAAGCCGGCGAGTGTATCTAATGTATTTGATCCTAAGGGCGGAGGTACTATAGCCGTTTGGCTTACGAGTTTGACCGCACTCGTACCCAGATGAAATTCGGATGTTTTAAATGACATTTCTGGAACGCCGTAGCTAAAGAAGTTGTTGAATGACGACCAACCGGTAGGGTTTTGAGCGGTATTGATGGTAACCCAACTTTCAAACCCTGTATTGGGTGGTTGTTGTGCGTTAACACTGATGGTAAGGATGCTTGCCAATAATTGAATGACGATGCTTTTTGATTTCATACTTATCGTATTAATTTGTCTAGTACTTCAAAACCATTTGAATAATTACAAATTTAAGTCTAAACAGATGCAATAAATATGATACAGGTCAGTTTTTTGGGCTGTCTAATTTTATCTCAATAATATAACCTCTAGCTTTAAAATTGAATAGCTCCATTACATCCCGCCAAAAGCGAAATACTTATTCAGCAATTCGGAGAGTGGTGCTTTCAAAACGGGTTTGGTGATGTAGTCGTTACATCCTGCTTTCAATGCCGTTTCTCTAAATTCCATTTGTCCGAAAGCGGTTTGAGCTATAATGATTACGTCTTTATTAAAATGCCTGATTTGTTTCGTGGCTTCGTAGCCATTCATTTCCGGCATTCGAATATCCATCATAATTAAATCGATATCGGGGTTATTCCTACACACTTCTACCGCTTCTACTCCTGTTCTTGCTTTCAATGTTTCCTTGCTATAAATAGCAATGGCTTTCGTTATTAATAGCTCCGATATTTCATCGTCTTCGGCAATTAAGATTTTTATTTTTTGTAGGGTATTCATAATGGGTGGTGAATTATTGATGGTAAGGGGTTGGTTATTTTCTTTATTCGATGGAATAATAGGTAGGGTAAAATGAAAGGTACTTCCTTTTCCTAGTTCACTTTCTACCCATATTTTTCCGTTTATTTTTTTAATGAATTCTCTGCAAATGAGAAGTCCAAGGCCACTACCCGGTTCTCCATCGGTGCCTTTTTTGCTGTTGGGCAGCTCTAAACGGAAAAGGTTGTTTATGGTTTCTTGGTCCATACCAATTCCGGTATCGTTTATACTTATCTCAATAAAATAGGGGTCGAATGGTTTTGCCGATATGGTTATTATCCCTTTTTTGGGAGTAAATTTTATCGCATTGAATAATAAATTGCGTATCAAACTCCCAAAGCTTTTGCCACTCACCTCAACGATGACATCTGGAGAAATGTGACGGTGTATTTCAATTTGCTTTTCTTGCGCTTTGAATTGAATCAATTCGAGGTTGGTTTCAAACTCATGCAATAAATTTAATGACTCTTGTTTCGGCGGTACGATGCCACGTTCTAAAATCGACCATTCCAATAAATTTTCGAGTAGATGGTAAAGTTTATCGGCCGATTTCCTCATAAGCGTAACCATTTTTTGCAATTCGACGGGAGTGAGTGTCGACAATTTTTCTTCCATCGCTTTGGAAAGCTCTAGATACCCACTGAAAGGACCTCGTAAGTCGTGAGAAATAATGGAGAAAAACTTACTCTTTGTGGCTTCTAGTTGTTTGAGTTCCTGGTTGGCTTCATTCAACTCCATGATGGTGTTCGCCAAATCATGTTTTTCTTTTATTAGCTGTCGTTGTAAATTACCTATCTGCTGATTCAGTTCATGCATGGATGCATTTTGCAAAAGTAGTGCAGGGCTATCGATACCTCCAACAACGAGTAATTTAGTGTCGCGTAAAAAAACTTGCCCCCAAATGGAGCTATTCACGCTGGTATAGTCGCCAATGGTAATTTCACCCTCAAAAATTAAGGCATCCGTACCCTTTAAAGATAATAGCTTCTCAAAGCTTGGATTAATAAAGCTTTTAGAGGCATCTCCTTTAAATAAGGAATGCATGGCAGGAGAGGCGAAAAGCAAGGTTGAATCGATAGAAAATAAGGCAACAAAAAGAGATTTTGTTTTGGTCAGAGAGGTCATCAAGTCGTCCGACCATTCTGTGAGAATTTGATTGAGCCCTTGATTTTGCATGGTTTAATTCAGTGCATCCGGGGCCTCCAGTTTTTCATCGGATAGCTTTACAAAAATCGGGATATTAATGAGCATCCACTCATAATAGGGAGTCACTTCTTTTCCGGTCTCCTCGGAGAGTACGTCTTTTAATAAAGGTATCCATGTGCTTAGTTGGCTTGACCAATAATTAGTGGAAAAGCCATGACTTCGATAGGCTCTAAAAACCCATAACACGGTATCGACCAGAACCTCCGCGTTGTAATTTAAAAATACGGAAATCATAAATCGGGCATGGTTGGCATGATTGTCCTTCATCATGTTTAAATTGTTTACACCAACCAAGCTCTCGATTTCAGGTCGTTCGAGCATTAACAAATTCATTTCTGCAACCAATACGTCTGCTTTCCGCTGATACTCTTCGGCTGCCTTGGGGCTTACCTGTTGCAGCTTGTTGGCCGATTTTAAAATAAAAGCTTTGTCCATATTAAAGAACGTTTTTTATATATTGTTGCGTGCTCTCCAAGTTGGGTTGGTAAACTACATTTTGGTATTTTAAAAGCACCTCTTGTCCGCCGTGAGTAAATGCTTGCCCACCTACCAGAATTGGAATGGTGGGGAATTCGATTTGCGTTTTTTGGATCGTTTTTTCCAATGCAGGTAGGTTAAAATACAGGCTTAATGAAAAAGCAAAGATATTCGGTTTTTTTGTTTTTGCAAATTGGAATAATTCATCGGTAGGCGTATTTGCACCGAGGAAAAATGTATTCCATTCGTTCATTTCAAAAACATCGCCAATCATTTTTATTCCTATTTGATGACTTTCGTTTTCCACGCAAGCAAGGATGGCTGCTTTATTATTTTTCTTATCCGAAATCAAATTAAAATGCAACTCATTTAGTATCGATTCAACGATAGCGGATGCCAAATGTTCGGTAGCCACACTAATTTTGTTATACTCCCAAAGCTCCCCAATTTTATACAGTGAAGTTTTTAGTACATTTTCATAAATATCGGGTATTGATAGACCGTAAGTTTGAAGCAATTGTATTTTCTGTGAGCAGGATATACGATCGCCCATAAGTAAGGAGCCGAAAAAATCCTTATACTGATATTGCGTTAATGTGTCTTTCATGGCATTTTTAAAGGAAAATGCTTATTTAATAATTCGGTGAATATTGCTTTTTGCATTGGTTTCGTGAAGTAATCATTGCAGCCTGCCTGTAGCGCCTTCTCTTTATCTTCTTCCATTGCGTAAGCGGTTTGTGCTATGATAATTATTTTGGTATTAAACGCTCGAATTTGTTTGGTGGCTTCATACCCCGACATTACGGGCATCTTCACATCCATCAAAATGAGATCGAGATCCGGGTTGTTTCTGCAAATTTCCACGGCTTCCAATCCTGTTTGAGCTATTAAAATTTCACGGCTATAATTTTTCACCGCCATCGTCATTAACAGTTGAGATATTTCGTCGTCTTCGGCGATTAAAATCTTCAAATTTTTAATTTTATTCTCCTTCTCTGTTTCGGAAGCTGCCGAGCTCGACATCGCTATTTCTTTTGTTGCGGGGTTGATGAGTATCGTGAAATGAAATTCAGAACCTTTTCCTAGCTCACTCTTTACCCAAATTTGGCCACCCATCATTTCTACATAGGCCTTTGAAATGGATAACCCCAACCCGGCACCTTCATAGTTTCTGGTGAGCGACTCATTACCTTGCCTAAATCGTTCGAAAATAAGATCTTTCTGCTCATCATGAATTCCTACCCCGCTATCTTTAACGTAGAAATTTAGGTGTGTATCATTCGTTTGAACTCCAATTTCGATACTACCTTGAAAGGTAAATTTGATCGCATTTTTAACCAAATTCGTTAGAATGGCATCTAGCTTTTCTCTGTCAACCAATACAACGGCATTCTTTTCGTCTATTTTTTTATCGAATATTATCGATACCCCTTTTTTCTCGATTTCCGGTTTAAAAAAATTAGAAATATAATTAATCGATTCATTGATATTCGTCTCTTGTAATAAAACATCCTTTTGCCCAGCCTCTACTTTTGAAATGGTAATAATATCGTTGATGGTTGTCAGCATCCTCTTCCCGCTTTTCTCAATAATACGGATGTATTCCTGTTGTTCTTTCCCCGATAAATGGGGTTCTTTAAGTAGTTCGGTGAAACCAAGAATACCATTCATAGGCGTTCTGATTTCGTGGCTCATATTGGCCAGGAATGCTGTTTTGAGCCGGTCGCTTTCTTCGGCATGTTCTTTGGCTTCGCGAAGTTCCAGTTCTCTCTTTTTTCTGGAAGTGATATCGCGAAAGGTAATAACGGCACCAGTAATTAAGCCATTTTCTACGATCGGTAAACTACTAAATTCGGCATGAAATCCGGTTCCGTTTTTCCTGATAAAATATTCTTCTCCACGATGCTTTTTGCCATCCCTTAGCGTTTCGTAAATCGGACATTTTTCTTCCGGATAGGGTGTGCCATCGGGGTATGAATGATGAAAAGTTGAATGGCTATGTTTTCCAATCATCTCCGGTGCCAAATGCCCTAGCATTATTGCTGCCATTGGATTTACAAATGTGTGCCTCCCTTCTTTATCGAGGCCTATAATGCCTTCGTCGGCTACCTCTAAAATGATTCGTAATTCATTATTTGATTGGGCTAATAACGCCTCTGCTTTTTTTCGTTTGGTAATGTCGGATGCTAAGCTAAGTATGGCTTCTTTTTCTTGCCATTGAATGCGTTTTGCCGTTACCGAGAGTGGAAATTTCGACCCATCTTTACGATAATGCTCTACTTCGAATAGGGCCTCCCCCTGGTCTTTTATTTGTTTTACCCTCGACTCGAAAAGTTCTCTGCTCACCGGCACATCAATTCCTTTAACGCCAATCGAAAAAAGCTCCTGTTCGGTGTAGCCATGGTATTGTAATGTTTTCTTATTAAACCACAGAAAGTTGCCTTCGAAATCATGGATGGTAACCGATGCGGGAGTGGCGTCGAGAATATTTGCTAGCAACTGAATTTGTTCCTTTTCTTTTTTCTTCCGACGGGAACTATAGTCCCATGCTTTTTTGTTAATTAGCAGGAATGAAAGCCCAAAAAGCATTAAAAGAAGAGCGCTCGTCGGCTCCATTTGCTCGTTGTGGTTTGCTCCTTCAGGCAGCTTATGGTCATTAATAAACAGCTCCTCTAAGCCAATGGAAAAGTTAAACAGATATTCAGAGAACGAGATGGCACTAATGAGAAAAACGGCAAATGACGAGAAATAGGAAAAACCAATTCTCTTTTTTGAGATCATATCCTGGTTTTTCGGGTAAACTAAAATTAACGCAATTCCGGAAAGAAAAAAACAAATAGCCGTAATCACTTTCATACTCACCCATATTGGAAAAAGACTTTTTAACGGGATGCTATCAACCCCCCATCCAACCAGAACAAGAATGCCGATGGATGCCATAAGATAGCCTAAAGCCAGTGCTAGAATTTTGAAGTTATTTGTCTTTAATGATGCCATTTTTTTATCGATAACCTTTCTTTTTAGCTTATTTATAACCGTTTATTGCGGCATCATGATTTTTTTTAAACTTTAGAACCAGAAGTGTTGGTATAATCTTGTAAAAATATTGAACTGAAAGGCTACTAAAAATGACGCTTGTCAGTTTGTAATATGATTTATGTTATACCCGTTAGCACAGATTGGAAATGGGTAGGCTATGGTGGGGGATTAGCAGTGGAAGCTAGAAACGAGTGTAGGGAATGGTGAAATAAAATATAGAGCCTTTCCCCAATTGGCTTTCCACCCATATTTCCCCACCCAATAATTCCACATACGCTTTCGATATCGACAAGCCCAATCCTGCTCCTTCATAGTTACGTGTGATGGATTCGCTCCCTTGCCGAAACCTTTCGAAGATAAATTCCTTCTGATGCGAAGGGATGCCATCGCCGGTATCTTTTACAAAAAACTCGAGAAACGCCCCTTTTATATTACAACCTATTTCGATGCATCCTTTAGACGTGAATTTAATGGCATTCCTTACGATGTTATTTACTATGATCGAAAGTTTTTCCTTGTCGGTTTTTAGTATAATATCTGTTTTTAAGAGCGGCATTTTACATTCGAGGGATATGCCTTTTTTCGTCGTCTCTGATTTATAGTTGGCACATAATATTTTAAGTTCAACGTTTACATTAATATGAGAAAGATCAAGGCTCATATCTCCCGATTCTACTTTTGAAATAGTTACAATATCGTTAATAATGGAAAGCATTCGGGTGCAGCTCTCTTCAATAGTTTGAATGTATTCGCTCTGTTCTTCCTTGGAGAGCCGGGGTTGTTTCATTAGCTCTGCAAATCCGAGAATGCCATTCATGGGTGTTCGAATTTCATGACTCATATTACTAAGGAACGCCGATTTCAAACGGTCGCTTTCTTGGGCTCGCTCTTTGGCATGAATGAGCTCTTTCTCGGTTCTTTTACGTTCCGAAATATCTTCCTTAACTCCCAAATAATGGGTTATGATGCCATTGGAATCAAAGATGGGTGCAATGATGGCCAACTCCCAATAGAGCTCTCCATTTTTTTTACGGTTAAGAAACTCTCCACTCCATTCTTTTCCTCCGGTAATATTATGCCAAAGCTGCCTGTATTCTTCTTTGGTTGTATGCCCCGACTTGAGCATCCGTGGGTTTTTGCCAATAATTTCTTCGATTCGGTATCCGGTGGTATCGATAAACTTCTGATTTGCATATTGAATATTACCATTGATGTCGGTAATAAGCGTTGATGCAGGACTTTGTTCAACGGCTTGCGACAATTGGATTAGCTTTGCCTCCGCTAAGTTTCTTAGCGTAATATCACGAATAATTAATTGCACTGCCGGCTTGTTTTCATGTTGTATGGCAATGGCTATAACCTCTACCTCCACGGTGGAGCCATCGAGTCGAATGAATTTTTCTTTCTCTATGGGTAAGGGCTTCACATCAATGGCAATTTTTTTCATGCGTTCAATTACCCGAGCCCGATTTTCTTCACTTACAAATTGAATGACCGACTTGCCAAGGAGCTCTTCTTTCGTTTTTGCGGCCATTAATTTAAGGCATTCGTTGTTTACAAAAGTAATTCGGCCATCCACGTAAATTACAATGGAATCGGGAGAATTCTCCACTAACTCCCGATATTTCTCTTCACTCTCTCGTAATTTATTTTCGGCCTGTTTTCTTGAAGTTATGTCGCGAGCGGAGCTTCTAATAGCAGGTTCACCATCATAAATGATACTCGACCCTTGAATTTCTACTTCAATCTCTTGTCCATCCAATCGAATGAACTTGGCTTCAATTAAGGGTAAGATATTTCCTATTTTGGTGATCTTTTCTATTTTGCTTGCAATAATATGATGGTAGTTGGGGTGGGTTAAATCGAGTACGTTTCTCCCCACTAAGTCATTCGCTTCTACGGCACCCAACATTCGAATGGCAGCAGGATTAACGAAAAGTAATTTTCCATCACGATGCACCACAATGGCCACGGGCGAAGTGTCAATTAGAGAGCGATAACGTTCTTCACTTTCTACGATGGCCTTCTCTGCCATCTTTTGGTTGGTGAGGTCGCGAATGGAGGTAACCCGTACCATTTTGCCATCTAATGGAATCATCTTCCCATTGATTCTACAAGGAAATTTGGTGCCATCTTTACGCAAGGCCATGGCTTCATACGGTTTTTCAAAGCCGGTAAGAATGTTAGCCATTACTTTTTCTCGGTCTTCAAAGGCAATAAAATCGGTTCCTTTTTTTTCAGTTGCTTCCTTGTTGGTGTAGCCAAACATTTTTTCGGCAGCGTGGTTTTGCTCAATACAGTAACCGTTTGAGCTAATAAAGAGGGCTTCAAAAGAGGCCTCACTAAGCCTTAAATACTTCGCTTCTAAAGTTTCAAGTTCGCTATTCTTTGCTTCTAGCGTTTTAACTTTTTGTTGTAGAATTTCAATCTCAGTCTGATTCCTTGGCTTCATAAATTGATGCGTCGAATTTTATTTGCGCTTTGGTTAGCTATTGTATCTTGTTTTCATATTTTTATTCATGCTATCTAGTCGGTCTGAAATTATTAGTGAAGCAAGATATTCTTTTTTTTGTGGGATGCTATTTTTATTTTTTAAAGTATTGACGAATAAGGTTGAGTAGCATTTCTGTTTTAATGGGTTTAGCAATATAGTCAGTGCATCCTGCAGCCAAAGAAAGCTCTTGATCACCCTTTAAGGCAAAGGCGGTTTGAGCAATAATAACGATGGTTTTATTAAACTTCCTTATTTGCCGGGTGGCTTCATACCCATCCATTTCCGGCATTCTCATGTCCATCAAAATTAAATCTAGATCTAGGTTGTTACGGCAAAGTTCAACCGCTTCCATTCCGGTACGAGCAATGCGTATTTTTGAGCCGATGTTCTTGACCATTCTGGTAATCAATAGTTCCGACATCTCATCGTCTTCTGCAATTAAGATGTTGATTTTTTTGAGTTCTGATACCTCTCGATGGAGAGCCACTAAATCATTCGTTTGACGTGTTACAGCGTTTGCTGATTCTTCGTCTTGGGATGGCAACGTAAAATAAAAAGTAGAACCCATTCCAACCGTGCTCTCTAACCAAATTTTACCGCCCAACATTTCTACATAAGCCTTTGTAATGGCTAACCCCAATCCGGCCCCTTCATAATTTCGGGTTAGCGATTCGCTTCCTTGCCTGAATCGATCGAAGATGAATTCCATCTGCTCCGGCGCAATTCCATTTCCGGTATCTTTGATGAAGAACTCGATCCATGGCCCCTTTTTAACACACCCCATTTCAATACTACCCTGTGATGTAAATTTTATCGCATTTTTTACCAAATTGGTTAATATGGCATACACTTTTTCTTTATCGGTATGATGTATTGCTTCGGCAGGCTTCAACTTCACATCGAAAATTGTTTTAATCCCTTTTTTTGCGGCCTCATATTGGAAGAAGGTATAAATATATTGTATTTGATCATTCATATTGGAGTTGGTTAAATGAATTTCCATTTGACCGGATTCGAGTTTTGAAATACTCATAATATCGTTGATGATATTCAACATTCGTTCACCACTTTTTTCTATAATTTGAATGTAATCTTGCTGGTCTTCACCACTTAGGTGAGGCTCCTTAAGTAATTCGGCGAACCCCAAAATGCCGTTCATGGGTGTTCTTATTTCATGGCTCATATTGGCCAGAAAGGCCGATTTTAAACGATCGCTTTCTTCGGCATGTTCCTTGGCTTTGAGCAGTTCTTGCTCTGATTTTTTACGTTCGGTAATATCTTCCTTTATGGCGAGGTAATTGGTTATCTCCCCTTTTTTGTTTTTAATGGGAGAAATGTTCGCCGACTCCCAAAAGAGCTCCCCATTTTTTTTCTTATTGTGAAATTCCCCCGACCATTCTCCACCATTAGATATCAATTGCCACATTCGTTTGTATTCTTCTAACGACGTTTCACCCGACTTTAAAATTCTAGGATTTTCTCCCAGTACTTCATTTAAGGTGTAGCCGGTAACGTCAAGAAATTTAGGGTTCACGTATTCAATAATACCTTCCGTAGAGGTAATTACAATGGAAACCGGACATTGTTCCACCGCTTGCGAAATTTTATGAAGCGACTGTTCAGCTGAAATACGCTCTTTTAAAGCAATCTCATACTCGAGTGCATAGGATATGTTGGCCGATATTTTTTCAAGCAAGATGATTTCTTCTTCTGATGAAAAAAAGTTTGTGTTGCCGCTGTATAATGTGAAGGCACCGATGACCGCTCCGCGAAGTTTTAGGGGAAGTGCAATGGATGAATGGAATCCTCTTTTTAATCCTTCCTGTCGCCAAGGAATCATTTGCATATCGGTTGAAAAATCGTTCGAAAAGCACACCCTGTTTTCTCGCATAGCAGTTCCTGTAGGGCCTCTGCCTTCAGGTATATTGGCGATGGATATTTTTGGAATTACACTTAAATATCCGTCTTCAATTCCAGCCCAACACGTTGGCGTTAGCGTTTGTGTTGCCTCATCAAGCAACCCAATCCAGCTCATACGGAACTTACCCGCTTCCACCACAATACGGCATAATTCCTGAAATAGAAATTGACGATTATTATTAAAAAGTATTAATTCATTAATTTGACTATAAATTGAATGAATTCGATTTAGTTTGGATAGTTCGTCTTCGTTCGCCTTTCTGGAAATATTGTCATTCTGAAGATCCTCCAACATATTCAGCGCAGCAATATTGGCCTCCTTTAGTTCTTGCGTTTGTTTCTCAATTTTATGAGAAAGATAACTGTTTATATCCCGCTTTTCGAGATTTGAAGTTCTGATTTTTATCATCGTTCGTATTTGAACCATGAGTTCGAATGGGTCGATGGGTTTCGTGAGAAAGGCCTCTCCACCCACTTCCAAGGCTTGCAGCCGGCTTTCACGGTCGTCTTGATTAGCGGTAATGAAAATAACGGGTATGTCAAATAGTTTTTTGTCGGCTTTTAGTTTTTTGCAAACCATTAAACCATCCATCTCAGGCATTACGATGTCGAGCAATATAACATCCGGCTCTTCAGCTTTTATAATCGTCATAGCGGAAGCACCGCTGGTAGCCGAAAATAATTGAGCATCGGGGAACGATTCCATTAAAATGGCTTGAAGACTAATAAGATTATCCATATTATCGTCTATGGATATTATTTTAATTATTCTGTTTTCCATAAAGTAAATAATTTATTGTTTCCAAAAGTAATGGGGCATCCAAGGGTTTGGATATATAGCCATCAAAGCCTTGCGAGAGAATTGTTTCTTGGTCATGTTGCAGAGCACTTGCACTTACAGCCACTATGGGTATGTTTTTTAGTGTATCATCGCTCCTGATTTCCTTTAGGGCTTCGATGCCATCGATACCGGGTAATGCAATATCCATGAGAACGAGGTTCGGTTGGTGTTTTTTGATGAGGGCTAATCCTTCTAATCCATCGGTATCCTCTAAAAGTATAAAATCATGGGCTAGCAATGCTTTCATCGTAATCATATTGTCTGTATTGTCTTCTACAATCAATAAGGTTGGTTTGCCATCAATTTTTTGCAGTGTTTTCTGGTCATGCGTTGGTTCCATTACGTTCTCATCCACCATAGCATTTACAGCCTGAAGCAATTCTTTTAAATTGACATCGCCTTTCTGTATATATTGATGGATATGGTTACGACTCAAAAAGGATAGCTCTTCTTTGGTAATATGCTTTGCTGTTAAAATCAATACGGGGATATCGCCCGTGTCTCTGTTGCTACGTATGGTTTTAAGCACTTCAAAGCCATCCATTCCAGGCATCATCAGATCCAGTATAATGGCATCGGGCATCGTGTTATTGATGGTGTCAAGTGCTTCCTTCCCGTTACGAGCGATAAGCACCTGATACCCATTTTCATCCAAAACATCATTCAGTTGAATGATGGCAGGTTCGCTATCTTCCACTAATAAAATAGTTTTAAGCGTAGCGTTTATGGCCTTTTTTGGAGCTGTTATTGGATTGGAATACGGACGATATTTATTGGTTACGGGTTGGATTATCTCGTTTGCATTGGCCGGCCTTAAGGGCACGATAAGCTCGAATTCAGAGCCATAGCCGAGGGTGCTCTTCGCATTAATTTCTCCGCCTAAGAGGGTGGCATATTTTTTAGCTATGGCTAATCCCAAACCACTACCACCAAATTTTCTGGAGGTGCTGCCATCGGCTTGCCTAAACTCATCGAAAATATGGGGAATACTATCTTCAGAAATACCAATGCCCGTATCGGTTATTTTAATACGTACCTTATTCTCGGTAGCGGTTATGCTCACCTCCACTTTCCCAACTTCGGTGAATTTTACGGCGTTTCCAATTAAATTTTGTAAAATATGACGGAGCTTACTTGAATCAGAGATCATTAAAATTGGCGAATCGGGTATATTATACACTAACTGAATGTTTTGCTGCATGGCCTGTGGTTGAATCATACTCACCATATCGGCAATCAAGGAGTTTATATTGATTTCTGTCAGCATCATTTCTTCTTTGCCCGATTCAATTCGAGAAAGATCAAGGATGTCGTTGATCAACGACAGCAGATGTTTGCCATTGCGCTCAATAACTTCCAGATAGCTGTATTCATCTTCTGGTATCTTTTTCACGAGCCGTCGGCCAAGAACTCCCGATAAGGCGATAACCGAATTTAATGGCGTTCGAAGTTCGTGACTCATATTGGACAAGAAATTTGTTTTTAGACGGCTTACTTCTTGTACTTGTTTTTTTTGGTGTTCCAATAAAGTATTCTGTGCCAATAATTCGGTTGCCAGCGTGTGTAACTCTGCTTCTTTGGTTTCTAATTCTTGATTCTGTATCGCTAATGTTTTGGTCAGGTTAATCATTTTATTAGCGGCTGAAATGCCTTCGATTCGTGCCGATAAGGTAAACAGAATGTGATTAATCAGTTCGATCGATTCCTTGGTAAAGCTTCCAAGATTGGCAAGCGAAATGATCGCAATGGTTTCCTCCTGCGCAATAATTGGAATGGTAAGAATCTCCTGTGGAATAAAGGCGCCTGTAACGGAATGAAAAATGAAACGCGAATTCGTTGGAATGTTTTTAATATGTTGTATTTCTTTTTTTATGAGTACGGCGCCAAATTCTCCCTCTAAATTTTCTGCCGAAAAAGATTGCCGAGCTTGCTGGTCTAGTCCTATGGATACAAAATGATGGTATGTTTTCTTCGTGTCGTCTAACCTATAAACAGCTGCGTTGGCAGCGTTGGTATTGGATGCCAGCGCCAGAAGTATTTCACGAAAAAACTCCTTTATTTCATAATTACCTAGCATTAAATCAGCCAACGAAGCAAGTTTTTTTTCTTGTTCCATATTGCTTTGTAAACTATGGTTGAGTGCATTTATTGAATCCGACAATACACCATATTCATTACCTGAGCGATAACTACTTCGAGCGCTCCAATCGCCATCTTTAAAACGCTGTGTTGTTTCGATAAGTACGGTTAATGGATTGCGAATGTTTCGGATTAAAATGATACTTATCATAATCGAAAGAAGCAAGATGGCAAGGAGTGTCAACCCTAATTGTAGCTTTGTTTGAGTGTGAATGTTTATAGAATTTCGCTGAAATTCTTCTGCCTTTTTTATAGCAAATTGGTCTATTTTACCTAGGACTGCTACTAATCGGTCTCGGTTTATTTTTACTGTTCCATTTACACCTATATCCTTCTTTGCTAGTTCTGGTTTTCCTGCTTGTATTGATTTGATGGTTTCATCTCGTGAGGTTTTCCATTGTATAAATGCCGACTGTGCGTCATCAATATCATCAGAATGCCCTAGATAACTTGTCTTTAATAATTCAAACTGTTGTTGCGCCTCCATAGTCGCGGTCTCCATGGTTTGAATACATTCCAATTTATCCTTCTCCTTATTGGCCAGTATCAAATCTCGCAGGGCAATTTGCATGACATCAATCTTTAATCGGAGTTTGCCAATATTATTTCTCGTACTATAGGGGTGCCCATAGAAATCTTCCGATAGTTGTTGGAGCTTGCCGCTTTGAAGGTAAGCCAGTGTGCCTTGCATTGCAACGAATAAAACAATGGTTGTGAGTGCTACTTTTAGTTGCGTGCTAATTTTTAAATCGTTTAACTTCATACCGTTTAAAATAATTAGTTGTGTTTTTCTTTTATTTGAAATAGGGCAGAGGAAGGAAAAACTTCGCAAAAATCAGCGTTGGCAAGTATTTCACGTTCTGTTTCACCGGTCACCAAAAAGCCCTGGTTAACCAAACTCTTACGTACTTTGGAAAGTATTTTCATTCTAAATTCAGGCTTGTAATAGAAGAGAAGGTTGGCGCAAAATACCAAGTCGAAGCTGCCAAAAATACTTGCCGATGGTACGCTTAATTTCTTATCAAATAAATCGAAGGTAGAGAATGCTATGTTTTTTCTTAAAGCCGAATCAATCGTGTAGGTATCTCCATGCTTTACAAACCAATCGTTGCCTCGTTTAATGCTTACCTTACTCACGGCCGATGCTTCATAATGCCCTTGGATGGCTTTATCAATTTGAACGCTGCATTGGTCGGTTGCATATATAGCGTACTTTAAGTCTTTCGCCATCTTTCGTTTTAATTCTTCCATTAGTATCGCTAAACTATAGGCTTCTTGTCCTGCGGCGCATGCGGTACACCAAATTCTGATTTCTTTTTTTTGAAGGGCTAACAAGGGTAATACGATTTGTTCTATTACCGAAAAAGTAAGCGGGTTACGAAAGAATTCGCTGTAGTTGTTATGAAGTACGCTTTCAAAATACAACGCCTCCGCTTTGTTTTGTTTGGTAAATTGGCTATAGCTATTGGTGGTTTTAAAATTCATATTTATACTTCTTTTCACCAAAGCGGAGTGAAGAAAAGTAGGGTCGTATTTTGAGATATCTATCTCATGAGCGCTCCAAAGGGCTTCCGCGATATCATTGTTTTCCAGGTTCATTATCTTCACTTTTGGTTTTTAACTATGGCTCAGGCTACAATCGTGTATTTTTTCTTTTGGTTCGCTTTCTCTAACAGTTCATTCACTTCTTTTTTTAGTTCAATCATCGTTAGTTCTCTTCCAACAGTAAGCTTTTGGAATTGCTGCAATTTACGCAACTGATCGGAAAGGGTTTCTTCTAATTTTTTTCGCTTTCCAATATCTCTTATGGTAATGAGAATAGCACGTTCGTTCGAAAAAGTAATTTTCACCCCTTGAGCTTCGGCAATGATTATTGATCCATCTAACTTAATTAATTTGCATTCACCCATTTCTTTCTCTGCTCCGTCGGCAAGTATTTCTTTCATTCGCTTCGTAACGGCATTTAGCGATTCGGGGTGTACTCTTTCTAAGCTCGATTGGCCTAATAATTCTTGCTCCGTTCGGGCTCCAAACATCTGTAAGGCCGCAAGGTTGGCGTATGCAATTTTTCCATTACTATTTACGATAATGGGTTCAGGAGAGCATTCGGAAAGTGAACGATAACGTGTCTCACTCTCCAACAATTCATCGGCTATTTTTTTTCGAAAGGAATTGTCACGTACAATTAACTGTACGGCTTGCTTACCTTCGAAATGAATGAGCATGGATTTTACCTCTACGTCAACAACGGAGCCATCGAGTCGAATAAATTTTTCTTCGACAACATCCATGCTTCCTCCTGTTTGGACTAATTTTCTCATCCGTTCCAAAACCAATGCCAACGAATTGGGATGCACGAAAGAAAGTACTTGTTTCCCAATTAATTCTGATTCCTCTTTGGCTGCCATAAGGCACAAACATTCGTTGTTCACAAAAACAACTTTACCTTCAATGTAAATGGCAATGGCATCGGGTGAGTTTTCTACCAGGCTCTGATATTTAGAAATGCTATCTTTGAGTTGAGTCTCTATTTTCTTTCTAGCGTTAATGTCGGTTAGCATGGCAAACGACTCCTTGAGCTGTCCGTTCGAATCGAGAATCGCGGTAGTCGAAACTAATGCGCAGAAAGGCTCACCATCCTTTTTTATCAAGCATCGTTCATATTTTGTATTGACTCCATTTCGTCGAATTTTCATTTGAGTTAAATGATCATTCATATCTTCTAATGCGATGAACTTTTCAATCTTTTGGCCTATCATCTCATCTACCGTATACCCAAGAGAAGAGGCTATTTGGGCATTGCAAAAAGTAATGACGGTATCGCGGTTCATGAAAATGATACCTTCGTTAGCGATTTCAACGATGAGTCGATATTTTCTTTCTGTTTCGTCATTGGATTGTTCTCTATTTCTTCGCTCCATCGAATATTTTATTGTTTTCTCTAACAGGGAGCAATTCAAATCTCGTTTTAGAATATAATCGTAAGCTCCTTCTTTTATTAGCGCAGTGGCTAGTGCTACATCCTCTAATCCACTTACTAAAACGACCGGAACGGTATTGGCAATTTTCATTACACAATCGAACGTGTGTTTCCCTTCACTATCGGGCAGTCCGAGATCGAGCAGTACCAAATCAAATTCATGATGCAATATTTCTTCGCATCCGTTTTTCAAGGTCGTTGTGGTATGAAGCTGGAAATGAAAGGAGGTTATCTCCACCAACATTTGTTTTATCAATGCCATGTACGAAAGATTGTCTTCTATCAGAAGAATTCGATATTCAAAAAGGTCTTTTGATGGATTCGGTTTTTTTTGTTGCATAACGATGGTTTAGCGTTAAGGTATTATGGTTATCGAGCATTGATCGTAAAATGTTTTAGTTGGCAGATGCAGGAAAATGCTTTTTAATGAGTTGATTTAGCATTTCTGCTTTTATCGGCTTATATATATAGTCGTTGCATCCGGCTGCTAGTGCTAGTTCTAAATCGCCTTTAAGGGCAAAAGCGGTTTGGGCGATGATAATGATCTTTGGGTTAAATTGGCGTATTTGCCGGGTTGCTTCATAGCCGTCCATCTCTGGCATTTTAATGTCCATCAATACCATATCTAAATCCGGGTGGTTGCGACAGGTATTCACGGCATCGATTCCGGTGCGCACCACCATAATTTTTGAAACATGTTGGGTCATGATTTTTTTCATCAGTAATTCTGATGTCTCATCATCTTCTGCAAGCAACATCTTAAGCGTTTTAGGGTTCTTTAATTGAACCTCTGCTTCTGATGGACGTATTTCATTTAAGATTTCCTTTTCTTCCACTATAGGGTCATAAGGCAATGTGAAGTAGAAGGTGGAGCCTATTCCAATCTCGCTTTCTACCCAAATTTTTCCGCCCAACATCTCTACGTATGCTTTAGAAATGGATAAGCCCAAGCCTGCTCCTTCATAATTTCGTGTGAGTGATTCGCTGCCTTGCCTAAACCGTTCAAAAATGAGTTCAATTTGTTCTGATTGGATACCGCTACCGGTATCTCTTACAGAAAATTCAACGATATTATCCTTTCGTTCATATCCAATTTCAATAAACCCCGTGGAGGTAAACTTGATGGCATTTTTTACCAAGTTGGTCAAAATAGCATATACCTTTTCCTTATCGGTCATGATGAGGGCTTCATGGTTAGGCAACCTTCTTTTGGAGATAATTTTCATTCCTTTTTTCTCAATCTCGAGTTTAAAAAAGGCGTGAATGAACTGCATTTGTTCGTTTATATTGGTGGGCGATAAATGTATTTCCATCTGCCTCGATTCAACCTTCGAAATACTAATAATATCGTTGATGATATTCAACATACGAATTCCACTCTTCTCAATAATGTCAATATATTGTTCCTGCTCCTGCTTACTTAACTTGGGTTCTTTTAGCAGTTCAGCAAAGCCCAAAATGCCATTCATCGGTGTGCGAATTTCATGGCTCATATTGGCCAGAAAAGCCGATTTTAAGCGGTCGCTTTCTTCGGCATGTTCTTTTTCTTTAATGAGCGCGATTTCTAACAAAGTCTGTATCGTGATGTCGGTGATGGTGCCAATCATCGAAATTAGTTCGTTGTTCTCGTTAAATATAAGTTTGCCAATGTCATGCACCCATCGTTCTTCTTGATTGTTTTTGCGAATAATTTTATAAACTTTGTCAAATTCTTTTTTCTGTCCTATCACATCATGGGTAAGATAATCGGTCATCGTTTGCTGCCAATGAGGATGTATAATGGAAATCCATCCATCGGTCGAACGATCAAATTCAGCATCAATACCAAATATGATATCCATGATTGGAGAACTCACCCATCGACCCGTTTTAAAATCTAATGAATAGGTTCCAAGTTGGGCTATCATTTGCGTTTCTTTCAAATAATGTTCGCTCTTTTTCAAGGCTTCTTTTGCCAGTTTGTTCTCCGTAAAATCTCTATTTACACCAATTATACCGATGATATTTCCTTCATTATCTTTAATGGGTACTTTGGTTGTATTATTATACCTTAACATTTGGGTGTTGATATTGATGCATGCTTCTTCCTGATTTATCAGGGGGATGCCGGTATTCATAATCGACTGTTCATCGTCGTAATATTTTTGTGCCAGCTCGGGAAGAAAGAAATCAAAATCGGTTTTATTAATAACTTGATTAATGTCACTTTCTCCGCAGTTCTCAGCTACCGCTTGGTTGCATAATATAAAACGGCTCTCTCTATCTTTATAATAAACTTGATCGGGAATATTTCTCAAGATGGTATGCAACAAATTTTTTTCTTTCAATAGCTTTTCCTCCATCTGCTTGCGCTCGGTAATATCTTGAAGTGTTCCAGACATTAACAGAAGCTTGCCATCAATATCCCATGCATTGGTTCTACCCTTATCCAGAACCCATATCCAATGACCATTTTTGTGCTTCATTCGCACTTCGCACGCATAATCTTGGGTATGGCCAAGGAAATGATCTTTAATTAACGTTTCCGATTTTTTTAAGTCATCGGGATGGCTGAATCCACGCCATGTTTCTATATCTACCGGTGCAATTTCAGCTAATGTATAGCCTATTATTTCGGCCCATCGTTCATTAAAAATGGTTTCGCCTGTTTGAATATTCCATTCCCAAGTGCCCGCCCCGGTGCCAATAAGAATCATGGCCAGCCGTCGCTTCTCACTCTCCAATTCAATTTCCGCATTTTTTCGATCGGTAATGTCCAATGCAAATACCGCTACACCGATAACCTTATTATTGGTATCGAAGATGGGGTTATGAACCACTTCCACGTAGATTCGTTTTAATCCCGGTACGCCCGAGAAAGCCGACGCTACAAATTGCTCTCCTTGGAGGGCGCGATCTAAATTTAGTTTTGATATCACCCAATCATCCGTATTTTTTTGATAGTCTATGATGCTTTTTCCGATTTCAATCGGAGCGCCATAAATTTGTTTCATCAAGGCAGCATGGGGTTTATTAAAGCTGGTATAACAATATTCGGTGTCAATCGAGAAAATGCTGGTCACCGGACTCTCAATAATGGCATTTAACATGGCATGTTGAACAGTGAATTTATTCTCAGCAAATTTTAGTTCGGTTATATCTTGAATAACGCCAAATAAAATTTGGTTGGTGGTGTCATACTCCGTTCGAGATAAAATGTCGATGATTTTTCCATCACTTTTCCGTTTTATTTTATACTCTATTTGAGTAGGCTCCTGCTTGTTTATCAAAGTGTTTAATGCCTCATCAAGCATCTCGTTATACTCCGGCATACGATAGCTTTTTAACTCGTTCAGCGTCATGCAATTCGTGCTGGCTCCGTAGATGCTTCTGGCTCCGTCGGAAAAATAAATGACTTTTTCCGGCAATTTCATCTTCCAATTTCCCAATTTAGCAACTAGCTCGGCTCGTTTCAAGCGGTCCTTATTTTCGCGCATTTCGAGCTCCCACTTCTTTCTCTCAATGGAATATAAAATTGTTTTTTCAAGAAGGGAAACATTCAAGTCGCTTTTTAATACATAATCTTGAGCTCCTTCTCGTATTAGAGATAGCGTTAATTCCACGTCCTCCAATGCACTCACCAATACCACGGGAACGAAGGGGATTAATTTTATTAAGGTGTCGAACGTGTTTTTCCCATCACTGTCGGGCAAGCCCAAATCGAGTAATACAATATCAATGGTTTCCTTCTGAGATTTTTCGCAGCCTTCGTGAAGGGTGAGTGCCGTGACGAGATGAAATTTAAAAGAAGTAATTTCCTTTAGGAGCTGCTTTACCAATACGGTAGATATGGAGTCATCCTCAATAAGTAGGATACGATATTCAGGAATGATAGTTACGTGAAGCGCTGATTTTTGGTCAACAGCAGCGGCTAAAGAAGTCTTTACTTTTTTCATGTTTATTAATGTTTATTAATGTATCGGAATGAATTAAATTCAGATAGTTTCAAAAGTAATAGGAGATACCCATAATAAGTATGATTAAAGTCATATTAATTGTTCGACGCTTCACCGGTTATGAATTACTCTACGTATAACTCCGACGGGGTTAAACCTTGGTGCTATTAGCGAAGATATTTCTCATTCGCCTCGTCATGCAGAGGGGCATTTTGCGAAGGAGTGGGCGTTGGGAAATGCTCCATGGCAGCAGCTTGTTCTTTATTGAAACTTTGTACTGTATTTTAGCCGATGCCACGGAGCGCCTGCCACGTGTTAGGCCATTTCTTGCGCTCCTCTGCTTGACGAATTACAGTCAAGGCCGCTACGTTAATGGGGATTAAATTCCAGTACATCAAATTCAGAATAACCCAGAATAACGCCTCTTATTCCATCAACTTTACCTTTGATGATGATAAAAGAATATTACATTTGTAAAAGTCAAACATCATCATGAAAAAAATAATTCCTGTTTTTAGCTTCTTTTTATTGTTGTGGTGTACTCCACTTAAGGCAACCCACATTATGGGAATGGATCTGCAATGGAAGTCACTGGGTAGTGATACCTATAATATTACCGTGGTCATCTATCGCCGTTGCACCGATGGGGCTGCTCTTATGAATAATCCGGGTTTACTGATTACGAGTGATTCTTGTGCCACGACATATAACGTGCTAACGGGTGCACCCATTTCATATATCGTTGAGGATATTACACCTACCTGTGTAATACAGCAGAAGCCGTGCCCAATTTCAGGAGGAAACGCGCAATCAACCGTCGGCATTCCCGCAGGAATTGAGCGGCATACATGGGTTTATAAGGTTTTCTTGGGCGGTAGCTATGCCAACTGCTGCTGGTATAAAATGAGATGGCAGCTTTGTTGTCGTAATAGTAATATAACCATTGGTTTAGCCGATGCTGATTTTTACTCCGAATCTTGGCTTAACCGATGTCTCAATGTTGCCGATAATAGTCCGGTGTTTGCCTATCCGCCAATTGAAATTCGTTGTGCAGGGCAAGATGTGGTATATAATCATGGCGTGTTTGATGTTGATGGCGACTCGCTTTCATTTAATATGTCGCCTCCACTCGGAGGGAATTATTTGTCACCGTGGAGTTATGACTACCCTCTTACTTGTTTAGGTGGAAACAATCCAAACCAAAATGCGAATCCACCAACAGGCTTTAATTTGAATTCATCGACGGGAGACCTCAGTTTTAGACCGATGCAAGTGCAAATAACGGTATTGAAAACCATGGTAACCGAGTGGCGAAAAGATAATAATGGAAATTATAAGGTCATCGGAAAAACAGCGCGCGACATGCAGTTTATTATTATGCAAAACTGTAATAATAAATTACCTACCCTGTTGGGTCCGTATGTAAAAGAAGTATGCGTTGGTAACCAAGTGTGTTTCACGGTTAATTCGAATGATTTAGACCTCACGGATTCAACGCGTATTTACTGGAATAAAGCAATACCTGCCGGAACATGGCTTGATAGCAACGGCACATCGAAAAACTCGAGTGGCACTTTTTGCTGGACACCAACCCTTGCTGACGCTAGTGTTCTGCCTTATTTTATTACCGTTTTAGCCGAAGACAATCATTGTCCGCTGATTGGCAAGGCGAGTCGTTCGTATAGCATAAAAGTAATCGCTCCGGTGAAGCCAACGATTTCCAAAAATGGCCTATTATTGACAAGCAGCGTAGCGAACAGCTATCAATGGTATTTAAATAATGTACTTCTTAATGGGGCAATAAATCAAACGTATAATGCCACACAACCGGGTTATTATAAGGTAAAAACCACACAAGGCGGATGCTCTATGACTTCCGATTCGATGTTGCAAACCGTTGGTATTAAAATCAATAGTTTACGTGCCAAGGTAAGTATAGCACCGAATCCATTTCAAAACCAGCTCCATATTTCTCTTTTAAATTTCGATAAGCCGCTATTAATTTCCTTGTACGATTTGCAAGGCAAGTTAATCTTGCGGCAGAATTCAGTAGGCAAGACAACGATTGTTTTAAGCACTACATCATTGAATGCAGGAGTTTACCTACTTGAATTATCGTCGGCTGATGAGAGCGTTTCCTATAAGGTTGAAAAACAATAAATAGTAAATGCTACGGGGCATTTCACATGCTTGACTCAACGCAAATTATGGGTATTTCCATTTTTGATGTGCTGGGCTGGAATTATTCTCCATAATTCGCCTCTTTTCGAATGATTGGAATTATTTGAATCCTTACAAATACCGTTCATCAGAATCCATCAACACCCTCATGAAGCGACGGAAAACTTGATTCATAGA
>CANNQU010000026.1 GCA_947507965.1 Bacteroidota bacterium
AAGTCTTCAATGCATTTTTATTATTTATCAGAACACAAAAGTGTGTTTTTTAATTGATAATCACAAAACTTATCTTATTATACTAATTGGAAAAAAAGGCATTAAAGTTCAACGGATTTTACTTTATATAATATGGTAGTTTTTGTACTCCCCTACCCTCCATCCCGTGGTGCGTTCGATATACATGAGGATACGCATTTTTAGCCCCCATTTTTTTTCAGCCGGATTGAAGGAGAATCTCCAGTTCCTGGCTTTTATTCGTTCCTGCATTACCTTTGGGTGTGTATCGGAGAATTCGGACAAGGAGTCTATCTGCGAATAATCGAAGGCTGCAACATCTGGAATATTTTTTTGCATCCATTGCTCATCATGCCACATTTTATGAAATGACAATTGCTTTGCTTGCTGTGCTTCGGGTGGTTTCACCCATCCATAATGATACACGAAGGCATCGAGAACCTTTACCCGAAGTTTGGTATTATCTTTTTTTCGAAATCCTTGAGCATCTCGATACGATTGAATAGGAATATTATTTCGAATAATACGTATCTCATTTTTATACCATTTACGGGAACTTCCAACATAGTCGTAGGAGCCATAGAAGTGCAAATACTTAAAAAGAAACCCTTCTACACGGGCATCATTCTTAAACAACTCGAGGGCCTGACGAATGCCCGAATGATATTTTTCATGAATCACCTCATCGGCTTGAATATAAAAACACCAATCGCTCTCCGAAGAAACAGCGGCCAATGCTTTGTTTGTTTCCAGAGCAAGCACTCGCCCACCCTTGCGCAAGCTGTCGTCCCATTGGGTTTCAATGATTTTTATTTTTGGATCATCGATCGATTGAATTAAAGAAAGTGTTGCATCCTCACTGTTTCCGACGGCTACAATTACTTCATCACATAATGGCAAAATCGATCGGATGGCTTCCACCACTGGATAATCGAATTTTATGGCATTACGAATAAAGGTAAACCCCGAAACTTTCATAGAGCAAAAATACAAATTGACTTAGAATAAATTTTTAGTGCTAACGGTGTGTTTATTTCAATGAAAATTTGACCGGTAAATTATAGGCGACGTTTACCAATTTCCCATTTTGCATACCTGGCTTCCATTTAGGCATTGTATAGACCATACGAAGAACTTCCTCATCGCAGCCAAACCCAATACCTCTGATGATTTTTGCATTCGTTACATCTCCCTCAATACTAACAACGAATTGTACGATTACCTTCCCTACAATACCACTATCTAAAGCGAGTTGCGGGTAGTTGATATTCGCTATTATAAATTTCATTAAGGCCGTTTCACCTCCTTGAAACTCAGGCATTCTTTCAACATAGGTTGCCACTTCCTGATTGGGGGATGGAATGGAATCTAATGATTTGTCGAGTCGCCATTTTTCTGACTGAGAAAATAGTATAGAATATCCGAAGAGGAAAAAAAATAGAATTACTTTATTTAACATGGGTATGGGCGATTAATATGGCAAGAAGCAACGATATCGATTGATAAAACGCAATAAACAAAGCGTTTCGTATTGTTTTTAAGGACACACTACAAGCTTTCTACCAGACTGCACCTTTCGGCTTCAAAGATGAATAAATCTTTTTCAAATTAAAAATCATTTTCTTTGCACTTAATTTAAAGAGAGTGATAACCAAAGAAATTTTAATCCACGCCTGGCAATTGATGTGCACTGCACGGCGAATGGCAGAGCTATACGACGAAAACAGGGCACTTACCAAATACGTACATAGCACCAGTAAAGGGCATGAGGCCATACAACTGGCAGTAGGCATGCAATTAAAACCATATGATTATGCAGCGCCCTATTACCGAGATGAGAGCATGCTTTTGGGCATGGGTTTTAGCCCCTACGAATTGATGTTGCAATTGCTCACCAAAGCCGATGACCCTTTTAGTGGCGGAAGGAGCTATTATTCACATCCCAGCAGCAAAGCGGCCGACAAACCCAAGATACCACATCAGAGCAGTGCCACCGGCATGCAGGCCATACCGGCCACCGGCATGGCTCACGGCATTCAATACCTCGAACATCAGCGGTTATTGCAGCCCGAGCAAATGGGAGAAAACGGAGAGTATCCGATTGTTTTGTGTTCTCTTGGTGACGGTTGTGTTACCGAAGGAGAAGTAAGCGAAGCATTTCAGATGGCCGTTTTGAAGCAATTGCCCATACTTTATTTAGTGCAGGATAATGAATGGGCTATAAGTGCTTCAGCAAAAGAAATGCGGGCCATGGATGCCTATGAATTTGCAGCTGGTTTTAAGGGGTTGGAACGTGTACGCTGCGACGGCACGAATATTATTGAATGTTGGGACACGGTTAAAAAAAGTATCGCCTATGTACGTGAGCAACGAAAACCACTCTTATTGCATGTTAAATGCCCCCTATTAGGGCATCATACCAGTGGGGTACGTAAGGAATTTTACCGTACAGAGGAGGATATGGCAGCGCATACCAAACGCGACCCATATACTAAACTCAAGAGCATATTATGTGATTTTTATTTCACTTCAGAAGAAGAATTGCAGATCATAAAGAGCGAGGCTTTTAAAACAACGGAGGACGATTTTTCCCGGGCGGTTGCAGCCCCAGAGCCTCGTGTTGATGAAGTTAGTTTACATGAGTTTGCACCTACGCCTATTGTTGAGGAATGTGGAAACAGAAGTCCGGAAGGTGGGCATGCCGTAATTATGGTGGATGCCGCCTTATTTGCCTGCAAGGAAATTTTAGCTAAACATCCGGAAGCGCTTATTTACGGACAAGATGTAGGAAGCACCTTAGGAGGCGTATTTAGGGAAGCAGCTACCCTTGCAAAAACATTTGGCGATGCACGCGTTTTCAATACTCCTATTCAAGAAGCCTATATCGTAGGCTCTACGGTAGGCATGAGCGCAGTGGGAGCCCGCCCCATTGTTGAAATTCAATTTGCCGATTATATCTGGCCGGCTGTAAATCAATTGGTGGTTGAGTTAAGTAAGAGTTGCTATCTAACGATGGGTAAATATCCGGTTTCATCGGTTATTCGTGTACCCTGTGGGGCATATATTGGAGGTGGACCTTATCATAGTGGATGCATTGAAAGTGCTATTTTAAGCATCCGTGGGATAAAAGTAGTTTACCCAAGTAATGCAGCCGATTTAAAAGGACTTTTAAAAGCGGCTTATTATGACCCAAACCCTGTGCTTGTATTTGAGCATAAGGGTTTGTATTGGAGTAAGGTACCGGGTACCGAATTGGCCAAGACCATTGAACCTGATGAAGACTATAGAGTACCCATTGGTAAAGGGCGAATTGTAAAGCAGGCACTGGATGAAAAAATAAAAAACGGAGAAAGTTGTGTTATCGTCACGTATGGAATGGGTGTTTACTGGGCCTTAGCGGCAGAAAAAAAATTCATTGGAAATATAGAGATTGTTGACTTACGATCGTTATATCCATGTGATGAAGAGCTTGTTTTTGAGCGTGTGAAAGCACATGGGAAAGTTATTGTACTCACCGAAGAACAGCTTCTGAACAGTTTTGCAGAGGCCTTGGCAGGACGCATCCAGAAGAATTGTTTTCGCTATTTAGATGCTCCGGTAGAATGCATGGGATCGTTAAATTTACCCGCTGTGGCTTTAAATATAGGCTTAGAAAAGGCCATGCTACCAAGTGCGGAGAAATTGGAGATTTTGGTGGGGAGATTGCTGAGTGAATGAACTAACCCATGAAGAAATTGCCGGGGTCGGTTAAATTTTTTATCTGTGTTCAGACAATACATAAATCCTGATTATCTTTGCGTAATATATATAATCCTATATGGCCGGAACCCGAGAGAGACCTTCTTTTGAAGAAGCAAATAATGTAACTGTAAAACGATGTTTTTATGCTTATGAGTATGCCCGTCAATTTATCACCGACAAAATCGTGGCTGATATTGGCTGCGGCCCCGCCTATGGCAGTAGCGATATGGCTAAATACGCTGCACGTGTAACCGGTGTTGATTATTCGCAAGAAACTATTGATGCCAATGCAACAGAACATGCGGCCATAACCAATTTGAGGTTTGTGCGTAGTGTGGTGCCTCCGATTAATTTACCGGATGCCAGTATGGATGTGATTACCGCATTTCAATTTATAGAACATATCCAAGATCAATCCGGATTTATTAAAGATGTTTACCGTGTTCTAAAACCTGGAGGTGTATTTTTATGCACCACCCCCAACGCAAAGATGAGTATTGCACGAAATCCTTTCCATATTCATGAGATGACCTTTGAAGAAATGCAAAACGAGGCTTCCAAAGTTTTTGGATTGCAGGGGTATGAACTATTGGGATTACAAGGGAACGAAAAGGCAAATAACTATTATGCAGAGAATAGTAAATGGGTTAAACGTATCATGAGATGGGATATATTAGGCTTGCATAAAATATTACCGGCTTCGCTTTTGGTTAAGCCATACAACTGGATTACGACGATGATGCGCGACGAACTGAAAGAAAAGAATGCAGCTACCGTGGAAATCAACACACACGATTTTTTCCTTCAAAACAATAATTTAGATACCACTTGGGATATTTATTTGATAGCGCGAAAATAGCATGCGAATAATACTAATCCTATTAATATCCTTCTTGTATTCGATTCAAGGTGTTGCATCTCCTGGTGATACTACCCTGGTGGGGAAAAGCAAAAATGGAGTTCGCCATGGGGCTTGGTCGTATTACGATAAAACCATGCACCTATTGAAAGTAGAAAAATACCGTCGAGGCATACTCAAGCAAACGTATATCTTCAACTCCAAGGGACAAGTAATAGAGCGCATAAACAAGAAGGGATATGTTACCAAGCTACGAGCTTGTGGATGCTAAAACGAAATAAGCCTCTCGAAATTATCGAAAGGCTTACTGTTTTTCATTAGCGTAAGAGCTTCAAGGAAGGAGGGTATAGTTTAATTTTCTTTATGCAATACAAATATATGGGCTATCGTCTCTATCAATGTATTAAAAAATATTCAAAAGATACTAATAATCTTGCATTTTGGGCCTAATGGGTACAATTCTATAATTCACTAGGTAGTATTTTAAACTCTTCACTAAAACATTTGGTAAAATAGGCCGGACTGCTGAAACCAACGCGGTAGCATATTTCCGAAATATTACCTTCTCTATTTTTGAGTAGCTCTTTGGCAAGCGTTAATCGATGTTTCCTAATAAAATAATTGGGTGTGACGTTGAGTAATGCTTTTAATTTCCGATTCAGTTGAGACGAGCTCATTGCCGCTTCTTCGCTTAAATCTTCAACCGAGAGATTTTCATTTACCAAATTTTTATCAACAAATCGCTCTAATTTTTCTATAAATTTCATCTCCCTTTCAGAGTGTATTATTTTTGTTTCGTTGGTTGGATGTCCCGAATAAAAATTACGAAGACGTTCTCTATTTTCAATTAAGCTTTTCAGCCTTACCGAGAGTTCGTAAGCATTAAAAGGTTTCGAAAGGTAATCGTCGGCTCCATATTCGAAGCCTTCGACACGTTTTTCCCAATCCGCCATTGAAGTAAGTAATAAAATAGGAATATGACTTGTTCGATTATCCTTTTTTATCTGCTCACAGAGCTCAAACCCACTCATGCGAGGCATCATAATATCGCTAACAATGATATCGGGTACCGTAGAAAGGGTTTTCTCAAATGCATCCATCCCATCAACAGCGGTAACTATTTGATACGACTTACTAAAAAAGTGAGCTAGATAATTTCGCATATCTTCATTGTCTTCCACAATTAACAGAATAGGTAATGACGCCCGTTCCTCGGAGATATTAAGAGCTACTGTATCCTTTCCTCTACTTGGCTTAAGAGGTACAACATTAATAATATGTTCAAATTTTATATGTTTCGTCTTTACTTTAACCGGTATTCTTAGTGTAAACTCGGTACCAACATCAACGACGCTCTGCACAGAAATTTCTCCATGCATTAAATTGGTGAGCTCTTTGCATAACGACAACCCAATACCTGTTCCATCCTGATCTAAAAAGCGTTTCGTGTCGCCTTGATAAAACCTATCGAAAATATGAGGAAGCTTTTCAGGAGTGATCCCAATACCCGTATCGGTGACTATAATTTGTAAAATATCTTTTTCAATGAGTGATAGTTTTAATGTTACTTTCCCTCCCGTTTCTGTAAATTTAGAGGCATTTGACACCAGATTATTAAGAATCTTATCCATTTTCTCGTGATCGAGTACGACTAGAAGCTCCTCAAAATCGGTATAGAACATGAGCGAGATATTCTTATGTGATACATAAGGAGAGAAGGACTCCAAAAGTTGCTTAATAAAAAAAACAATATCTTTTTCATCCAAATTCAATACCATCTTATTGTTTTCGAGCTTACTAATATCAAGCATCTCATTAATCAGTTTAAGCAATCGATTGGCGTTTCTACGAATGATATGTGCATTTTCTCTTGCTACCGGATCTACCGATTCTTGTAATATCTGCTCGGCCGGACTAAGGATTAACGTGAGAGGGGTTCGAAATTCGTGTACGATATTCGAATAAAAATTATTTACTTCAGTATCAGATTTCATTATCGTATATTGTTATTTGCAAAAATTAAAAAAAATACTTGCTTCTGCAAGCTTGCATTCAAAAGGCGCCCTTATGAGTAGCAAAAGGTGGCAGCAAAAAGCAGATCAGCGTATTTTAAATACTAGCTGAGTTGACGTTTAAGGGCTTCTAATTTAGCCTCTGCATCGGCCTGTTTTTGACGCTCCTTTTCCAGTTGCTCCGGTTTGGCATGAGCAACAAATTTTTCATTACTCAATTTTTGTTCCACACTCCTTAAAAACCCAACGGTATATTCTATCTCCTTCTCTATAGCCTCTCTATCAACAGCCAATGCGGATGAAGGTAAGATGAGATACCAGGTATCGGTCTTTAGTGGAAGCGGCGTAGAAGAATCGGGTTGTGTTTTCGAACTAATGATCGACTCAATATTGGCTAACTTTTTAATCACGGCATCAAATTCCTTTAGCGTCGATATGGCCGCCTCGGTAGAAACAAGTTGCAGAGCCTCCTTCGGCGACAACCCTTTGCTGCTTCTTATATTGCGCACCTGGGCAATTAAATCAAAAGCTAAACCCGCTTGTTGTAAAACAGTTTCCGTGGCAGCCCTATTCAAGTTGGGATACTTGGAAACAATAATACAATCATTTGCCTCACGCTCTCTTAATCCATGCCATATCTCCTCGGTTATAAACGGCATAACGGGATGAAGTAATTGCATGAGTTGTTCAAAATACCTTATGGTGGTTGAATACGTGACCGCGTCAATAGGTAAGCCATAAGCTGGCTTTATCATCTCTAGATACCAGGCACAGAAATCGTCCCATATTAGCTTGTAAATGCTCATCAGCGCCTCGCTAATTTTATACTGTGCGTATAATTGCTCTACTTCAACAATCGTTGCCTTCAGCTTCTCATCAAACCATGTGATGGCCGTTTTATTTTTAAAGTTACCGTCCTTCTCTTCAGGAGCGTTGTTCGTAATAGCATCGACTGTGAATCCTTTTATTAGACGAAAAGCATTCCAAATTTTATTGGAAAAATTACGTCCTTGTTCAATATACTTCTCATCGAATAAGATATCGTTGCCTGCTGGTGAGCACACCAACATTCCAAAACGTACGGCATCGGCACCACTTTTTTCGATCATATCCAATGGGTCGGGGCTATTACCGAGGCTCTTGCTCATCTTACGTCCTAATTTATCGCGAACGATGCCCGTAAAATACACATTGGTAAAAGGAAGCGTATTTTTATACTCATAGCCGGCAATAATCATGCGTGCAACCCAAAAGAAAATGATTTCCGGAGCTGTAACTAAGTCGTTGGTAGGATAAAAGTAGTTGATGTCTTCCCCTTTGGGATTTTTAAATCCATCGAAAACGCTGATAGGCCATAGCCAGGAAGAAAACCAAGTATCTAAAACGTCTTCATCTTGCTTGAGGTTATCGAAGGGCGATTGACGACTTTGAAAAAGTGCTTCCGCTTCATTTTTTGTTTTAGCAACTACAAAATCTCCCTTTTCATTATACCAAGCCGGAATTCTATGCCCCCACCACAATTGTCGGCTGATACACCAATCTTTTACATTCTCCATCCAATGTTTATAGGTATTTACAAATTTCTCAGGATGAAATTTAATATTCCCATTGATCACATTATCCAACGCCGGCTTGCTTAAATCGTCCATTTGTAAAAACCATTGCATACTTAGTCGTGGCTCTACAACGGCTCCGGTTCGTTCGCTAGTACCGATATTATTTTTAATTTCTTCAACCTTTGAAATCAGGCCTTCGGCCTCGAGTTGTTCAACTGCCGCTTTGCGTGCCTTAAATCGATCCATGCCCACAAATACCTGCGCCGCCTCACTAATCGTTCCATCTTCCCGAAGCACATCGATCGTTTCCAAACCATGTTTCTGACCCAAGGCATAATCATTTTTATCATGTGCCGGAGTAACTTTTAGTGCCCCTGTACCAAAATCCATTTCGATATAATCATCCGCAATAATTGGCACTTCACGATGAACAAAAGGCACGATACATTTTTTACCGATGAGGTGTTGGTATCGTTCATCATTTGGGTTAACACATACGGCTACATCGCCCATAATGGTTTCCGGGCGCACGGTAGCCACGGTAATATAGTCATCACAATCTACCAATTTGTATTTTACGTAGTAAAATTTCGCTGTGTTTTCCTTCTGAATTACCTCATCATCACTTAATGCCGTTTTACCCAAAGGATCCCAATTTACCATGCGAATTCCTCGATAAATTTTTCCTTTATTATACAAATCAATAAACACCTCTATAACCGCTTCACTTAAAGATGGCTCCATGGTGAATCGGGTGCGCTCCCAATCGCAACTGGCACCTAACTTTTTCAGCTGTTGCAATATGATACCCCCGTATTTCTCTTTCCATTCCCAGGCATAGCCTAAGAATTCTTCGCGAGACAAATCCTTTTTGTCAATACCTTTTTCCTTGAGCATGGCCACCACTTTTGCTTCGGTAGCAATACTCGCATGGTCGGTACCTGGCACCCAAACGGCTTCTTTGCCTTGCATTCGAGCCCGACGAACCATTACATCTTGAATGGTGTTATTGAGCATGTGCCCCATGTGCAATACTCCGGTTACATTGGGAGGAGGAATTACAATACAGTATGCTTGTTTTCCTTCCGCCATTCCACGTTTCGCATCCCCTTTAAAATAGCCTTGCTCCATCCAGTAATCATACCACTTCTGCTCAATGGCAGCAGGATTGTATTTTGACAAAATCTCCATATAAAATTATCCCTTTTTTATTTGCTTTTTAACGTATTAATTTCTTGGAGATCATACCTTCGGTTGAATTGATCGTAATAATATAGAGGCCTGGTGTAATTCCATAAAGGTCAATATCATCGACCCTACTTGCCGATTGTAGAAGTTGACCCTTCATATTGGTAATATGGATGGATTGAATTTCTATGTTAGGCGACACGTGAATTTTATTTTGCTTTACGATTATTTCGGTTTCCTTTGTGGCCTCTATGCCGGTATGCCATGCCGAAGGGGTAAAGCGATATATCGTGCCATTGGGAGGAGTTCCGGTTAAGGTAGTAGCAAACGACATGTTTGCTGTTCTCAAAGTAGGATTCGATGGATTTCCTTCCAACACAATAAAATTCGTTGAAATGGTCAAGGGGTCTGCAATCTGCACATAGGGGCCCATTTCTCCATTATAAGAGGTTGATTTCACTTGATTCGGACCATATCGGAACTCTAAGATACTCGATGTTTCATAAATCCATAATTGAAAATTCATTGAGTCATTGAAGGCAGGGGCATCGGCCATAAAGCCGGCATTATGAAACTGAATTTTCAATATTCTATTCGGGGTACCGCCTTCCGTTTTGTAACTCACCTCCGATTTGTTATTGCCTCTGCTATTTAAATCGGTTCCAAACACATCGAAGTAACCATTATTGATGCTATTAAAATAGAGCCCTCCCCAGTCGGTAACTTCAATAGAGTCGTTGATATTTTGAAAAAAGAATTTAAAGGAAAAGGGTGTCTTAAATAATTTTGAAAAATCATCCCAGTTGCCATTTAATAAACTAGTTCCACCTGTAATTTCGGAATAGGTGCCCGTGCTTTTTGCAAAAGAATAATACTGGGATTGAGAGGCAAAAGGCAACCAAAGAAGAAAACCAAGGATGAGTAATCGCTGTAAAAAAAATCTTTTTTTGTGATGGAGTCTTGTGAAATTCATTTTGAAATTAGATTAAAATAAAAGGTTTAAACGGTTAGTGTATGGCCAATATTAAAAAAATCAGAGGATTAGTTTTTGGATCACCATTTCGGTGTCGGTAGTTAATGCTATGATATAGCTACCATGCGCCAAGGTTGATAGGTTGATTTCATCAGCATTGGAAACCGATTGAATACATTGCCCGGTGGTATTATAAATAGATATTAATTTTACGTTCAGCAAGGCCGGCCACAAAATTTTATTTTGAATAATCTTTATCTGTACCGACTTGTTTTGAATGCCCGTGGCGGAAGGGGTAAATTTATAAATCAAGCCATTCGCCGGCATTCCTACCAAAGGTGCGGTATTGTTCATATCGGTGGTATTCACCGTTGGATTGGCGGGATTATTCTCAATACTGATTACGTTATTCGTGTTCGGGTCGTATAAGGTTACATAGGCTCCGCCATCGGCCCAAGTAGCCATCTTCACACTATTGGGGCCATAGCGAAACTCTATTACGTGTGTGGTTTCGTAAATCCAGCATTGCATATTGGCAGAGTCGATAAGCAAAGGCACGTCACTATCGAATCCTACATTTTGGTATTCTAATTTAAAAATTCGATTCGGTGCAACCCCCTCCAAGCTGCTGCTTACCTTTGACATTCCTGCTCCTCTGCTATTGAGATCTTCCCAAAGAAAGCTAATTTCACCATCATAAAAAGTATCTAAACTAAGCGTACCCCAGTCGTCCAGATAAACACTGTCATTTACTGCTACACCCCAATATTTAAAGGAAAAAGGAAGCTTAATTCCCTTTTCAATGACTACCCAGTTTCTGTTTTCCAATATGGTAGCACCTACAAGATTTGAATATACGCCCGTGCTTTTAGAAAACGCATAATATTGAGCATTTAAGGTCGCGGTAAATGCAATAAGTAAAATTAATAGCAGCTTTTTCATGGCGAAATGATGATTGTTTACTTGCAAATTAAACAAAAAAAGAAGGATAAATAGTATTAATGATTTAGTATGTTATTTTTGCAATTCAATTATGGCAAAAGAGAAGAATGTATTTGAAAGCGTGGTATCGCATTGTAAGGAATATGGATTTGTATTCCCATCGAGTGAAATTTACGATGGTTTAGGTGCTGTTTATGATTATGGCAACTATGGAAGCGAGCTTAAAAAGAATATCAAAGAGTACTGGTGGCGCAGCATGGTATATATGCATGAAAATATTGTAGGAATCGACTCTGCCATTTTTATGCACCCAAAAATTTGGAAAGCGAGCGGGCATATTGATGGTTTCAGCGACCCGATGATTGATAATAAAGACAGCAAAAAACGCTATCGTGCCGATCAATTAATTGAAGATAAAATTGCCCGTTATGAAAAAGACGGTAAAACAAATAAAGCTGCTGAATTACAGCAAGGCCTTGATGATGCCTTAGTGGATAACCATCTCGACAAACTAAAATCGTTAATTGAAGAGCACGAAATTGTATGTCCTATAAGTGGCACACGAAATTGGACCGACGTGCGACAATTTAATTTGATGTACAGTACACAGATGGGCAGTGTTGCCGATGATGCCAATGAGATATACCTTCGCCCAGAAACAGCTCAAGGGATATTCGTCAACTTCTTGAATGTTCAAAAAAGCGGAAGAATGAAAGTGCCTTTCGGTATTGCACAGATAGGAAAAGCCTTTCGCAATGAAATTGTAGCACGACAGTTTATTATGCGTATGCGTGAATTTGAGCAGATGGAGATGCAGTTTTTTGTACGCCCAGGCACCGAAATGCAATGGTATCGTTACTGGAAAGAATCACGCTTAAAATGGCATCTGGCTTTGGGTACTTCGCCCGATAAATACCGCTTTCACGATCATGTAAAGTTGGCTCATTATGCCAATGCCGCAGTGGATATAGAATTCCAATTTCCATTTGGATTTAAAGAAGTAGAGGGTATTCATAGCCGCACCGATTTCGACTTAAAACAACACCAGGAATTTAGTGGCAAGAAATTGCACTATTTTGATCCGGAATTAGGCCCCGATGGTAAAGCCATTGGAAATTACATCCCTTATGTTATTGAAACTTCGATTGGCGTTGATCGTATGTTTCTACTTACTATGATTAATGCCTATTGCGAGGAGGAAGTAATTAATGGCGATCAGAAAGACATCCGTACGGTATTAAAACTGCATCCGGCTTTGGCTCCCGTGAAGGTGGCCATATTACCATTAGTGAAAAAAGATGGTTTGCCAGAAATTGCCAGAAAACTGATGAACAACTTAAAGATGGATTATGTGTGTCAATACGATGAAAAAGATGCCATTGGGAAACGTTACCGCCGGCAAGATGCCATAGGCACTCCTTTTTGTATAACCGTTGATTATGACACCTTGCAAGACCAATCGGTAACCATTCGATACCGTGACAGCATGAAGCAAGAGCGCATTGCCATCGATAGCATTGCCAGTCTGATCGCAAAAGAGGTGAGCCTGAATCGATTATTGACGGAATAACGTTACTACCGATAAGGTCCTTTCTACTTCCAATCACACTAAAATTTTTGATATCTACAGGTATTGTATATCTTTGACTGTACAAATTACCACTATATGAATAAAGTTTACCTTCTTGTTGTTTTGTCTTTTATACAAACTACGCTTAAATCTCAGTTTGTTCAAAAAGTAACGAGTATTAATTACTATGGTAATAATGGCCTCAACCCCAGAGATATCACCGTTTTCAACAATAAGCTGTATTTTTTCGGAACAGATGAAAAGATGTATGTAGATAAGTTAATGTCCAGTGATGGTACCGAGGCAGGGACGACAGTAATAAAAACAATAGACTCTGCAAAAGTATATACCGAACTCCAGCATCTTACTATTTTAAATAGTTTATTGATTTTCAACAATCCAAATCAACTCTGGAAAAGCGATGGAACTACCGCTGGTACGGGGTTGCTTGCTACCATGAAAGTGGGGTCAGCAAATTATGCTATTCTAAACAACAAGATATATTTCGCTGGCGACAATACCAATTCCTCTCCGATTAAAGATCAACTGTGGCAAACCGATGGAACGGTAGCCGGAACGGTGTTGGTTAAAACCATTAATCCTTCAGGGCCAGCCGGAATTGCAAATTTATTTGTTGCCGGGGGGAAACTTTATTTTAATGCGAGCAATGGAACAAATGCGGATCAACTTTGGGTTTCCGATGGAACAACGGCTGGAACAGCACAGCTAAAATTAATAAATCCTACCGGAAGAGCTGTCCCGAGTAATTTCATTTCGTATAACCTGAAAGTTTATTTCAGTGCCGATAATGGTGTTGATGGAGAACAACTATGGGAGAGTGATGGCACGGTGCTAGGCACTCTTAAAGTAACCCAAATCAACGCTCCAGGATATGGACTATCTCCACGGTCATTAATTAATTTCAACGGGAAATTATTTTTTAGTGGACTTGATGCAGGTACTCATTATCAATTATATGCTACCGATGGAACGGCCTTAGGCACCGTAAAAACAAAAACAGATTATAGTGTGGTCAACGGAACCCTAGGATTTAACCCTACATCAATGGCCGTACATAAAAACAAACTCTATTTGGTTGGCTATGATTCGATCACCAAATTCGATCAGCTTTGGGTTAGTGATGGAACCACGGCAGGAACAGTAAGAGTCACCGCTTCGAATAAAGCACTTTATCCAAGCCGATTATATTCATTTCAGAATCGAATTGTGATGACGGCCACCGACACGATTAACAAATCAACCCAATTATGGGCATCCGATGGCACTGCTGCAGGCACGTCCTGCCCTAAACCACCCGACACCTGGTCGTCGTATCCGTTTTACCCTTTTGAAAGATTTGTACCCTTCAATAACGCTCTTTATTTTAGGGCTGCGTACTCCTATTTTGCCGATTACCAGTTGTGTCGATACACAGAAATGCCGGCAGGTATTACCGAAGCGAACGAGCGTCGTCTATCCTTGTATCCAAATCCGGCAAAAACAAGCCTCAGAATAACTACAGAAAAAGAATTCGTGTACCTACAAATTATTAATTTCAATGGACAACTCATAAGGCAGATACAAAACATGAGTTCGGCTAACCTAAGTATCGATGACTTGTCGCCTGGATTGTATTTAATACAGGCTCAAGATATCGATGGATTAAAGTATTCTACCCGATTGGTGAAAGAATAAATTGAATCACTTTAAAATAAAAAAGGAATACCCATGGTATTCCTTTTTTATTTTCTCATTGGCTTTCGGATTAATGCGCCATTTCACTCATAAAACGTATACGCATCAGTTGCAATTCTTCAGAGCTATAATCACCATCGAAATACGCTTGAGCAACTTTTAAATCATCGGTTTCTGCTTGCTGGAAATAATCGAAAATTTCTTGCTGTTGACGATCATCCATCAAGCCATTAAGATAATATTTTATATTTAACTTCGTGCCACTATTCACAATTTGCTCTATCTCGTCGATCATCTCATCTCGGGTCATGGTGCTTGCTTTTGCTAAATCGGAAATCGGCACTTTCTTATCAATATTTTGAATGATGGCTACCTTTTTTACTGATTTATTCGCTAACGATTTCACGATTACATCTTCAATTCTCTCGATGTCATTTGCCTCAACGTATTGGGCAATCGTTTCAATAAATTTCCTGCCAAATTTATGAGCCTTTCCAGCACCTACCCCTTGAATATTGGTAAGTTCCTCCATGGTAATGGGATATTTGGTAGCCATATCGCTAAGGCTTGGATCACTAAAAATAACATACGGAGGTAATTTATGTTCTTTTGCCGATTGTTTACGCACGTCTTTCAGAATCGTCATCAAAGCTTCATCGAGCGTTCCACCGCTACCAGAAGCAACAAATTCTTCATCGTCATCAATACGTTCAAAGGCATTATCCATCGGCATCAGCATCTTCGATGGTTTTTTAAGCCATGCCTTACCTTTGTCATTGAGTATCATCATGCCATAGCTCTCGATATCTTTGGTTATTAAACCATTGAGCAAACATAACCGCATGATGGCTTTCCAATAAATTTCATCCTTCCCCTTGCCGATACCAAAATACTCGTTGGCATCGTGCCCAAAGGTAATTACCTGCTGTTTACGAATTCCTAATATTACATTTACAATATGCTCCAGGTTCACCAAACATTGTAATTTTGAAATGGTAAGCAAAGCATTTTTAACTTCTTGTGTTACATCTTCCATTTTTTTAGGATGGCGACAATTATCACACATTTTGTTACACTCTTTCTCGGGAAATTCTTCACCGAAATAGTGAAGCAACATCTTTCTGCGACATGACGAAGATTCGGCGAAGGAAGCGGCTTCGAACAACAGCAATCCACCAATTTCTTTCTCTGCAACCGGTTTGTCTTTCATGAAACTCTCGAGTTTCTCCAAGTCGCTATAGTTATAAAACATCAGGCAATCGCCAACCAGGCCATCACGCCCAGCACGCCCCGTTTCCTGATAATATCCTTCCAACGATTTAGGAATGTCATGATGAATCACAAATCGAACATCGGGCTTGTCGATTCCCATTCCAAAAGCAATAGTAGCAACGATAACATCCACATCCTGCATTAAAAAAGCATCTTGTGTTTTGCTTCGCTGTGCCGCTTCTAAGCCCGCATGATATGGCAATGCTTTGATGCCGTTAACATTTAGTACTTGAGCTAATTCCTCCACTTTTTTGCGGCTCAGGCAATATACCACACCACTTTGACCTGGACGTTGACGAATAAACCCAACCATTTCTTTAAAGATTTTATCCTTGGTAAGTTTTGGCCGTACTTCATAATATAAATTACCCCGGTTGAACGATGATTTGAACACCGTAGCCTCTTCCATTTGCAAATTCTTTTGAATATCGCTTTGTACCTTCGGTGTTGCGGTAGCAGTAAGTGCAATCATGGCGACTTCCGGCCCCATTTGTTTCACCATATCCTTTATTCGTCGATATTCAGGACGAAAGTCGTGCCCCCATTCGGATATGCAATGAGCTTCGTCGATGGCAACAAATGAAACTTTTAATTTCTTAAAAAATTCAATGGTCTCGTCCTTCTTTAAGGTTTCGGGAGCGATATAAAGCATCTTCGTTTTTCCGGTTGAAATCTCCTCCTTCACTCGCTTGCTCTCCGTTTTACTTAAAGAGGAATTTAAAAAATGAGCCATCGAGGCGTTATCGGCGAATCCACGAATTTGATCCACTTGATTTTTCATCAACGCGATGAGGGGTGAAACGATGATGGCTACTCCATCCATCATTAAGGCCGGTAGCTGGTAGCATAATGATTTACCGGCGCCGGTGGGCATAATAACGAAAGAATCCTTTCCAGAAAGCACATTATTAATGATGTCCTCCTGCATTCCTTTAAATTTATCGAATCCAAAAAAACTTTTTAATACCTCCTTTGGAGGTTTGCCATGTAGCAGCGACAAACTAAGTTCTTGGTGTGTTGCGGTTGTTGAATTTGTTTCTGTAGTTGCCGTCTTTGATAAGGAAGCTTTACTTGCTTTTACTTCACTCTTTTTAGCTGTTGTAGCCATACACTCTAAATTTATTCTAATTTACTTTATAAATACGAATCATTAATACCGCTGTCATTTCACGCTTTATAATTCTTACCTTTTGTGATCATAAAGATAAATGGCATTAAATATTAATTTTTAACACTTTAAAAGTAAACAAATTCTACGACTCTCACCAATTTTTTTACAAAAAAAATGGTGAAATAAAAAAACCCTGACTAGGATATAGGCAGGGTTTGAATTTTAAGACACTTAACTATTTCTTTGGGGCAGGGTTTGGTGCTGGTGCCGGTACTGGAGCAGGAACAGAAATACCTAGTTTTACCTTCACCGATGCTGAAATATCGTCGGCTTCGGGTTTTACTAAAAGTGCCTGATCATCCATCACATAGTTGTAGCCTTTTTCTTTCGCCACTTGCTCAATTGCTTTTTGAAGTTTCTTTTGAATAGGCTCTAATAGCTCTGCTTGCTTATTTTGCATATCGGTTTGGGCATTTTGTGCAAATTCGTTAATCCTTTGATCTAAATCGGTGAGTTCCTTTTCTTTCATCAATCGCATGGCATCCGAGGTCTTCGCTTTATCCATCAAACTATACGCTTCTTGTTTTTTCTGCAACTCCACCTGATAGCTCGTAATTTCGGCCTTCAACGACTTGGTTAGGCTATCCAGCACTAATTCTGCAATTTTATAATCATCCATTTTCTGCATAATCTCATTAGAATTCACGTGAGCAATTCGTTGCTGTGCGTTTCCTACGAAACTAATCGATAATAGTAATACGGCTAAGGCGGCTTTTTTTAGATTCTTCATTTGAGCGATATAATAATTTGAATATTTGTTTTTTAAAGATTGCAAAGGTGGCTTTTTCTACTGTAATTTAAAAATGTTTCTTACTTTTTATTTGTCTCATCTGTTACTGCGTACCCCATCAATTCAAGCACATCATCACTCAGGTCGTATTTAATATTTGCCACCAACATGATCATTTCGCCATTCTTATCAAAAATAAAGTCGAGGCCGCGTAACTTGGCTATTTTTTGAACGGCATCGAAAATTTTATCTTGAAGTGGTTTTATCAATTCTTGCTTCTTTTTCTCCAATTCTCCACCTTGCCCAAATTTCGACTTTTGGAAGTCTTTCAATCCCTTTTCTTTTTCCACTATTTCTTGTTGCTTCTTTTGTTGTTGCTCTTGAGTAAGAACCACCTGTTCGGCCTGGTAATCTTTATACATCCGGTCAATCTCATTGAGGCGCTTCTCGATGTCTTTCTGCCATTCGGCACTCATATCGTCGAGTCGTTTTTGTGCCGCTTTATATTCCGGCATCTTTCCAAGCATATATTCCGAGTCAACGAAAGAAAATTTTTGTGCTTGAGAACTTGTGGTAGCTGCTATGGTAAAGAAGCATACTGCGATAAAAAATTTATTTAATGATTTCATTGGTATATAAGTTAACTTTGATTTTGATGCTTTCTATAATCGTACCAAATTTATTCAATGGTTCTTCAATTGTAAAATTTTAACATTTAAAATGCCTGTCCAATACTAAAATGGAAATTGCCTTTTTTTACTCCGGTAGGGTTATCAAATCCCCACCCATAATCTAAACCAAGTAATCCCAGCATCGGAAGAAACACCTTCACCCCTGCTCCGGCAGAGCGATATAGCTCAAATGGATTAAAATATTTAAAGGAGTTATAGGGTTTACCAGCTTCGGCAAAAGCCAATAAATAAATGGTTGCGGCCTGACCGGTAGTTACCGGATACCGTAATTCCATGGTATATCGATTAAAGATGGTACTTCCGCCATTATGATTCTCATAAATTTGGGTTAAACTACGATCGGCGTAACCACGCAAGCCAATCGGCTCCGTATTGAAATTAGCATACCCTGTTAGTTCACTTCCACCCATTACATATCGATCAAATGGCGGCACATCAAACGCTTTTTTATAGGTGCCCATAAAACCAAAGCTAGCTTTAGCATAAAGAACAAACTTTTTAGGAAGGGGGGTAAACCATTGTGCGTCAAAACGCCATTTATGATATTCAACTAATTTATTTCGTTGGGCTAAAGTGGCATTATTATAATCGAAGTTCTTTTGAAAAGCAGAGAATGGCGGTGTAAGTAATACGGATAATGAAAAGTTAGATCCAGAAGTAGGGAAAATAGGATTATCTATCGAATTACGTGCGATGGTACCTTTATAGTTGACGTTATGTGAGATGCCATTATTAAAGACTTCATTAATTCCGTCATTATTTTTCACCGCGATGAGTTGATAATTATGTAAATCATATAACTGATAGGTAAGTGCATGGTTAATCGAAAAGAAATCATCCGGCCATTTCAGGTGTTTCCCTAGGCCTACACTCGCTCCAATAATTTTCATTAGTGATTTTGAGGGGTCGCTATATTTTAAATAATCGGAAGAAAGAATGGTATAGTACGTACTGACACTGAACATATTGGGGCGCTTACCGCCCAGCCATGGTTCTGAAAAAGAGGCATTAAAAGAGGTATAGTAAGCACCTGATGACTGTGCTTTAACACTCAATCGCTGTGCATCGCCACTTGGAATGGGAGTCCATTCACTCTTCCGAAAGAGCTTTTGAGCAGAGAAATTATTCAAGGTTAAACCTAAAGTACCTACAATATAACCGCCACCCCATCCGCCTTGTAGCTCAATTTGATCCGACGGTTTTTCCTCCACGGTATATTCAATATCTACGGTACCTGTTTCTGGATGTGGCGTAGGCACCACATTACCTTTTTCAGGATCAAAAATACCCATTTGGGAAAGTTCCCGTTGGGTACGGATGATATTTGCACGACTAAATTTATCGCCCGGCTTGCTACGTATTTCTCGTAAAATCACATGGTCGCTGGTTTTTGTGTTTCCTTTAATGGTAATGCTATTTATGATCGCTTGTTTGCCTTCATAAATTCGCATCTCCAAGTCGATGGAATCATTCTCTACTAAGACCTCCACAGGAGTAATATTGAAAAACAAATATCCATCGTCCATATACAATGAACTAACATCGAGGCCGCCCTCGTTATAGGTCAGCTTTTTATCGAGTAACGATTGATTGTAAATATCGCCATTATGCAAACCCAACACTTGATTTAACTGTTCGATGGTATATTTTGTATTCCCGATCCAATTTATTTTACGGAAGTGGTACTGATTGCCTTCTACTATTTTAATATGAATAACTAATCGATTGGATTTAATACTATAAACGGTATCTGTTTTTATTTGTGCATCTCGATATCCCAAGTTATTATAGCGTGCGATAACTTTTTCTTTATCGTCTTGATATTCCGATTCTTTGAACTTCCCTCCTTGGAAAAAATACCAACGATACCTTTTTGTATCCTTGAGGGTACGGTAAAGTTTAGAAGAGGCAATATTAGCATTCCCTTCAAATACGATATCACCAATACGTACTTTATCACCTTTTTGAACCTTAAAAACCAGGATGCTGCTATTTCGTGAAGTGGTATCATTTACTTCATTTACCGCCACCGTAACATTACTGAACCCTTTCCCAATATAATAACCTTTAATATTGGTTGATGCCTTATTTTTTAGATATTCATTAACGATATCCCCACTCTTTATTTTCACTTCATCTTTTAAATTTTTAGCTTGATTCTTTGAAAGGCCTAGAAAGCTAAACTTTGCCAATCGAGGTCGTTCTTCAACCTTAATGAGCAGGTATATTTTATCTTCTTCCATTTTAGCAATAAGCACCTGGATATCACTAAAAAAGCCTTGCCTCCATAAGTTGTCGATAGCGCGAGAGACCTCTTCTCCCGGCATATTAATGGTTTGGCCAATGGCCAGACCTGCGATATTGTGAATTAAAATGGTGGTATCGAGATAAACGGCTCCTTCCATTTCCACACCACCTAAAATATATTTTTTAGGCACATCAAAATTATATTTAAAGTAGGTTTGGGAAAAGCCGAAAAAACTTAGTAAAAGAAGTGAAAAGGTGATTTTATTCCTCATGGAGAGATTTGATATGATTATGATTTATATTGATAACGGTTTATTCTATTCTTATTTACAGGTAAAGGGCTACTTTATTTGTTCACTGGTTTTGCCATAACGTCGCTCTCTGCCCTGGTAGTCGATGATTGCTTCATAGAGGTTATCTTTTCTAAAGTCGGGCCATAATATATCGGTGAAATAAAATTCAGCGTATGCTAACTCCCATAATAAAAAATTACTGATCCGGTGTTCACCACTCGTTCTGATCATCAAATCGGGGTGAGGAAACGCCCCAGTGGAAAGCCTCTGATTCACTTCCTCTTCGCTAATGTCTAATGCTCTTAATTTCCCACTTTCAACCTCGTCAGCCAATTTTTTAACGGCATTCACAATATCCAATTTAGCGCTATAACTCAATGCTAAAATCAATGTGGTACTGGTATTATCCTTTGTAATTTCAATACATTCCTGAAGTTCTTTGAAACATTTCTCCGGTAATTGCTTCAATTCTCCAATCGCTTGCAAACGGATATTATTTTTCATCAGGGTTTTGGTTTCCTTTCGGATGGTTTTAACCAACAGTTCCATCAGAGCTGACACCTCAAAAACAGGACGCTTCCAATTTTCTGCACTAAACGCATACAATGTTAAATACTTAATCCCTAACTCAGCGCTTGCCTCAATAGCTTCTCTCACCGATTTAATGGCACTCTGATGTCCAAAAATCCTTAACTTCCCTTTATTTTTTGCCCATCGTCCATTACCATCCATTATAATGGCAATATGCTGAGGCAGATTTTTGATATCTATTTTTTCTTTTATACTCATCACGAACTACGAACCACTGAATAAGCCACCATACGATTAAAACCCAACACGGTTATCCGATTACTACGAAAACAAAGCCTGCAAAGTTACTAAAAATGATAACATGGCGAAGGCTTTAATCTATAGGAAAAATGAATACCCGATATAACATACCAATCATAGGGGTTGGCATCGCCACGTTGCTTTTGAATAGAGCTCATGGAAGCATCTAAGCGTTCCACCGAGCGGTCGCTCATGTGCGCTGCTATCGGTAGCTTGCCCGAAAGTTCCGGGTAATAACCGCTAACATCATCGAGATAATCGGTGAAAGCCCATCGAAAACCTACCTCAGCAGAGACCACAAACGTGCTGGTTACATCCCATTTATATCCAATTCCAAAGGGCATGGCAATGGCCATTTTTGGATATGGCTTATCTTGTCCTTCTGTTGTTAATTCACGTAAGTTATACGAGATGCCCTGGTAACTTGATTTTGGATTATGTAGCGTTACTCCTAAACCGAAAAGCACGTAAAAAGTTGCTTTATTGGGCAAACTACCTACTGCATAAGGCCTATAATTAAATTCAAAAATTCCGGCGAACTCATTTAAGTTATTAACGAAACTTAGATTACGAAGCGGATTATAGGTAAAATTGGAGTCGGCAGAACCAATACGAGCATAATTATAATTCACTCGGAAAGCCCAAAATTTAGAAATGTTTTTTTTTGCAAAGAATCCAATTGCTCCATTCATATTAACCAAGGCTAGCCGGGGCGACAAATCACCGATATAATTTGATGTACCTAAGTTGACACCCAATTCATATTTCTGACCCAATGAAACGAAGTGGATCACCATAAAAAATGAAAAAATAAAATACTTCACACGTAAAGCTATACCATGCAATTAAAAAGTATTACAGTGTATTTTAGATGTTTTGATGAATGTATAACTCAATAAAACTCCCCCAAACCCATACCAATCTTGATTGCTTGGATTTCCTCGGATGGTGTTTTTAGGATTTAGAGCTCCTCCTACTTCCCTTGAACGATCGGCTAACTTACCGGCAATAGCTGTATATTGTGCGCTGATAAGATCATTCTCGGCATAGAAACCACTTACATCATCTAAATAATCGGTAAGTGTTTTACGCATGCCAAACTCTAATCCAATGGTGAAAAAATCGCCCGTATGAAATTTTATACCTCCACCCAAAGGAAAGGCAACGGAGTTAAGATTATATCTTTTTAGATTCGGGTATTTGGTAAGTCCTTGCCCTTCGGTACCTAAAGGTTGAAGCTCGAATAAAACGGTTTCTCCCCTTAAACTATCATAATAGGTTGTTTGCGGATTAAAGTGAAAAACACTGATACCAAAAAACAAATAAGGTACTACACCCGTCCTGTTTTTATCGGCCTTATAGTTATCGACCAAATTAACCTCTATTTCTGCTGCAAATTCCGAAATCTTAGATTGAAAGCTTAAGTTCCTCAACTTTCGATGAGCCGCTGTAGCCCCTGCATCAGTACCTGAAACAGAGCCCAGAAGCGCATTGCCTTTCAGAGCTATTCTACCATTGGTATTAATTCGAAGAAACATCCCACCCGAAGGATGAATTGGCGAAAACAATTTCTCGGTTAAGTCGCCTACATAAAACATCCCTCCTGCCATCAAACCAGCTTCAACCTTTTGAGCAAAAGAGCAAAAACCGAGAACTAAAAAAAATACAGCTAATAGAAATCTTTTCATTACGATAAATTACATAAAATGCAAATGTATGATTTTATGTTGAGATTATTAAAACCTAAAAACAAGCTACCTGCCTTGGCGATAAAACCTTTCTGTTCGAGTGGAGTTGAGGCAATAAACATCTTTACCTATGGGATTTTATCGTTACTAAAAGATTGGAATCAAAAATGGACTGTGGTGAGATAACCACTTCATTATAGGGGATATTAGTACCATACCTCTCCTTTAATTTTTGTTTTACCTCTTGGCTGGTTAGGTCAAAATCGCTTAGCTTTTGTAATCTACCTATTTCAAGGCCCGTGGTGCTCTTATACAGTTTCCAAACCAATTCAGAACAATACATTTTCTCGTCGCTCCATCCAAAATACAAATCATAATTCTTATTTATAAAAGCATAAAAACGCACTTGAAGTTGGTTTAACCTATCAGGGCTTAAAATACTATCGGCACCGATAATTCGTTTCACCACATAATGCCCATCGACACCCTTTTTAATCCATTCCATTAGAGGCGTTTTCTTCACCGGCTGAACGGCCTCATAAACCAACGGAATATTGTTTTCATAAAACACCAAGCCAACATGTGTATAGATACTCTTGGTGGCTAGTTTTATGGCTAAGCTTTGACCACCCGTGGTGGTCTGAAAAATAATATCTCCACTTTTAAAAAGTGGAATTGGCATTCCTTTTTCAATACTTTTTCTGGTATGAGATGATTCGGCAAGGATAAAAAAACTAGTGCTAAACGCCAGCAAGACAAAGAAAATAAACTTATACATATACGAATAAACGCAAGAATCATAAACTTATTGTGGGTAACTAAGATACCCGATAATGGGGCAGTCACTAAAAATCGGAGAATTTTGCAAAAATTATAAAGTTTTTTACTACTTTTGCAATCCGAAAAAAGAAAGAGAAAATTGTCTGATGGTGTAACTGGCAACACGTCTGGTTTTGGTCCAGAAGAGTCCAGGTTCGAGCCCTGGTCGGACAACTGAAGTTTCGGTGAGGTCGAAAACTCACAAAGTTTTCGACCTCATTTTTTAAAAATAGCAGAATCATCATGCCCATAGGTTCCAATCAGGTTAAAATATTTAGTGCACGAGCTACGCAAGGATTAGCCAAGGCTATTGCTTTGGAATATAGGCAACCACTTGGAAATATGCAGGTTAATGTTTTTAAGGACGGGGAGTTTCAGGTAAGTTATGATGAATCGGTTAGAGGATGCGATGTGTTTTTAATTCAATCGACCAACCCCCCTGCTGAAAACTTAATGGAGCTATTTATGATGATCGATGCGGCCAAACGTGCATCTGCAAATTATATTACCGCTGTCATTCCCTATTTCGGTTATGCTCGTCAGGATAGAAAGGACAAACCACGGGTTCCTATCACCAGTAAAATGATTGCCGATATTTTAACGGCCGTTGGGGCAAACCGGGTGATGACGATGGACTTGCATGCTCCTCAAATCCAAGGTTTTTTTGATATCCCGGTAGATCACCTGGACGCTCAAACCATATTTTCGCCGTATATAAGAAGCTTAAATTTAGCAAATCTGGTCATTGCTTCTCCCGACTTAGGCGCTTCGAACAGAAACAGGCAATTTGCCACCACTTTAGGCACCACCATGGTTATTTGTGACAAGCACCGAAAAAAAGCGAATGAAATTGATAGCATGACTTTAATTGGTGATGTAACAGGAGCAGATGTGGTTTTAGTGGATGACATGATCGATACCGGAGGTACTTTATGTAAAGCCGCTGAAATGTTAATGGAAAAAGGCGCAAGCTCGGTACGTGCGGTATGTACGCATCCTGTATTATCGGGAAAGGCCTACGAAACTATTGAGAACTCGGCATTAACAGAACTTATTGTATGCGATACCATTCCAGTTAAAAACATCACGACTAAAATAAAAGTTCTGTCAACTTCACGTTTATTTGCCGACGCTATTCGTAATGTTCACGAATATGGTTCCATTAGTAGTTTATTTAAAGTACAAGAAAGCTTTCAGCAGCAAATGCTTTAGTAGCATTATATTATTGACCCAATAGAATGTGTCGTGTGATGTAGCATGACACTTTTTAATTAAAACATAAGAGACTTAGAAGCATTTTTTTATTTATTAATTTATTATTTTTTATCATGAAAACGTTAGTCATTAAAGGCGACATTCGAAGTAACACCGGAAAGGTAAGCAGTAAAGAGCTGCGTAACGAGGGCAAAGTGCCTTGCGTGGTGTATGGCGGTACCGAGCACATACACTTCTCTGTTTATTCGGCCGATTTAAAAGCATTAATTTACACACCCAATACCTATTTGGTGCAATTAACGCTCGGCAGTATGGTACTTACCTCTCACTTAAAAGATGTTCAGTTTCATCCTGTAAGTGATGAAATTTTACATGTTGATTTCCAAGAAATTGTAGCCGGCAAACTGGTTACCTTACTTATTCCTGTTAAGGTTAAAGGAAACTCCGTTGGAGTTCGTGCTGGTGGTAGACTAGCGCAACCTATCAAACGTTTACGCCTACATGGGAAAGCAGAAAACATGCCCGACTTTGTGGAGATCGATGTAGAAAAACTTGATATCGGTCAAGGGATTAGAGTGCGCGACCTTAAAGTTGCAAACGTTGAAATTTTAGATGCCGCAGCAAATACCGTTGTTGCAGTGGAGGTTACCCGTGCTTCGCAACAAGCTGAAGCTACTCCTGCAGCTGCTAAAACTACAGGCGATGCAACGAAAGCATCAGCTCCGGCAGCAGCACCTAAGAAAAAGTAAACTTCTTGGTTTGTTCAAATTAAAAGAGGCTAACTCGTTGGAGTTAGCCTCTTTTTTAATGATTGAATATTATCGCTGTCTATCGTGTTGAACCCATACAAACAGCCTATTTTAGCATGTCCCCCATGACATTCACCGCCTCTTCCAAATATACGTCTTTCTGTAGTTGCCCTATCCATATTTTAGCTTTCGACAACTTCACGGTATCGGATTGCCATAATGCTTGATCGTCGGAGAGAGATTCAAATTTCAATCGAGATTTATAATTGGTAACGACATCATTTTTCTTGTTGGCCTCCTTATCCTGTTTCAAATTCTCTTTGTATTTTTTAAGGTTAAGCGAATACGATTGATTATCACGCTCATTTTTCAAACGTTTCGCATATTGTTCTATTAACTTAAATGCTTCGCTTTTATCTACTCGTTTCACACTGTTTTCTCTTATTTTACTTATCTCCGGAACCTCGTTCCAGATTTCGTATTTCGCCTTCTTTATCTCATCAAAGACCAAAGGGTAATCCTCATCTTTTTCCCCAATATCCAAATACTTATATTGATCGGGTAAAATGATATCGGGAATAACCCCTTTAAGCTGTGTTGTGCTGCCATTGATTCTATAAAACTTACTTGTCGTAATCTTCACGCTTCCGAGGTCTCGCTCACTGAAGGCATTATCCAACTCAAATACTCTTTGAACCGTGCCCTTACCAAAGGTAGAAGGCGACCCCATTATTACCGCACGTTTATAATCCTGCATGGCTGCAGCCATTATTTCAGATGCAGAAGCACTTAATTCATTGACCATTATAATTAGTGCTCCGCTATAACGAACTACCGCATCCTCATCATTAAGCTGTGAGGCATTTTCTTTGCGATCTTTTACTTGAACCATAGGGCCATCCTTAACAAAGAAACCCGCCATATCAACCACATCAGCCAAGGAGCCACCTCCATTATTGCGTAAGTCTAAAATAATTCCTTGAGCATTATCTTTTTTAAGTTTTTCGATTTCTTTAAGTACATCGGTAGCACAGCGCCGATTGGTGCGTTTACTAAAATCGGCATAAAACTCTGGCAGATAGATATAGCCTAACGTATTTTTCCCCTCCTTAATTAACATCGACTTGGCAAAGGTTTCTTCCGTTAAAACAATATCACGAACAATAGCAATGATAACCATATTCCCATCGGGCTTTTTAACGGTTAACCTTACCTCTGTTCCTTTTTTACCCCGTATCATTTTTACCACATCGTTAAGCGGCATATCCTGAACACTAACCGGTTCTGCACTAGCCTGAGCAACCTTCGTAATAATGTCATCCACCTTAAGCTGTCCTTGTCTCCAAGAGGCGCTTCCTGTAATAATGGAAGTAACTTTTACGAAGCCATCCTTTTCCTGCAATTGAGCTCCAATCCCTTCGAAACTTCCGCTCATCTGATCATTAAACTCTTGCTTTTTAGGTGGTGTAAAATAATCGCTATGTGGATCGCATACACTGGTAATACAATTAAGATAAACACTAAAACGTTCATCTTGATCTAATTTACGAAGGCGCTTAAAATAATCAATACTTGCCTTTTTCGTTTTATCCCTTGCGTCTAGTTCTAGTTCGTTATCGGTGCGCATCTTATAGGCTGTATCTTTTTTTTCGATAGCCGTATTTTTTTCTTCTAATAAATCGGAATAACGCGATAGAACCTGATATTTTACTAACAGATACCACTGCATACTTAATTCCTTTTCATCCTTCGCCCATTGTATTTTTTTGGAATCAAGCTGGATACTTTCGTCTCCGTTAAAATCAAAAGGCTTCTCAAATGCATCCAGCATGTACTTTTCCGACTCATCGATACGCTGTTTATAGCGCGCCGAAGCGACCGTGTAAAACTCGATGGAGCCATACTGCAATTCTTCATCAATTTCCGTTTCGTATTTTTTGAATTCTTCGATATCCTTACTAAGGAAAAATTTCTTGTTCAAATCGAGATGCTCCAAATACATGTTAAACACTTTTTTTGAAAAACTATCATCCCACTTTAAATCGCTGAAATGCTCGCTCTGCAAGGTTTTAATCATGGCTTTTAGAATCGACTCTTGCTTATCTGCTATTTTACGAAAAGCAAAGAAAGACAAGGCTGCAATGATTACAACGACTACTGATATTTTAATTTTCATACTTAAAGACAAGTTGGTTATAATTTTAAAGGGCAAGGATAAAACGATCGGGTACAACAATCGAATGGTAAATAACGTTTACAATATTCCAACATTTTTCGAATATATACAGATAATGTGTGTTAAAATTGATTTTCTAAGCTACCCTACAAAAGCAGTTTCACGGATAACGGCTTTCAATGAAGAAAAATTAAAGGGACGGCCTCGACTTTTAGATGGCCAATTGGCATAATAAAGGGAGAACTAAAGGCACCTTTAATTCTCCCTTGGATGAGGTCCCGAGCGGGGTCGAACCGCTGTACGAGCTTTTGCAGAGCTCTGCCTAACCACTCGGCCACAGGACCATCTTATGCTGCAAAAATAGATTTTTTTTTTGCTTCACACAATATTTTTATCTCACCTACCCATGGCACGATTATTAATACTTGCATATTCCACCGGAGCAATACGAAATCGACAGACAACAATTGGTTTTTTGTATTTTCGCCACCATGGTTTTAAAAAAGTGGTGGTTTATTTTACGATACTTTGGGTTTTGGATGGTAATTTTTGCTGTTTACCGGCTTCTATTTCTTGCTATCTATCACTCCAAACTTCAGCAAGATAGTTATTTTTCCATTCTAAGCAGTTTCTATCATGCCTTGTATTTAGATGTCTCGTCAGCATGTTATATTTTGGTTTTGCCTACCTTATTGCTCGGGCTTGGATATATTACTCAAAATCAAAAATTCATAAAAGCAATTCACATTTACACTATTTTTTTTATTTTTCTATACTCGTTTATTGCCTTAGGAGAAGATGGTATTTATGGGGAGTGGGGCACGAAGCTCAATTACCAGGCATTAACCCATTTCATGCATTTCAATGAAGTGATCAGCACCGTGTCGAGTTCCTTATTAATCTCCTTTATTGTGGCCAGTAGTTTATTGGGTGGCTTGTTTACCTGGTGGTATTGGAAGGTCATACGATTCGATACCCTTTACACCGAGCTGAAGTATCCTTTGGTACGTTATTTACTAGGCCTGACGGTATTGTTTTTAAACTGTTTAACCATTTTTACCGGCATCAGAGGGGGGTGGTACCCCATTCCTATTAGTCAAAGTGTTTCCTACTACAGCAGGAACCCGGTGCTCAATGATGCGGCAGTAAATTCGGGGTGGAATCTATTCTCCAATATCTCTGAAAATTATTTCAATTTGGACCGCAGTCCTTTTTTAGCGATGTCATCAAAAGAGGCCCAAGCCATTGTGGATGAGCTCTATAAAACACCTCAAGATACCACCATAGAAATTTTAACTACCAACCAACCGAATATCTGTTTTATCATACTAGAAAGTTGGAGTGCGGAGGTCGTTGGTGGTTGTGGCGGTATCAAAGGCATCACCCCAAACTTCGACTCCTTAAGTTCAAGCGGGGTTTTATTCGACAACATGATTGCTTCGGCCGGAGTATCCGATCAAGGTATTGTGGCTATTTTGAGTGGTCATCCACACACCTACCGACTCTATTTCAACCGACAAACGGAGAAGACAAAAAAAATTAGTTGTTTAAGCAAGGCGTTTAAAAAACAAGGGTATTCATCTTGCTTCTATTTTGGAGGACAACTAAGCTATGGCAATATTAAAAGCTACTTGTATAGTCAGGATTTTGATATCATAAAAGAAGAAAAAGATTTTGATGATGCATTGCCACGTGCACGATTGGGCCTACATGACGGGATTATGATGCAGCAATTTGCCCATGCCATGAATACAGCGAAACAACCTTTCCTTTATAGTCTCTTTACCATTAGCTCCCATATGCCGTATGATATTCCATCCGTGCATCAATTTGATCATTTAAAAGAAGAGGGGAAGTATGCGAGTAGTGTTTCCTATAGCGATTCTTCCTTAGGCGAATTTTTTAAAACCGCGAGAACGATGCCTTGGTATAAAAATACCTTGTTTGTAATGGTTTCCGATCATTCACATAATTCCCCCGTCTTTAATTTCATGCAATCGGCTGAATTCAATCATATTCCCTGCCTATTTTTCGGGGAGGTAATAAAACAGAAATACAAAGGCACCCGTATTAGCCGGCGGGTAATGCAGGCCGATTTAGCGGCTACCCTTCTAAAACAATGCCATATAAACACGTCTGCCTTTCCTTGGAGTAGAAATATGCTTAACCCCACCACACCGCAATGGGCATTTTATCCGGTGCAAAGTGGGGGTGGCTTTGCCGATAATAAAAACTGGGTTGCTTTTGATACCCAACGAAATAGCTTCTTTTTGAGCAGTAGTACTGATTCAGTAGAAGTAAAGAAACTGAGAAAAAAAGGAGAGGCCTTACAACAAGTGCTTTTTGATGAATTTTTAAAGTTTTAATCCTTAAATTCGCGCCCAATTCTAAATAATTTTCATTAACATCTATTATGACCAAGTTTTTCATCACCCTTGCAACCGTCGGAATGCTTATTTTATCTTGTAATAAAATGCAAAAAACGCCGAACGGTTTGAAATACAAAATTTTCACCTCTAACGATGGGGAAAAAATAACATCCGGCTCTTTGGTGTTCTTCAAAGTTGTTATCAAAACTGGCGACTCTTCCATATTTGATACGCACAAGAACACCGAAAGACCATCCATGAATATGTTAGTTCAAGAGGAAATAAGTCCGGCAAACTTCGAAGAAGGCTTAACCCTTCTAGGTAAAGGAGATAGTGCTTTGTTTTTAATTAATGCCGACTCCTTCTATAAAGTATATGCACGCACACCGACTCCCTCATTCATTAAAAAAGATAAGATATTGAAATTTTTTGTCACGATTGACAGTTTCATCACTAAAAAAACAATGGCTGAAAGGAAAGCAATGCTTGAATTAGAAAATGCGGAAAAACAAAAAACCGAGGAGATTACGATAGAAGAGTATATCAACAAGTCGGGTAAAAAATTTACTAAAACCTCAACCGGACTATATTACCTCATTACCAAAGCTACCCAGGGAGCTACAGCATCGATTGGAGATAAAGTTGGTACCAACTACACCGGTACTTTAATTGGTGGGAAGGTATTCGACTCCAATACGAAAGACGGTAAAAGCGAACCTTTTGAATTTGTTTTAGGAATGCATAAGGTCATTGCAGGATGGGATGAAATGTTCGGGATTTTACATCTTGGAGAAAAAGCAACGATTGTCGTTCCCTCTTCACTTGCTTATGGACCGGAAGGTTCAGGAGATGATATTGGCGCCTTCACTCCGTTAATTTTTGATGTTGAATTATTAACCATCACTAAAAACAAATAGTTATATGAATACGATACGACTCTTCTTATTTTCAGTTCTGACTTTATTATTTTGTAATACACAGGCACAGGGCTCAAAGGTTAAAACAAAAAAAACTCCCGGGGGATTAGAATATAAAATTTTTATTTCCAAAGGGGGTGTAAAAATCGCATCCGGCGATATGGTATATTTTAAAGTGGTGGGAAAAGCAGGAGACTCTACGCTATTCGACACCTACAAAAATGTACGTCAACCCTACATGAATTTGATCGTTAATGAAACCATCCATCCGGGCAATTTCGAAGAAGGATTAATGTTGCTGGGTAAAGGTGATAGCGCTTTGTTTAAAATCAATGCTGATTCTTTTTACGGCGTATATATGGGAACTGAAGTACCTAGCTTTATTAAAAAAGGAGAGCCCCTTTTGTTTCTCGTACAAATTGACAGTGTGATTGGTAGCAAGGTATTGAAAGCACGAAGTGATGCGCAAGCAATAATGGTTAAGGAAAAGCAAAAAAATGAGGCGAGTGTTATTGAAAATTACATACAGAATTCAGGAATAAAATATACTAAAACAGCCACTGGCCTTTACTATATTATTACGCACGCAACCAATGGTAATAAGGCATCCAACGGTGATCAAATAGGCGCCAATTATACTGGGAAATTATTAAATGGGGTGGTATTCGATTCGAATGATAAAACCGGTAAACCCTTTGAATTTAAACTGGGTGCACATCAGGTAATCGCCGGTTGGGATGAAGCTTTTGAATTATTGAATTTGGGAGAAAAAGCAACCCTGTTGCTTCCCTCTGAACTTGCTTATGGTGCGCAAGGTGCAGGGAATGATATTATGCCTTATACCCCTTTAATTTTCGATGTGGAATTAGTTACCATCACTAAAGCAGAAAAATAAAATGAATTCAATCCGGCTTTTTTTAGTTTTATGTTTTACTTTCATACTACTGAATTTGCAGGCGCAGGGTTCCAAAAACAAGACTCAAAAAACATCTCTTGGCTTGGAATACAAAATTTTTACCGCCAACAGCGGCGATAAAATTGCTTCCGGCGACCTGGTGTTTTTCAAAGTAATAATTAAAACGGGCGACTCCATTATTTTCAACACCTATAAGAATGCGGAAGGCCCTGCCATGAATTTATTGATACAGGATAAAATTAGTCCCGCAAATTTCGAAGAAGGGTTAACCTTATTATGTAAAGGTGATAGCGCCTTGTTTCTTATCCATGCCGACTCCTTCTATAGTATCTACACTCATTCTCCAACGCCTGACTTTGTAAAAAAAAGCGAGCCACTGAAGTTTTTTGTCAAAATTGACAGTATTATTACCAAAGCAACGTTAGCAGAAAGTAAAGCACTCGTAGAGCAAGAAAGTTACGTAAAGCAGCAAAACGAATCCATGGTTCTGGAAGCGTATTTGAAGCGCACTGGATTGGCCTTTATACGAACCACCTCGGGGTTAAATTATTTAATCACTAAAAAAACAAATGGGCCAAAGGCCCATGCCGGCGATAAGATAGCGGCCTTTTATACTGGAAAACTTCTGGATGGAACAGTGTTTGATACGAACAAAGAATCCGGACAACCTTTTGAATTTACCTTAGGTGCACATCAAGTGATAGCAGGTTGGGATGAAATTTTCGAAATCCTCAACGAAGGAGAAAGCGCTACCCTGGTTTTGCCATCGTCGTTAGCATATGGAGAAGGTGGAACGGGATCCAGAATAGGCGGCTATTCGTCGTTGATATTTGATATCGAGTTCGTTAAAATCAGTAAAGCAGAATAGTTCGATGAAACTTCGTTCGTTACTCCTGTTTTTTTTAATTTTCTTCTTATTTGGAAGCGAAGCCAATGCGCAATATCTTACAGGACCTAACGGTGTTCATTATTTTTTTTGGAAAAGTGGTGGACCTGCGCAGCGTGCCGAAATTGGTGATTTAGTGTTTATGGATGTGGTAGGGAAAACCGAGACCGATTCCATCATATTAAGTAGTTATATGCAGGGACAACCCTTCCAAATATTTGTTCCTACGCCCACCTACAGAGGCTGTTTTTATGAAATGTTTACCCTGCTTGGGGAAGGAGATAGTGCTGAAGTTTCGGTTGTTGCCGACTCTCTTTACCTAAAATCGTTCGGCAGGAAGCTGCCTGATTATATACGAGAAGGGAGTAAAATTAAAATCACGTTAAAGCTCTCTTCCATTGTTACAAAAAAAGAATATGACGACCGAATATTGGAGGAAGGAAAGCATGCTTCTGAGAATCAAACGTCCGATATTGAACGCTATATTTCAGAGAAGAAACTGCAAATGACCAAGTCAAGTTCCGGAATGTATTATCAATTCGCATTGAAAGGATCTGCCCGACGTGTTAAAAAAGGCGATATCGTATTGGTTCATTATACCGGCTACTTCCTGGATGGAAAAATATTTGACAGTAGCCTCTCGCGAGAACAGCCATTTGAGTTTGAAGTAGGAAATGGAGGTGTAATCAAAGGTTGGGATGAAGCATTACAATTGATGTCGATACGTGATAAATTAATGGTCATCATCCCCTATCAGCTAGGTTATGGCGAAAAAGGGAATACCGGAATTCCACCCTTTACACCGCTTATTTTCGAAATTGAACTACTAAACATCAATTAATAATGCCTAACTATTTATACCTTATATGCCTCAGTATCCTTTTAGGATGTAGTGGAACAAAAAAAACGGTTACTTCTCCAAGTAAATCCAATCCAGGCAATTCGAATTTATCAGCCACAAAAGAAAACCAAAAACAACCCATGAAAGGTCCTGACCCTGTGATTACGTCAAGCGGACTCCGCTATATTATTTTGCAACATACCGCTGGGAGCAATAAACCCAAAAATGGAGACAAAGTCTCTGTTCATTATCGGGGTAAACTGGAAGACGGCACCGAATTCGACAACAGCTTCAAACGCGGAGAGCCCTTTGAGTTTCAGTTAGGAATAGGAAAAGTAATCAAGGGGTGGGATGAGGGAATCGCTCTTTTGGCGGAAGGAGATTCAGCCTTACTCATTATACCCCCTTCGCTTGGATATGGAGATCGAGTAATTGGAAGCATCCCGGCCAACTCCACCTTGTATTTCGAAGTAGTGCTCGTAAAAATAAAGGAGCCCCTTTTTGCAACCGAATACAATTGGCAAAACAAGCAAGAACATAGTACGGCTTCGGGTTTAAAATATTATATCGTAAAAGAAGGCACCGGGGCCGCTGCCTTCGTAGGAGCCAAGGTAAAAGTGCATTATACCGGCTACCTCAAGGATGGAAAAATTTTCGACTCATCCGTATTGCGTGAAGAGCCCATTGAATTTAGTTTAGGTACCGGAATGGTAATTAAGGGGTGGGATGAAGGGATATTACTGATGCGACAAGGCGCAAAATATCGATTTTTAATTCCATCCGGCTTGGGTTATGGCGACCAAGACGTTGGAGAAGGTGTAATTCCAGCCAATTCAGAGCTTATTTTCGACTGTGAATTACTTGAAGTAAAATAGTTTTAAAAGGGAATAAACGCAAAAAAGGTTTATCCATAATTCTCACGAGTCTCCATTAATTTATTCCCTTTAAGTTGCAGATTGATATCCAATTTTTGTAGCTGCTTCGTTTCCCAATAATTTTAATATATTTGAAGCGCCTTGGCATAGACGTTTAATATGGGGAGAAATAAGAAAATAACTAATATTGTATTATCCGACAAAGAAAAGTTTTTAATTAATCTTAGTCATCAAATACGTACGCCGCTTTATTCTATAATCGGTTTAACGGAAATCTTACAATCATCAAAACTCGATGAACAACAACGAGAATATGTAACCCACGTAAACTCTGCTATCAATACGTTATCAGAACTGGTAAATAGTCTTTTGGGATTCCTTCAATTGGAGAACAACACCTTAAAACTCAAGGAAGAAATTTTTTCTATTGATGACATTATAACGAATATCATTAGACTTCACAAGCCAACGATTACCGAAAAGGGGTTGAAGGCTAGCTATTTTATTGATAAAGATATCCCCAATAACCTTAGAGGCGACAAAAGTATTTGCCAAATACTAATCAATAATATTGTAAACAATGCGGTAAAATATACCTATAGTGGCAATATAGAAATACGTGTTGCACTATTGGAAGATAAATTACAATCGGTAACCATTGAAATAAAAATACAGGATACAGGAATTGGCATTTCAAGAAGCTTACTGGAGAAAATATTCAAAAAAGAATCCCCCCATACCACCGATTATACAGAAGACCTGATTGTGCCAGCCCTCGGGTTGCAAATTTCGGAGCAATTGGCTGAACTGATGATGGGGAGCATAAGTGCTCAAAGTACCGAGGGGAAAGGGAGTACCTTTACCATACAATTACAGCTGAAGAAAGATCTTAGCAAGACGCCGGCGAAACAAGAAAAAAGCAATGAAATATTTTTCAATAACCTACAGTTATTACTGGTTGAAGACAACCGTCTAAACCAAATTGTCACGCAGAAAATCCTACAATTGCAAGGCATTAATGTACATGTGGCCGACAACGGAAAGGTGGCCGTAGAAATGCTGAATCATACAAAATATGATATCATCCTGATGGATTTACAAATGCCTGTAATGGATGGGTATGCAACAACATTATTAATTCGTCAAGCCATGTCGGCACCATTAAATAAGATACCGATCATAGCCTATACGGCTCATGCCTTCGCCGGAGAATCGGAAAAGTGTTTGGCCGCCGGCATGAATGACTATGTTTCAAAGCCAATTAATACGGACGATTTAATGAAAAAAATTGCCGTATTGGTTCCGTCTAAAACAAATATTTATTCTAAATCCGAATCTGCACAGAATTTCAAGGAATATAAAAACGATAGCGTCGACTTATCGTACCTCCATGAATTATCGAGAGGGAATAAAGAATTTGTACACGAAGTGATTGAAGTTTTTTTAAAAGAAACTCCTGGCGAAATGCGAATAGGGAAAATAAAGCTGGAAGAAAAAAACTTAGACGACTTATATAAAATTATACATAAATTAAAACCATCATACGCTTTGATGGGTATGCACATGGCGTCGGAGGCTGTTTTGGAGGTACAATACGAATGTAAAAACACAAAAGACCTCACCAAAATAACCGGTGCTTTTTTACGAATACAAGGCGCCTTGAACAAGGCATTGCCGCAGCTAGAATTACAATTAAAGAGGTAATTGAATCGTGGTTTTAGTCAATGATGCACGATTCGACTACCATTCAAAGAAACATAGGTTACTCTTTAAATAAATTCAAAAAAATCAATCTCTTGCGATTCTCCCTCTAATTTTTTCTTTCCCTTTCATGGAAGTTCAGTATCTTAATCTTAATCCACAGAACCAACCTCTAAAACAGGCTTTGTTAAGTGCTGCTGAAAACGTAATCGATAGTAGTTGGTATATTCTAGGCAAACAGGTTGAACTTTTCGAATCGCAGTATGCAAAATTTTCAAATGTGAAATATTGCAACGGGGTGGCCAATGGCCTTGATGCTTTGATACTTGCTTTAAGGGCATTGAATATTGGCCAAGGTGACGAAGTTATCGTGCCCAGCAACACCTATATTGCCTCATGGATGGCAATAAGTTATGTTGGAGCAACACCTATACCCGTTGAACCGCGTATTACAACCTACAATATCAATCCCGATTTAATTGAAGCCAAGATTACTTCGAGAACGAAAGCGATCATGCCGGTGCACCTTTATGGTCAGAGTTGCGAGATGGAAAGCATCCTAAATATCGCAAAAAAATTCAATATCTCGGTTATTGAGGATAATGCACAGGCACAAGGAGCCAAATTTAAGGACCAACTCACGGGGAGTTTTGGCAACATTAACGCCACCAGTTTTTACCCCGGCAAAAACCTTGGTGCATTAGGAGATGCTGGGGCGGTAACAAGTAATGACAACGAGCTGATGAAGGCCGTTCGCATACTTCGGAATTATGGCTCGGAACGGAAATACCATAACGAAACATTGGGCATAAATAGCCGATTGGATGAGCTACAAGCCGCTTTATTATGCGTGAAGCTTCCCCATTTAACAGCTTGGACGAATGAACGTATCGAAAAGTCTAAACAATACCATCATCAACTAAAGGGAATCGGTGATCTTATTTTACCAGCAACGGCACAATATGCTACTCATGTTTATCATATTTACATGATACGTACTGCCCGACGTGATGCCCTTCAGAATTATTTAAATCAACACGGAGTGGGCACCTTAATACACTATCCTATACCACCTCATTTACAACAAGCCTATTTCGCACTCCATTATAAGAAAGGCTCTTTTCCAATTGCTGAAGTCATTGCAAAAACTTGTCTGAGTCTGCCTCTCTACCCCGGTTTAAAGGAAGAGGAAATAGATTATGTATGTTACACAATAAAAAAATTCTTCTCATAAGATTTTCTTATTTTTGCGCCTTAAACTTTAAAACTCATTCGTCATGATTATTGGCTTACCTAAAGAAATTAAAAACAACGAAAATCGTGTGGCGATTACCCCCGCAGGCGTTGCTGAATTTAAAAAGAACGGGCATACCGTTTATGTTCAAACCTGTGCCGGTATCGGTAGTGGATTTGAAGATTCGGACTACACGGAAGCGGGTGCGATAATATTACCAACCATTGAAGAGGTTTATGCTATTGCTGAAATGATTGTAAAGGTAAAAGAACCTATTGATAAAGAATATCCACTAATCAAAGAAAATCAGCTGGTGTTTACCTATTTCCATTATGCCTCGTATAAGCCCTTGCTTGATGCGATGTTAAAACAAAAAGGAATTTGTATTGCCTATGAAACGGTAGAAAAAACCGACCGCAGTCTTCCTTTGCTTATCCCGATGAGTGAAGTAGCCGGTAGGATGAGCATTCAGGAAGGAGCAAAATATTTAGAGAAGCCTATGGGTGGTCGTGGCATTTTGTTAGGCGGCGTACCGGGAGTAAAGCCTGCCAAGGTGGTAATATTAGGTGGTGGTATTGTAGGCACACAAGCCGCTAAAATAGCGTCAGGAATGGGTGCTGAGGTGGTTATTATGGATATCTCATTAAAACGCCTTCGCGAACTCGATGATATTATGCCGAAAAATGTGCAGACGGTGATGAGTAATCATTATAATATTGTAGCGGAAATAAAAGATGCCGATTTAGTGGTAGGTGGCGTATTGATACCGGGTGCTAAAGCACCGCATTTGATTACACGCGATATGTTGAAGCTAATGAAGCCGGGCACGGTATTAGTTGATGTCGCTGTTGACCAAGGTGGCTGCATCGAAACATGTAAGCCCACAACGCACGAAAATCCAACTTTTGAGATTGATGGAATCATCCATTATTGCGTTGCCAATATGCCTGGGGCTGTACCTTATACTTCTACGTTAGCCTTAACCAATGCCACCTTGCCGTATGCCATACAACTGGCCAATAAAGGCTGGAAAAAAGCTTGCTCAGAAAACGAAGAACTTAAAAAAGGGTTGAACACCATCGGCGATAAAATAGTTTACAAAGGCGTATCTGATGCCTTTAATATGGCCTTAAGCCCGGTGGACGACTTTTTAAAATAGCTGGTTGTTAAAGCGAATTGAGTTCCTAACGATGATTCGTATTGGATGTGCTGTCGAAAATAAAATAATCCGCCAGGACCGTATCAATGATGTTTCGTCATTCCTATTCTGAAGCCTCTTTTCGCAGATCCTAGATCCAAGAACAAGTTACCATTGACGTATTTTGTTGCTAACGTTATTCCCTTTAAGAATGAGATCCTTCCTTCGTCAGGATGACAATACAACACTGATTATTAAGGAGAATGTACGATTGAATGAAATGTACGATTGAATGATGGGACAGAGAAATTTGAGTAATTGACCCCATTGTATTGTCCAGACGAAGGAAGGATCTATAGTATTTCATCTTAAAAAACTTCTATCCAAGATTCATGGCAGCGACAAAGGTTTCTTTGTTCTTACTTGACCCGCATTGGAAATTAAGCTTAGCCCAGCACCATCAAATATGGAAATACCCTAAGCGAAGCCCCTTTTTCTAAACAAATCAATTCAATTTTCAACAATCAAATATTCGCATTGAATTCCGATGTAAATTCACGGCACTTATGTTGTTTTCTCATTTACATTGTCATACTCAATTTAGCTTACTTGATGGCGCAGCGGATATAAAAAAGATGCTCGCTAAAGCCAAGGCGGATAATATGCCGGCCTGCGCCATTACCGATCATGGCAATATGTTTGGCGTGTTTAAATTTGTTGCCGAAGCTCACAAACAGGGCATTAAACCCATTATTGGATGTGAGTTTTATGTGGTAGAGGAGATGAGCAGAAAGCAATTTAGTAAAGACGATAAGGACAAACGTTATCATCAATTATTACTGGCCAAAAACGAAAATGGCTATAAAAATCTAATCAAGTTGTGTTCTCTAGGCTATACCCAGGGGCAGTATGGGAAATATCCCCGTATCGATAAAAAATTAATTGAATTATACCATACCGATTTAATAGCTACCACCTGTTGTTTAGGTGCGATGGTGCCACAATATATTTTAAAGAAAGGAGAAGATGAGGCAGAAAAAGAATTTGAATGGTGGCTTAACTTATTTGGAGATGATTACTATATAGAACTTCAGCGTCATCACATGCCTGAGCAAAACCAAGTAAACGAAGTTCTTTTACGGTTTGCAAAGAAATACAATCGTCCGTATATCGCAACCAACGATTCGCATTATATTGAGCAAGAGGATCATATCGCACACGATATTCTGCTATGTATCAATACGGGTGAAAAACTCTCCACCCCAACCATTAAAGAATTTAGTGATGATGATGTAATGGTAAAAGACCGCCGTTTTGCTTTTTTCAATGACCAGTTTTTTTTCAAGAAGACCGCAGAGATGACCTCGTTGTTTCATGACCTTCCTGCAGCCATCGACAATACCAACTTAATTATAGATAAAATTGAAGACCTCGATCTAAAGCGAGATGTGGCATTTCCAAATTTTATTATTCCAAAAGAATTTCTAACAGAAAATCAGTACCTGCGCCATTTAACCTTTGCAGGCGCCAAGAAAAGGTATCACGAAATTACACAGGAGGTAGAGGAGCGTCTCCATTTTGAGTTACAAACAATAGAAACGATGGGCTTTGCAGGCTACTTTTTAATTGTGCAAGACTTCATCAATCATGGTAAAGATATTGGTGTTTTTGTTGGCCCAGGAAGAGGTTCAGCGGCCGGCAGCGCCGTTGCATATTGTGTGGGCATTACCAATATCGACCCTTTAAAATATGATTTACTCTTTGAGCGATTCTTAAATCCAGAGCGGAAATCCTTGCCCGATATTGATACCGATTTCGACGATGAGGGGCGTCAGAAGGTAATCGATTATGTGGCAGAGAAATATGGGAAGGCACAAGTTGCACAAATTGTAACGTATGGAAGCATGGCGGCTAAATCGAGCATTAAAGATGTGGCACGGGTGCTGGAATTATCAATTAATGATAGTAACGCTTTGTCGAATTTGGTGCCCGACCGACCCGGCACCAACTTAAATGCAATCATTAAAAATCCAATAGCAGAACTCAAAGACTTAACCCCGGAGGATTTAGAAAATGTAAAGAAATTGCGTGAGATTTTAGAAGTAGATTCCTCCTTAGAGGCAACCGTTTTGAAACATGCATTGGTTTTGGAAGGCAGCGTACGTGGAACAGGGGTACATGCCGCTGGTATTATTATTGCTCCGGAAGACCTAACCAATTTAATTCCTATTGCCACGGCAAAAGATTCTTCATTATACATAACCCAATATGAGGGAAATGTAATTGAAAATGCAGGTGTTATAAAAATGGATTTTTTAGGATTACGAACCTTATCCATTTTAAAAACGGCCTTGGCGCTTATAGAAAATAATTATGGGATAAAAATTAATCTCGATGAGATCCCATTAGATGACTTAAAAACACTTCAGCTTTATCA
>CANNQU010000027.1 GCA_947507965.1 Bacteroidota bacterium
AATACGTCAATGGTAACTTGTTCATGGACCTAGGATCTGCGAAAGGAGGGCTTCAGAATAGGAATGACGAAACAGCATTGATACGGTCTTTGCGGATCATTTTATTTTCGCCAGCACATCAAATACTGAAATACCCCCGCTAATGAGCTGAAACACGCAATCTTTGAAAATATTTTCAATTTCAAATTCTTTTTGTTACCTTTGCCGTCCTAAAAAAATAAAGGAATATAATGTTTGCAATAGTAACCATAGCTGGTCAACAATTCAAAGTAACGAAGAACCAAACACTCTACGTTCACCATCTGTCAAACGAAGAAGGCGCTAACCTTGAATTTAGCGATGTATTATTAATCAACAACGAAGGTAGTGTACGCATAGGCACACCCCATGTTAGTGGAGCGAAAGTTACTGCTACTATTGTTGAGAGCTTAGTTAAAGGCGATAAAGTAATCGTGTTTAAAAAGAAGCGTAGAAAAGGATATCGCCTCATGAAAGGCCATCGTCAGCAATTCAGCAAAATAAAAATAAACGAAATAGTAGCTTAAATTTTAAAACGAATTAATAAATAAGTAAACATGGCACATAAAAAAGGGGTCGGTTCCGTAAAAAATGGTCGCGAATCGCATAGCAAACGCCTTGGTGTAAAAATCTACGGCGGTCAGGCAATCATTGCCGGTAATATCATTGTTCGCCAACGCGGCACCAAACACCACCCCAGCGTGGGTGTAGGTATTGGCAGAGACCATACGTTGTATGCCTTAATCGATGGATTTGTGAAATTCCAAAAGAAAGCAAGCGACAAATCGTATGTATCGGTTGTTGCAGCCAATGCATAGGAAATTCAATACCAAAATGTAAAAATTACTTCTGATAGAAGTAATTAAGATAAAGTTAGACAGAGAAAAAGCGGAAATTTAATAGTGAAAGATAACGAATCAAACCTTGTTCATTAAGTTGAGCAAGGTTTTTTTGTGTTGTTTCAGTCCCTTGCTGATAAAGCACCAGCATCCCATATATATAAGAATCAATCGGGAAATTCCTTTTTAAATAAGCTTAACCGGTTAAGCATTGCTTTGGCGATTGCAGTATCGTAAGCATCCCTTTCAATAAAGAAAATATAGGCCATGGAATTAAGGTTTTTATATCCATCAATTTGGGTTAAATTTGCACCCGCAAATGACAGATAAATACACACGCCGCGGGGTCTCATCGCAAAAAGAAGACGTGCATGCCGCTATAAAAAATCTCGACAAAGGCTTGTTTCCGAAAGCATTTTGCAAAGTTGTGCCCGATTATTTAGGTGGCGATCAAAACTATTGTAACATCATGCATGCCGACGGTGCCGGCACCAAAAGCAGTTTGGCCTACGCCTATTGGCGCGAAACCGGCGACCTGAACGTATGGAAAAACATTGCCATAGATGCCATCGTGATGAATATCGACGACCTGCTGTGCGTAGGAGTTACCGATGAATTCCTTCTCTCATCTACCATCGGAAGAAATAAAAACCTGATCCCGGCTGAAGTGCTCTCGGCTCTTATCAACGGCGCACATGAATTTATTGAGTCGCTCAAACCTTTTGGAATTCATATCCATCACACCGGTGGCGAAACGGCCGATGTAGGCGACTTGGTGCGTACCGTTATTGTTGACAGCACCGTTACGGCTCGTGCTAAACGCATGGATATAATCGACAATGCCCATATTAAACCGGGCAATGTAATCGTTGGTTTTGCAAGTTATGGACAAGCATCGTACGAAAAAGAATATAACAGTGGCATAGGAAGCAACGGATTAACCAGTGCCCGTCACGACGTGTTTAGTGCCCTTTATAAAGCCAAATACCCTGAAACGTATGATATCGCTATCGATGAAGTTGCCTATACCGGAAACTTACAATTCACCGATGCTATCGAAGGAATTTCATTAAACGCCGCACAGATGGTGCTTTCTCCGACTCGTACCTATGCCCCCTTGGTGAAAGAAATGCTAAAACACTTCCGACAGGCAATCGATGGCATGATTCATTGCAGTGGTGGCGGACAAACGAAAATATTACATTTTGTTGATGCGGTGCATATCATAAAGAACAATCTTTTACCCACCCCTATTCTCTTCCAAACGATTCAGAAGCAGAGTGGCACCCGTTGGCGGGAGATGTACAGCACGTTTAATATGGGCCATCGGCTGGAAATTTATACGGATGTTGCTACCGCTGCTGAATTAATAAAAATTTCAAAGTCGTTTTTTATTGATGCACAAATTATTGGAACGGTTGAAGCCAGTGATACGAAAAAACTTACCATAGAAAGTGAATGGGGGAAATTTGAATATTAAGTTATGACGAAAGAAAAACTGCACGATACCCGCCCAAAACCTGAAACAGCAATACTTGTATCGGTTGGCAATAAATTCGACAAAGAAGAACAGCTGAATATCTTTTTAGACGAATTGGAATTCTTAGCTAAAACGGCCGGTGCGATAACAAAGAAACGTTTCATACAACGCCTCGATCATATTGAACAAGGCACTTATGTAGGTAAAGGGAAACTCAAAGAGTTGGCCGATTATGTAAAAGAAAACGAGATTGATATGGTGCTCTTTGATGATGAACTCTCTCCTGCACAAACCCGAAATATCGAAAACGAATTCAACCCCGACAAAAATGATATGAAGGTTAAAGTAATCGACCGCAGCCGTCTGATACTCGATATCTTCGCACATAATGCCCGAACAGCACAAGCTAAAACACAAGTAGAACTTGCACAATACCAGTATTTGCTTCCTCGTCTTACCAATTTATGGACTCACTTGAGCCGGCAAAAAGGAGGCATCGGAATGAAAGGGGCTGGTGAAAAAGAAATTGAAACCGATCGACGCGTTATTAATAACCGCATCGCGCTCTTAAAAGAAGAGCTAAAAAACATCGACCGCCAAAACACCATCAAGAGAAAAGACAGAGAAGATAAACCCCGCTTAACCTTAGTGGGCTATACCAATGTAGGGAAATCAACGATCATGAATGTGTTGAGCAAAGCAGAAATATTGGCTGAAAACAAGTTGTTTAGCACCCTCGACAGTACGGTTCGAAAAGTGGTCTTAAAAACCGTTCCATTCTTGCTCACCGATACGGTTGGTTTTATTCGCAAATTACCACATCAACTCATCGAATGCTTTAAAAGCACCCTCGATGAGGTGCGTGAAGCCGATGCACTCATTCATGTGGTTGACTTAAGCAGTAACGAATATGAGGCTCAAATGCAAACCGTGAAAGAAACCATCGAAGAGCTTGGTGCGCATACCAAACCCATCCTTACCCTGTACAATAAAATTGATGCCATGACCGAAGAGCAACGATACAATTTACATAACACCTATATGGCAAAAGAAAACTTGCCGGTGGTATTTATCAGTGCCCTAAATAAAACGAATACAGAAGAATTACGTGATGCCGTTTCTAATTTGGTACAACAAGTGAGTAAAAAGCGAACCTATTAAGCATCATTAAAAAATTAAGATCTTCATGAATAGCGAAAAAATATCGTCGGACTTCATAGCCCTCCAATCGAAACTTAAAGAGCAGTTTCAACGACAACCCAGCATGGATGCCATTCTCTTTATCATCGGCATGAATGCCTTGGGTAAAGGAAACGTAACCTACGACAGAGAAGAAAAAATGAACCTTCTTCACGTTGCTCACTGTACCATATTTGCCTTAAGTGGATACTATGAACTAGAGCGAACCGATGAGGAAGGATGGCCTCACTTTAAAACACTCAAACAATATCCTTTAATGGAAATCGCGGCACAAGAAAACTTTTTAAAGGAACATATCCTCATGTATTTTGAAAGTATCGAATATTAGGTTTTAACGGGCAGCCAATTGCGCTATTTCGTTTTTACTGCTATCGAAGGTAAAAGCATCACCTAATTGATAATACTTGTCCTTGTCGGGAGTATAGTTATAGGCATACTTCGCAATCTCAAGCTTTGTACTCTCAAAACTAAACAACAAAATGACCTCCCTAATTTGTTCGATACTTAATGTATTCTGTGAGATTCCACTTTTCGCTAATGTAAGTTTAGTATGATCAAAAGATGCGTTGTCAATACTATATTTTAGAGCACTGAAATCGGATGGGCTCATATAATAGTTGCCGTCATTTCCTCCTCTGTTTTGGCCATGCCCACCATCATCTTGACGGTTATCATACCTTTGATCATATTCATCATTTCTATTCTTATCATTATAACGGTGTTTCTCATTGGAATTTTCCTCCTCATACCACTCCCTATTTTGATACCTATCCTTATTATTATAATGGTGCGATGGTTGCTTCGGGCCTCTCTCTGGTACCATTCGATCGATATGTAAACCATAGCCATCGATGGAAGCAAATAAATCACGGTGGCCTCTCATATCGATTTCTCCATTAAACATCACTACGGGCATAGGTCTGCGATATTGACCTTGTACCGGAGCAAAACATGCTATGGTTAAATGATGCTGGCCTGGGCCTAAATAAGCTAACTTGAAACTGGAGCCTTGGAATCGATAATAGGCGCCATCGATACTAACGGAGTAGTTCGCCTGACGAGGAAAGTTTAAATAAAACGACGATGCGTTGGCTGAATAGCTTGCAAATAATGCAACTGCTAAAAGGTAGATGTAACGTTTCATGGCGGTGATAATTAAATGGTTTGACTTTATTAAATACCAATAATGCAATGTATAAATGCCTTTCAACGCTTGATATACTGCGATCTTGGACTTTTATATTTTTGTGGTTTCAATTGCCATGCCAAAAAATAATGCTTAACACGGCTTAACACGAATTCATTTTTAGGAGAAATTATGCATTGGTTACAATTTAAGTAAATTCGCTTCAAATTATTTGAATTGCTAAACTCCTTTATTTTATTTAAAACACGCATTGCAATACATTCTCTGCTCTCCGTTGAACGTCAAAAGACATTATCGGTAATGATATTTTTTTCTTTATGCAGCGCATTACTTGATGTACTTGCTATTGCTCTTTTAGTGTTTCTTATTCATTTCATTTCCACTCATGAAATGAATTATACCACCATGCAACAAATTGGAGGTGCCTTCCTAGTTATCGCTTTTTTCGCATTGAAAAACACCATAAACACTTACCTTACAAAGATCCAGTCGACATTTGCATTTTCTGAAGCATTAATACAGAGTGCGAACGTATTTAAAAACATCGCTCATCAAAATGAACTGTTCTTTCGAAACTCAGAAACAGGGGCCTTAATAGGCGATATAATGTACGTCCCCACTGCTTTTTCCAATGGAATAATTTTGGGCTATATTACCTTACTTACCGAATTAAGCGTATTAATATTAATGCTTCTCTTTCTGGCATTCAGTTCGTTATATGTGAGTTTGTTAGTTTTGCTCTTTGTAGCCCCGGCAGCGTTTTTTAGCTACCAAAGTATCAAAACCAGAGTAGAAGAATTAGGCAAATACAGGAACAGCAATGTACAGCAAGCACAAGATGCCCTGGTACAAAGCTTGCAGGCGCATACCGATGCCGTAATATATAATCGTGTTGACTATTTCAAAGAGTTTTTTATTTCGTTTGAGAAACAAATTAGTGCAACCGATGCCCAAGTATTTACCCTCAACAGCATGCCTGCCCGACTGATGGAATTATTCGCTGTGGTTGCCTTTTGTTTACTTTATATTTACTCCAAACATGCTGGCATTGAAAGCACATTGCCATTTAGCATCACCCTTTTTGTGGCTTCCGCTTTTCGGTTACTGCCTTCGATAAACAGGAGTTTAAGCGCGATGCTTCGAATCAAGAACCATTGGTTTTCAATAGATACATTACGAGCCTACAAAAAAATAAATCCGCTAAATCAAGAGCCTGACGTTATTGAATTTAAAAACCATATAACCTTAAAAAATATTGAATTCGACTTTGCAGAAAAAACAATATGTAAAATAAATTTCTTCGAGCTTAAGAAAGGAAGTTGTATTGGCATATTTGGAAATACCGGTGAAGGAAAGTCAACGTTCCTCCAGTTAATGTTACATTTAATACCGGCCAAAAAAGGTAGCTTTTGGGTTGATGACGTTCTCATTGAAAAAGACCAAAGCTCGAGTTATCAGCAACTATTTTCATACATTAAGCAAGATGTGTTTATATTGAATGCCTCATTGCAAGAAAACATTTCTTTAAGTAGGGAGGCCGATTCGAATAAAGTGTTGTTAGACGACATCATTAATAAATTGGAACTCAACAAATTAAAACATTTGCTCAGCGTAGAGGATAGTAATGCTGGAGAGGCTGGAAATAAATTATCGGGTGGGCAAAAAAAACTAATTGCTCTTGCTCGGGCCTTATATTTCGAAAAGCCTATTCTTGTTATCGATGAGGCGCTGGCCTCACTCGATCATGAAACAACGCAACAAGTACTCCAAATTTTAAAGCTAGAACATAAAAAAGGCAAAACAATTATTATCGTCTCGCATCAACGAAATGTATTCGATATCTGCGAAACTATTTATGAATTTAAAAATGGAACCTTATCAAATCATAGGTAGTCATGTTTAACATATTCAGAAAAAAAAACACGATCCCAGAAGGCCCACCACTGAAAATTGACTTTCATTCGCATTTTTTACCTGGATTAGATGATGGCTGTGCCACCTTAGAAGATAGCATGGTATTATTAAAGCAGATGCATGATTATGGATATACCCACCTTATCATGTCGCCACACGTAATGGGCGATTTTTATAAGAACACCACTGAGATGATCCTCGGAAAGCTTGAAACAGTGAAGGAGGAAGCCCTAAAGCTAAAGCTTAATTTGAAACTGGAGGCTACTGCTGAATATTATTTAGATGAATGGTTTGATGAAAAAATAAAGAAAAATGAACTATTACCCTTTGGAGCGAATCAAATACTATTTGAAATATCTTATGTAAATGAACCTCGAAATTTATTTGAAACCATATTTAAGTTACAAATTGCCGGCTATCAGCCCGTTTTAGCACATCCAGAAAGGTATAACTTCTACCACGATCGATTTGAAATTTATGAAGAACTCGTTGCGAAAGGTTGCCGGCTTCAAATAAACCTGTTGTCGCTTATTGGTTATTATGGAATTAACGAAAAAAAAATAGCCGAAAAACTGATTGACAAAAACTTAGTCTATTATGTTAGCAGTGATGCACACCGACTAAATCATGTTGAACTTTTAGGCCGTGTATTTAAATCCGAGCTATTTAAAAAAGTTTCACGCCAAATTCATAATCACGAAATTTACAGTGTGTAAGAAATCGATGGATATTGAAATAAGAAAAATCGATACCCCTCTACTTTACCAAAGCATCAGCATTGTTTTTTAGATTACTGTATTTTACGATATCAGCCTTAATTGAACCAACCGCCAAGTCGGCTTGAATGCGCAAGGGTAATAAATTGGCATCATCCGTTACCCACAGTGTCATCGCATCTTCATCCTTAAAAACACGGTCAGCAATTACCTGAGGACGAATTTTTATCGCATTGAACTTTCCTAAATCGGTATAAATGATCTCCCTTCCAATAATTTTTAATGAGATTTTAGTTACCGCCTTATCCAGGTAAAAAGTAATAGGGTACGTTGTTCCAATGGCTGCATCCTTAACCTTTAAGCTCCGAGCATAATACAACATACTAATAATATCCTGTGTATATTCTGGCATTGAAATACTTCCTTTGATGGAAGTCACCATCTTCTTTTCATGATCGAAGGCTGCATTATCTTGATCATTATAGCCGCCTTCATGCTGCTCTTTCGAATATTTTAATGGTGCCAATGCATTTACGTCTATAAAGGAATGATACTCATCCCGTACTTTAAAAAACCAATCGAAGCTGCTTGCCGATTTACCCTTACCAATTACATGATAAACATCCCTTCCTTTAATCTTCTCTAAATAAGGAAGCACTCTAATAGAGCCATAGCCTGCGGTAACGAAGCCATAATGTATCCTGAATTCAATGGTTTCACCTTGAATAAAAGCCGTGTTATCCATTTTCCGAAATTCAAAATTATCTGACTTGAAACTAAATAATACAAGAATCAGGAGGAATAGCGTTATATTTTTCTTTGAATATTTCATTACTAACTGTAAAGTTACCATTTTCCGTATCCAAATTACGTACCAAATTTTAACAGGCAGTGAAACAGGATGTTTTATTTCCTAATAATTACTAAATCCTAGATGGCCTTTCGTACGTTCATCGCCATTACTTTTCGCTATACAATTTGTAAAACATAAAACTTTAAGTATAACGTCTCGTCGATACCCCAAATATAGGGATGGTCGTGGCTTTGAATTCGGTATTCCAACTGCCTGATTTGAACCTGAGCATCGATAGCGGCTTCGTATAAAACATTCACAAAATGTTCCTCAGTAACAAAGTGCGAGCAGGTGCACGTAATTAAGTATCCTCCTTTATTTAAAAGTTTCAAGGCTTTTAAATTAATTTCCTTGTATCCTTTCAGCGCATTCTCAATCGTACTCCTACTCTTAGTAAATGCCGGCGGATCTAATATGATGGTATCGAATTTACGTTGTTGACGATGATAATTGGTTAAAGCATCAAACGTGTTTTGCACTTCAAACGTGCAATGGTGAAAGCCATTTAATTGGGCGTTGGCTGTTGCCTGTGCAATAGCATCCTCGCTGATATCGAGACCCAAAACATGCTTCGCCTTAAATTTTGCCGCATACAAACTAAAAGAGCCCGTGTAACAAAAGCAATCCAACACAAGCCTATTTTCGACATACGGTTTAATACAAAGTCTGTTTTCTTTTTGATCTAAAAAGAATCCCGTTTTTTGACCCTTTTCAATATCAATCCAAAATTTTACCCCTTCGGGCTCTTCTATGATAAATTTCGTTTCAAAAGGTGTGGTGAGAAATCCCTTTTGCTCTTGCAACCCTTCCAGTAAGCGCACGGGAACATCGTTACGTTCATAGATTCCCGTAGGAGAAAATAATTTTTGTAATGATCTTATAATTTCCGGCTTCCAACGCTCCATCCCTAATGTTAAAATTTGAACCACCAATACCTCATTAAATTTATCGATAACTAAGGACGGTAAACCATCGGCTTCGCCAAAAACTACACGATAATTATTTTTAAATCCCAATTTCTCACGCCACTGTTTCGCCTCTGCTATTTTAGTATAGAAGAAAGTCTCATTAATAACTTCAGAAATGTCTCTCGTAAGAAGCCGAATGAGAATTTGCGACTTACCGTTATAATATCCTTTGCCGATAAATTGGTTCTTAAAATTGTAAACCTCTACGATGTCTCCATCTGTGATATCTCCTTCAACAAGCTCTACCTCGTTATTATAAATCCACGGATGTCCTCCTTCTACGCGATAGCCTTTGCCCCTTTGCAGCTTTATTATTGAACTCATTTGCGTTGCCTACTCATTATTAAAATTATAATTCCATTTAATCTTCATTTTCTAAATCGAGCTTGTCAAGCTGCTTATCAAAGTACAATACATTCGTGTTTTTAATACGATCCATATCTATTTCAAATACACCTTGGAGGTGTTCAATACTTTTAATGCGTTGCATTAAAGCGGATGAATCCCACTGGGTATCCTCGTCAGGTAGTCGGGCTTGAATTAGATAATCGAATTGTTTTAATCCCTTTACCAAAACATTTCGGTCTTCTTTTAAAGCAATTAAATAGAAGTCAGGCTGCATCAAATCTTTTTGATAGTTATACAATGCAAATCCTATCGTTTTGCTCTCTTCATTGGAAAGTAAGTTTTTTAGCCGTATAAGATTCCATTCACAACGTTCATTGATGTGATAGGCCAACTGGTACGACTTTAATTGGCATACAATGGCCCAGCTTATCCATGTTATTTTTTCTGACTCCTGAATAAATTTACTCTTTTTTGCCATGCCTATGCAAAGAAACCACCTAAATTAGTATTAAACTAAATTATTTAACGTTCTGTCATGCGTGACTTTGTATTTCCCGGTGTTTATTAGTGAAACAAAAATTCTAAAATATGACGAAGGTCATATCATAACATGACGAAGGTCATTTTTTTACATGTTATTTTTATTGAATCTTTGCTCCGTGAACCAAATTCAGGTTCTATTATTGATAACTGACCCTCCCATCTTCAGTTCAATATTTTTAGGCTACCATTCGTATTGAGCCTTCTAAACTATGAGCAATCATGCAAAAATTGCCTATAAATTTCTCATCTTCTTCCCAATAGCAATTGTATTTTTTACATTTCGCATATTACGTTGGTACTGAAATGTTAAATTTAGTGTACTTCATACCCGATTGGTTTTTAAAATTACCCGCTAATTCACTTAGCAGCGTTACCAATTAAAAATCGTATCCAATCTACACGACTCATACAATTTAGATAAAGCTTCACTATTATCGTAGTTCTATTAGTACTTTATTCATTATACGCCTTCACTTCTTTTGAATGGTATGTTAGGTTACCTCAGCCTACAATGAATACAAAAAGAAATTAATTCAAACCCGGTTTAATCTAGAGAAAAGGAAGAACCCTTTTAGGTTAGACACTCAAACCCAAACCTCGTCTAGCATGGCTGAAACAGACACAAAACAGAAGCAGCCAACAGGGGAGCTGAAAACTGTAAAGAGTAAGCAATTCGTTAAATTATCATCTAAAATGGAAAACAAAAAAATAAAACTATTTGCCGTACTCTTGTTGGGCTTAGGTCTAACCGGTTTACAGGCACAGCAGGCCATCCCTTCTGCTGGGGGTGATGCCTTCGGGAGCGGAGGATCGGCGAGTTACTCTTTTGGACAAGTGGCTTTTTACACCCACGGTGGTGCTACAGGCATGGAGGCTCAAGGAGTACAACAACCCTATGAGATTTTTGTTGTTTTAGGATTGGATCATGCCAGTGGTATCAATTTATCATTAACTGCTTACCCCAACCCCACAACCGATTTCTTAAACCTACGCGTTGAATATGATACCCATCCGGATTTATCATACCAACTTTTCGACATTAACGGTAAACTTTTAGACAATCGACCTATAAAAGGCAATGAAACATCAATTGCCATGAGCCATTATTCATCGGGAACCTACCTAATAAAAGTAATCCAAAACAACCAAGAAGTAAAATCATTCAAAATCATAAAAAACCAATCGTTATGAAAAATTTAATTACACTACTAATCGCAGTCATCGTAACTGCCGGTGTGTTTGCTCAAGCACCTCAAAAAATGAGCTATCAAGCGGTTATTCGTAACAGCAACAGTGCGCTGGTAACATCTAAAACGGTGGGAATGCGTATTAGCATTTTGCAAGGTACAGCCACAGGAACTTCTGTTTATTCAGAAATACAAAAGCCAATGACCAACGTCAATGGTTTGGTAAGCATTGAAATTGGTTCTGGCTCAAATCAAGAAGGGGTTTTCTCCGCTATCAATTGGGGAGCAGGACCTTATTTCGTTAAAACAGAAACAGATCCATTGGGTGGAACGGCCTATTCTATTTCAGGTACGAGTCAGTTTATGAGTGTGCCCTATGCACTATTCGCTGCCAATACAACACCTGGACCTGCTGGAGCACAAGGTATTCAAGGCGTAAAAGGAGATATCGGCCCTCAAGGTGCAAAAGGTGAAACGGGCCTACAAGGAGATCAAGGTGCAATAGGATTAACAGGTGCAACAGGCGCAACGGGTGCAACCGGATTAACAGGTGCAACAGGTGCAACGGGAGCAACAGGGGCCCAAGGAGTTCGCGGAAATAATGGAAATCAAGGTCCTCAAGGGGATATCGGGTTCACCGGACCACAGGGAATTCAAGGCATTCAAGGTAGCCAAGGATTGACTGGCGACAAAGGACTTGCTGGTGCTCAAGGAATTCAGGGCTTACAAGGCGACATAGGCCAAACAGGTCCTCAAGGTATTATTGGTTTAACAGGTGATATTGGCCCAATTGGGCCTCAAGGTATCGCGGGCGTCATTGGAGCAACAGGAATTCAAGGATTACAAGGCCCACAAGGTGATATTGGAATGATGGGACCTCAAGGCCTACAAGGAATACAAGGTGATATTGGTGCTACCGGTGCTACTGGCCCACAAGGCCCTCAAGGTGATATAGGTGCTACTGGTGTTGCAGGTCCTCAGGGAATTCAAGGTATTATTGGAGCCACTGGCCCACAAGGCCCTCAAGGTGATATTGGTGCTACCGGCGTTGCAGGTCCTCAGGGAATTCAAGGTTTACAAGGCGATATAGGAGCTACTGGTGCTGCTGGCCCACAAGGTGTTCAAGGTGATATTGGTGCTACCGGTATTCAAGGAATCCAAGGCGACATAGGAGCTACTGGCCCTCAGGGAATTCAAGGCGACATAGGAATTCAAGGAATCGCAGGTGTTATTGGAGCCACAGGCCCACAAGGAATTCAGGGAATTCAAGGTGATATTGGTGCTACCGGCGTTGCAGGTCCTCAGGGAATTCAAGGTTTACAAGGCGATATAGGAGCTACCGGTGCTACTGGCCCACAAGGTGTTCAAGGTGATATTGGTGCTACCGGTATTCAAGGTGCTACTGGCCCAGCTGGAACATATACTGCTGGAGATGGTATTGACATTTCAAGTGGAATAATAAGCACTATCGCGAAAGAATATTTTATGGGTTATTTAGGTGCTGGTGCAAGCAACACGCAAACCATTTCGAGTTCAACTATTGGCAGCGGAATTACGCTTTCAAGTAATCAAATAACATTACATGCCGGAAAAGTTTATGAACTTACCGCTACATTTATGGCTTATAATTTGGATGAAACAAGTATCTATAGCTATCTATTTTATAATGTCACAGGATCTGTGGCATTAGGTTCAAATGTATATTATGGTGATCCTAATGGAGGCACCAAAATTGCAAATTACACAACACAAAGTATAACCCTGTTGGTTGCACCTACATCAACGATGATCGTAGAATTGCAAGAAACCTCTTCAAATACCATTAAACCTGCCCTTAGCGGTAACATCGTGGTAAGACAAATAAATTAACCGACGCAGATAAATACGTAAATGCCTTGCCTAAAAAGCAAGGCATTTTTTTTATACTTCGCTTGAGGTTTATCATTAAACAAAAAGAAATTTGGAACTTTTCGGATTGACGAGAACGTTTTCCCCTGTTAAATTTATTTCATATGTAGGTTTCAAAAACCGATGGAAAGACTTTATTGATACGAAAAAGGTTTATTGCAAAATAATTTGAACAAAATTTGTTTTTAACAATTGAAATGATAAAATTGCACTATTGATTTTTAGGCCAATTAGCAATTGTAGTTATCGGTTATGGTTATCCTTTCTCGAGCAACTCCAATTACAACAACAGATTTAAAACTAAAACACCATGAGTGAAGTAAATTACAAGTTTAAAGATATAAAGGTTTACGGGTCGAATGAATGGCTAGCAAACGACGAGAAAAAGTACAGGGTAGTATTTGATGAAACAGAATGTTCGTTTATTTATTGTGAGCTATCCTTTTTTAATAAACTTTTTGATGAGAAAGATTGGGATCTGAAAATAAACTTAAAATGCTATGATAGCAAGAGCACCGAGATGTGCGACCTTCAAGTACAAAAACACATCGCTAAAGACGAGAACGTAGTGTTTGTGCGCGAAGGATGGGGCGTAAAAAAAATCGGAGGCTATTGGAAACGAGGAGCCTACCGCTGGGAAGCGTGGATGGATGGCGTTCTAATTGGATCTAAATCATTTTATATTGAAAAAGAAGGAGTCGTAAATGAACTTTCAAATCCTTATTTCCGAATCAAAAACATACGACTGTACGAAGGGCCAAATCAAAATGTCGATGAATCGAAAAGAGTCTATTATGATTGTTTTAAACAATCGGAAACGCGTTATATTTGGTTAGAATTTCAGGCTGAAAATTTAGTAAAGAAATACGACTACTGGGCTTGCGAGCTTTTCTTTAACTTCAAAAATGATAATGGTCAACTCAAGGGAGGGGTTGAACGCCTGCTCTTTGTTTATAAAAACGACGATACCATTACCTGCACCGTGGGATGGGGAAGCGATCATAAGGGAACATGGGGAGGAGACCAATACAGTATTGAGGTATTGTTTATGGATCAAATTGTTGCCGGTTATCATTTTGATATTGGTGAAGAATTTATCGAAGCCAATGAAGATAGTTATGAACCCTTTGTACAACAATTGTTAGGAGGCGAGCCCCCGTCGGAGGATGAAGCCGCAATACCGGAAACCATGGATGTGGTGATGCAAAAAATGGATGAGTTGATTGGTTTGTCAACCATAAAAAATAAAATAAAAGAATACAGTAGCTATCTTAATTTTTTAAAAATACGGAAGGAGAAAGGATTCAATGATGATGACAAGATCAATCTACATTCCGTGTTCACTGGAAACCCCGGTACAGGCAAAACCACGGTGGCGTTGATGCTTGGAAAAATATATAAAAGCCTTGGATTACTAAGTAAGGGACACGTGCATGAGGTGGATAGGGCCGACTTGGTTGCCGAATATATTGGCCAAACAGCACCAAAAGTAAAAGAAGCAATAAAAAAGGCAAAAGGTGGTATCTTGTTTATTGATGAAGCCTATGCACTCGCTCGTGCAGGCGATGATAACAAAGATTTTGGGAAGGAAGTAATCGAAATTTTAATAAAAGAAATGAGTGATGGAGATGGAGATATCGCAATTATTGTTGCAGGCTATCCTGATGAGATGACCAATTTCTTAGGATCTAATCCAGGTTTGAAATCGCGATTTAATATGTATTTTGACTTCCCCGATTATCTGCCTCAAGAATTACAACTCATAGCACAATTTTGTAGTAAAAAAAGAAATGTTGTTCTCACCAAAGAAGCAGAAGCATTGCTTTACAAAAAATTAGTAGAAGCCTACCGTACGCGCACCCATACGTTCGGCAATGCGCGCTACGTAAATGCCTTAATGGATGAAGCAAAAATGAATCTGGGCCTGCGGGTTATGGCTTTACCAACGACCGAAGAAATAACCAAAGAGCAATTAATGACTGTGGAATTGACGGATATTGAAAAAATATTTGCTTCGAAACAACGAACACTAGCCGACATCCCGGTAGATGAAGAACTGCTGAATGAATCGTTTAACCAATTGAAAAGCATGATTGGGTTGAAAAGTGTAAAAAAGGAAATTGAAGAATTGGTGAAGTTGGTGAAGTTTTATCGTGAAATCGGGAAAGATGTGCGCCAAACCTTTTCATTACATACCGTTTTCAAAGGCAGCCCCGGCACAGGTAAAACTACCGTTGCTCGAATCGTAGCACAGATATTTAAAGCACTGGGCATCCTAGAGAAAGGTCATCTGGTAGAAACTGACCGAACGGGTTTGGTGGCAAATTTTGTAGGACAAACAGCAACAAAAACAAGCGAGATCGTTGATAAGGCGATGGGGGGGGTACTGTTTATTGATGAGGCTTACTCCTTATCACAAGGTGGCGATTCGGACTTCGGAAGAGAGGCCGTGGAGACATTATTAAAAAGAATGGAAGACCGAAGGGGCCAATTTATTGTGATTGCTGCCGGCTACACCGATAACATGAACTATTTCCTTGAGTTTAACCCTGGACTAAAATCAAGGTTCGACAGAGAACTCGTTTTCGAGGATTTCACCCCCTCAGAATTAATGCAAATTGCTAGTTATCTACTCACCGACCAAGGATTAAAAATAACCCCGGAAGCAGAGGATCATCTAGAAAAGTATTTTACTCATGTTTTTGAAATAAAAGACAAATACTTTGGTAATGGCCGATTGGTGCGAAAGGTTCTTGAAGACCTGGTGAAATACCAAAATCTACGACTTTCTCAACTTCCAGCGGCCAACCGCAACCCGGAAATGATGAAGGAAGTTATTTTAGAAGACACCCTTCATTTTAGCCTTGAAGAAGAACCGGCAAAAAACCAAGGAGGAAAAATTGGTTTTAGAGTGGTTGGCTAGAATGAAAATAACGAATTATTGTTAGCACCCTATCAATATATTCCAAGGCTTAGCATGACTAGAGTACAGGCTTCCATGAACGCTATTTTATTTGCCTTTAAAAGAGATGCAAATTCCTCATTCTCCGTGCCGGGGTTAAAAATTACGCGTCGTGGTTTTAGCTTTAAAATAGCCTCATAATATTTTTTCTGATTCAATGGATTCACATAAAGTGTTACCGTATCAACGTCAACTCCAGGAGGAACTAATTCCTCAAATATGACCCCCAACACGGCTCCCTTTTTGGGGCTAACGGCAATTACCTGATGCCCGTTCGTAATTAATTTCAGTAATGCTTTATAAGCATATCGTTCGGGATTGGTGCTGGCACCGATTAAGAGCGTAATAGGCATGGGATTTTTACAAACGAAAATAAGGTTTTTGTTTGTATCATTATTTGCCCTATTTTAACTAAATTCGCAACCTTTTAAAAAACACACAAAATTTATTATGGATAAAACCGCAAGGACGGGGTTATTACTTATCGGGTTATTGTTATTGGTTTACTTTTTTGTAACCAACCCTTCCCGTAAGGATGTTGAAAATTATAACATTAAAAAAGATTCGATTGCTTTAAACAACAAAACAAAAGACGGTCCTGAAAAAAACGCTCCTGAAGTAATTGTAAAAACAGATCGTGACAACACCATTGCTTTAGACTCCCTAAAAGCAGCACAACTTGGCAATTTTGGCACGTTGGCGCAAGGCGTTAATGAAGAGTGTGTTGTAGAAAATGATTTGCTTAAAATCACCCTAAATACCAAAGGAGGAAGCATTATAAGTGTGGAGTTGAAGAAATTTCAACGTGCCGATAGCACAAAACTTATTTTACTTGAAAAGGGAAATAATAACTTTAACATTTCATTCCCTTCAAAACAAGCACAAACCATCAACACAAGAGATTTGTACTTTACCGCTTCGGCCAAGCAGGGTGAATCGATTGCATTGACGGCTTCATTGGATTCAAATACGTATATCGTACAAACCTATAGCCTAAAAGAAGGCAGCTATTTAGTAGGTTACGATGTGAAATTCGAAGGGATGAACCGTGTAATAAACTCACAGTCATTACAGTTGGATTGGAGTGCACGTATACCCAAACAAGAAAAAACGTTGGAGCAGGAAATGCTTACAACCACCATCTGGTATAAACAGCCCGATACCGATGCCGATAATATTTCAGAAAGTAAAGAAACTACGGAGGACTTCCCATACAACTTGAAATGGATTGGATTTAGACAAAGTTTTTTCAACTCCACCATCATTGCAGAGAAAGCATTTACAAACTCAAAAGTATCGGTAAAAAACATCAACGAAGGGAATTTCATAAAAGAGCTTTCCACCACGGCTTACCTTCCATTTAATGCAAATCAAACCAATAATAGTTATGCGTTGCAGTTTTATTTTGGCCCTAACGATTACAACATTTTAAAAGCGCCTCATTTAGGAATGGAGAAAATGGTGAAGGTGGGTTGGGGTATTTTTGGATGGGTAAACTTATTTATTACGATTCCCATTTTCGAATTCCTAAGTAAAAATATCACGAACTACGGTATTATCATCTTGCTCCTAACGCTAATCATTAAATTAGCGCTATTCCCCATGGTGTATGGATCGTATAAATCGATGGCGAAAATGAAAGTTTTAAAACCCGACATCGATTTGCTGAACGAAAAATTCAAAGACGATGCGCAACGACGCCAGCAGGAAACGATGAAACTGTACAAAAAAGCTGGGGTGAGCCCATTGGGAGGTTGCCTTCCGATGTTACTACAGCTGCCTTTTCTGATGTCGATGTTTCAATTTTTCCCATCCTGTATCGATTTAAGGCAACAAGGGTTTTGGTGGTGTAACGATTTATCTACCTATGATTCAATCTGGGATTTTGGAACAAAAATTCCTTTTTATGGCGATCACGTAAGTTTATGGACTATTTTAATGACTTTGGTAACTTTAGCCATGACCTTTTGGAGTAACCAATTTAGTAATCAACCAAAAGAATATAAATGGATTGGGTATGTAATGCCTGTTCTCTTTTTAGGTATATTTAATAATTATTCGGCAGGATTTTCTTACTATTCAACCATTGCAACAGCCATGACTTTAGGACAGCAGCTCATCGCCCGCCGACTCGTTGACGATAATAAACTATTAGCCAAAATAGAAGAAAACAGAAAACGCCCTGAGAGTCAAACCAAATCTGCATTCCAACGCCGATTAGATGAAGCGATGAAGCAACAACAGCTTAGGAAGAAGAAATAGATTATTGGATAGGTATTGGCGTATAGAAATTATTGTGGGAGCCCTTCGAGATGCGCTCGATTGTCTTGCTCTATTAATTTAAACGTCGCACCGTCGTACTTTATTACATATAAACATAAGTTGGTATGCGAAAAATCGTCCATTCGTTGCAATGGATGATTCAATAGAAGACAGATAAAAGCACGAAGATACCTTCCATGGGTTGCAATTAATATGTTTTTATCCGCCTTATTAGCGATTATTTTCTGTACGGCGATTTTTTGTCTTGCCTGCATCTGCAAAGGCGTTTCGGCATTGGTATACGCCCTATCGAGATTACCATTTTGCCATTCACTGATGATATCAAGGTAACGCCGATGCATCTCTTCTGTTATATTTTGCCCTTCAAAATCGCCCCAGCTTATTTCATTGAGTTCTACGATGGCTTCATACGGAATTCCGCTTGCAATAAAATCCTTTACACTTTCTTTGGTACGCTTTAAACCCGAAAAATAAATCTTATCAAATGGGAAATCCTTGTATTTGGCGTAAAACGCCGCCGCCTGCTGCTCTCCCGTTTCATTTAAGCTACTATCTATTCCACTACCCTGTACCATTCCTTGCTTATTATAATCCGTTTCTCCGTGCCTAATGATATAAAAATATTGTTCCATAATTAAATTAAGAAAAAAATAAAAGCCTAAATCAAAATTGTAATTTCGAAGCCACAAATAAACTCAATTAAACTTGACCCACACAGTAAATTTAGCCGAATGGTATGCCTTTTATACCTCGCCCCGTGCTGAAAAAAAAGTGGCGGAAAAATTAGAGATTCAACATTTTGAGCATTATTTACCACTGCGAAAAACGCTGAAACAATGGAGCGATAGAAAGAAAATGGTGATTGAGCCCGTTTTTAAGAGTTATATTTTTGTTAAAGTTACGAAAGAAGACATCAGGAAAGTGATACCGATAGAAGGCATATTAAAAGTAATAAGCTTTGGTAATATTGCTCAGAAGATACCCGAAAACCAACTCGCTTTTTTAAAGTTGCTCTTAGAATCGCCCGATGATATAGAAATAGAGTCGAACTTGCAAAAAGGAGACTTGGTAAGGGTTATTCAAGGCCCCCTCGCCGGAGCAGAGGGTTATTTAACGAATAACTCCTCGAAGAACTTTAAAATTAATATCGATATCGTAGGTCATAGCATTTCTATCGCCGTAAATCCTGCATTTCTGGAAAAAATACCTTCCTAGAAACCCTAAATTTGGTAAAACGTCTTCAATGCATATCCATTGAACTTTTTCTTCTTTTAAGCGCAACCTTTTTACCCGCTTTACGTATAAGTAAGTAGAACATAGACAAGCACTCAATACTTTTGCCTGTTTTAAAATAGTTTCTTTGTTTTGTCGTTATTTAGTCGCAACTTTGTTAATTCATAATAGAAGCACCTAATGGTAAAAAAGATTATTATCTTTTTGATGGTATTATTCTCTGCTCTCGAGGTAAGTGCAACGCATTTACTCGGTGGAATTATGACGTATCGATATATTGGAAGAACGGGTGCCAATCAAGAAAATGCCATCTATGAAATTACCATTACCGTTTACCGTGATTGCTTAAACGGACAAGCAGATTTTGACGGCGCCAAAACATCGGTAGATCCATTGGAGCTAGGTGTATATTACGATAACTTAAGTTGGAAAGAAACGATTGATTTATATTTGTTACAACGCACCAAAGTATTGCCTCCAAATGGTGGGGTACAATGCAACTTTAGCGCAAATGTTTGTATTGAAGAAGGAATTTATATTAAGCGAATTATTGTGCCCGCCAATCAAGGATTTCATTTCTGGTATCAACGATGCTGCCGTAATTCTCAAAATAATTTATCCGACGACTACGGGCAATCCTATTATTGCTACATCCCTCCCACCACACAATATAGAGACAATTCGCCAGTAATCAACGGTGTTCCTGCTCCGTATGTATGTGTTGGCGATACCGTGTCATATAGTAATGCAGCTACCGATGCCGATGGAGATTCGCTTGTATATAGCCTTGAACAACCCTGGACCGGTGGCACTCAGAATTCTCCCAAGCCTCCACCTCCTTTCGCCATGAGCCTTCCGCTTCCTTTAGCTGGCTACAAAGCAGGATATAGCTTTGGATCGCCTTTTGGGGCAGGTGGAATTTTAACCATCAACTCCCAAACGGGTCTAACGACCTTGTTAGCACCTAAAGTAGGGCAATTTTCGTTTGCCGTAGTGGTAAAACAATACCGAAAAATAAATGGTGTGTGGGTTTATTTAAGTGAAATTAGAAGAGATTTACAGCTTATCGCCATCGTTTGTACTCCAAATAAAAAACCTTTCGTCTCTGTGACGGGCATTGCCGATGGGAAAGGTGGCTATAACTATAGCGTGGAGGCGGGCGACAAATTGTGTTTTAATATTACCTATGTTGATCCTGATTATAATGTTAACCCGAACGGTCAAAAGCTAATGAGTTTTAAGTATTTTGGCGATATATTAAATGGCACCAATGGTTATACCGGAAACAAAGCAACGATTACCAAATTAGCGTCAAATTCAGCCAATATTATTTATGAATTTTGCTGGCAAACAACCTGTGTCCCAAATTCTTTGGCACGCACCTACCCATATCCATTCACCATCACGGTTTCCGATTCGGGGTGCCCGCCTAAATCGGTATCCAACGATTATAATGTTTTCGTTACTCCTTATAATTCTAATGCTGTTATTACAGGAAATAAAACACCCTGTGAAAGAAACATCTATACCTATACCGTAACCAGTAAAAAAGGGATAAAATTTAATTGGACGGTTTTAGGGTCTGGCACCATCCTTTCGGGGCAAGGTACCAATACCTTGCAAGTTCTTTGGAATGCGTCGGGCACAGGCAGTATCACCGTCAATGACACCACCGCTTCCGGTTGTGTTGGAGCTCCCGTTTCTATTCCAATTACCATTTACCCTACCCCTATAATTAATTTCTCGATTATTGGCGACAGCATTATTTGTGAAAAAACAACCACAACCTATTATTTAAGCAGTACTCCGGCAGCTACCTTTAATTGGATTATCATTGGTGGCACACAAGTTTCAGGGGGAAATTCAGACGTCATTGCAGTAAAATGGGGAAACCGTGGCTTGGGTAAGATAAAATTGGTGGAGATCAGTAATAGTGGCTGTGGAAGCGATACCTTGGTTTATCCTGTTCGTATTGCCGATGCCGTAATTGATACCCTGTGGGGGCCACGTTCGGTATGTCCTAATATTACGTTTGTCGATTACCAAACCAATTACATAAAAGATGCTACGTACCAATGGTATGTAAGTGGAGGATATCAATCGAGTGGCACCAATTTCAATAAAATCACCATTAATTGGGGAGGCGTTGGAATTGGCAAAATAAAAGTGGTGGCTACAAGTAAAGAAGGATGTGTAAGCGATACCGTTTACGCAACGGTAATTATCAACCATGTAATACAGGGCTTCACTCCTATAGGCGATAGTATCGTTTGCGAATTTGAACAAAACAAGACCTATGAGGTGGTTTACACCCGTCGTTCACTTTACACTTGGTTTGTTAACGGTGGAACCAATTTGAATCCGGGCACCACCGCCCCGAAAATCACGGTGAATTGGGGAAGTGCTGGCATCGGTACGGTAACCTGTATTGAAACAAGTTTTGATAGTGTTAATAACCTACCGTGCAATGGAATACCGGCTACATTAACGGTACGAATCAGTCCTATACCAGTTGCCGCCCAAATCAAGGGTGATCCATTTGTTTGCCAAACAAATAACGCTACTTCTTATTCACTTGCCGGCTTCCAACAATCAAAATATATTTGGTGGAAAGATAATGATAGCGCCAACATAAGTGGTCAGGGAGGAAACACGGTGAACTTTGTTTGGAATAAACCCGGAACTTATAAACTATCGGTTTTAGAAATCTCCAAAGACAGCTGCATTGGAAACCGTATTGATACCTTTATTACAATTCATCCCAAACCAACAACGACCAGCATATCCGGTGATTCCATCGTTTGCTTCCCTAACCATTCAAATAAGACCTATAGTGTAAAAGGATTTGCCAATTCGGTTTACTATTGGTCGGTGGTCAATGGGGCTAAAATTAATGGCGGAAATTCAAATTCGGTCATTATCAACTGGAACGACGACCATAATTGCAAAATACAAGTGGTTGAACAATCGGAGTTTGGATGTATAGGAGACACGCAATATTTGAATGTATTTGTTGATCATCCTCTTATCGAAATCAAATCGGTAGGTGATGAATATGCGAATGAGAAGAACATTATACTTCAATGGAGGTTGATCAATGCTCCTCGATACAATCGCATTTTTGAAATATGGCGGCGTTCCGCTTTCAGTTCCGACGTTTTCCGACTAGTGGATACCGTGTCGAAAAACGACTCCTTCTTTATTCACAAATACCAAAACACAAGCGAAATGGCCTATGAATATTCTGTTCATATTAAAAATTTATGTGGCGATGTGATCGATGCCCCGTTTCATCGCAATATTTTATTAACCGGGCGAAAAGCTAATGATGACAATTATGCAGTAGGATTAAATTGGAGTAACTATTTTGGTTGGAATAGTGTGAAACGATATGAGTTATATCGAAAACTTGGCGATCATGGAACCTTTCAACGCTACGATTTATATAACGACACCAACGCAGCCTACAAGAATGGATTTGACAGTTACTATCAGTGTTATCGAATAAAAGCAATTGAAAACATCGGTGGGTATGATCAAGAAAGTTGGAGCAATGAGCTTTGCTTTGGTTTCGACCCTATCGTATGGATTCCTAATGCCTTTACCCCTGATGGCAATGGACTGAATGATCAGTATGAAATATTTACGGCATCCATCAAGGAGTTTCATATACAAATTTATGACCGTTGGGGTGAGAAGCTTTTTGAAAGCTCCGACCCAAAACAAAGCTGGGATGGTAACTTTAAAGACAAAACGTGCCCGATGGATGCCTATATTTATATGATCGATTATAAGGGTTTCGACAACAAACGTATAATCAAAAATGGCACGTTAACACTTCTAAGGTAGCGATTGTTTATCATTTCTTCTTTCATCATAATTCAATTCTTTAATTTAGTGCTTGCGCGTATCTTTGCCCAATGTATGTTTCTGGAATTATAGAGAAGATGGAAACGCAGTTGGCACAAGAAGTGCTGTATTGGCTACCATTAGGCGATGAACGCATCCTGATGAATGAATTTATAGGTGAAGCTATTTCCTTGAAATATAACCATCAAATAAATTGCATTATATGTGGACGAAAAACGGCGAAATCATTTGCTCAAGGCCTGTGCTTCACTTGTTTTTCAAAAAGTCCGGAGAATTCAGAGTGCATTATTCGGCCCGAATTATGCAGCGGTCATTTGGGGCAAGGACGTAATGCAGAATGGGAGTTAGAACATCATGTAAAACCGCATTATGTTTATCTCGCCGCTAGCAGCGACATTAAAGTTGGCGTAACACGCGACACCCAAATTCCTACCCGGTGGATTGATCAAGGTGCCGACGCAGCGCTTCTTTTTGCAAAAACGCCTAATCGGTATTTAGCCGGCCTAATGGAAGTAAACCTCAAAAATCATTTAACCGATAGAACCGATTGGAGAAAAATGTTGCGTGGCGAAAAAACAGAAAAAAACATACTGGAAATAAAACATTCACTTCGGCAATTTCTTTCACCCGAATTTCAGGCGTATTTTATAGAAGATGATACCCTAACCTTCATCCATTATCCCCTCATAACATCACCAGAGAAGGTAACAAGCATTGGACTGGAAAAAACACCTCTAGTGGAAGGCGTTTTAAACGGAATCAAGGGGCAATATTTAATTTTTGATACCGGCAACGTGATCAATATTCGTGCTCATGGCGGATATAACATCACATTAGAAGCTTAGCTAATGATTTTACCACCAAAGAAAATATTAATCATTCGTTTCAGTTCCATCGGTGATATTGTGCTAACAACACCTATCATTCGTTGCTTACGAAAAAAATATCCTGATGCCAAAATTCACTTCCTGGTCAAAGCGAAGTTTAAAAATATCATTAGTACCAATCCATATATCAATAAATTTCATTTCCTTAAAAACGACTTCAAGAAAATTACCGATGAACTAAAGGAAGAAAAATTCGACTGTGTGGTCGATCTTCATCACAACCTACGTTCTTGGCTAATCAAGAGATCCCTGTCGGTAGAAAGTTTTTCATTCCGGAAATTAAATTTTGAAAAGTGGCTCTTAGTCAACTTCAAAAAAGACCATCTTCCGCGCCTTCATATTGTAGATCGGTACTTCGAAACCATTACACCTCTTGAAGTTAAAAACGATAACGAAGGCCTTGATTTTTTCATCAATGTAGTTGACGAAGTGCCTCTAACCAATCTGCCTTCGGCATTTTCCAATGGCTATATCGCCATTGTTTTAGGTGGAACGTTCTTTACCAAGAGGCTAACCAATGAAAAAGTTATTTCTATTGGTGCCAAAATAAACCAACCCATCGTGCTTCTTGGAGGACATGCGGAATTAGAAAACGGGATTATCATTACCAAGGCACTAGGCAACGCTAAAGTTTATAATGCCGTAAATAAATATGGCATCGCCCAATCGGCTTCATTAATAAATCAAGCTGCCGTAGTAATAACAAACGACACGGGGATGATGCATATTGCCGCTGCATTTAAAAAACGAATCATTTCGGTGTGGGGCAATACCATTCCTGAATTTGGAATGACACCCTATTATGGTTCTAAAGAATTGGAGAGAAAAAATTCTACTATTGTGCAGGTCAAAAATCTTTCCTGTCGGCCTTGCAGTAAGCTCGGTTATTCAAGCTGTCCTAAAAAGCATTTCAAGTGTATGAATGATATTGATGAAGAACAAATAATCGCAGCCATTTAAAATGCCTTTACCAGTAAGATACCTATCATTTATGACTCCTTTTATCTTTAAATACGATGCCGTATTTTTCCAATTCCTGTAACATTGGTTTATATAGTGCCGGTAGTATAGGAATAGCTACTCCCTTTATGGCTACTTTTTTCTCAAGAATTAATTTTGCAGCAATACCCAAAGGTAACCCTACGGTCTTCGACATGGCAGTATAAGTATCCGTTTCACCTTCCAATTGAAGTGTGGATGTAATCGTATGTATTTTACTTCTTAACTTATATTGAATAAGATGTTGCATCACAATCATATCTAAATCTCCTTTTTCAAGTTTCCAACGACGCTCCAAAAGTTGCTGCAGAACATCGGCTGGCGAAGCATCACGCATTGATATTTTTACCTGGTCGAACAAACCCAACCATGCAATCTTTTGAATAACCCTTGGATCGGAAGTAAATTGCTCCAGTCGTTTTTTAAGCGACTTATTATTGGCCGGCATGAGTGCCTCTAACAATTCAGCATACGTAAGTTTTAATGCATTGAGCTTAAAAGAATTATCGGTAATACCTATTTTCACCAACACGTCCCAAGCCTCACAGAAGCCGCTTTTACGCAAGGTACCCCGAATCATGGTGTTTACATGCTGTAGATTATAGGTGGTAAGATAGGATAAGGAGTCGCGATTGGCATAGCAATCGTACATAACTCCATTTATTTTCATTTGTTCCGTTTGTGAAAAAATTCGTTGAGGAGGAATAAACTGAAACTTTCCATCCTGTAGGTATTTTGCCGTTTGCTGTCCTGCCAACACCACATTTCGAGCATTCCAAGTAAATTTATAGTTCCATGGATTGGTGTCAAATGCCTCGGCAATGAGCCCCCCGCAATACGATTTAAAGGAGCGCACCGTTCCCTTCTGAGCATGAATTTCATCGATTATTTTTTTAGCACTTAAATGATCGATACCGGGATCTAAACCACATTCATTCAAAAATATCACTCCAGCTCTTTCGGCCGATTTATGAAGTGCCTTCATTTCATCGGTCAGATATGACGCAGTAACTAAATGTTTCCTATGCAACAAACAAATTTTGGCAACTTCGGCATGCATATGAGGTGGCAATAAAGAAATAACTAAATGATTTAGTCCAACTAATTTAGTTAGCGCATTCATATTGCTGGCATCGAGCCATGTTGCCTGGGCGAAATTATTTCTCCCTATTTTCTTTTGTGCGGCTTTTATATCACTATCGGCGATGGTTATTTGCCAATCGCATTCCGCAGCTTGTTCTGTTAAATATTTAATTAAATAGGATGAAGATTTGCCGGCACCTAAAACAAGAATATTTTTACGCATAGAATATTTGTAACGCAAAAATACATTATAGGAAACAGATAAATAGAAGTAAATTTCAGGAGACTCTTTAAACCATTCATCAAGTGATTACTCAACATAAAAAATCACTTTCTGGAATCGAGTGCTCCATATTATAACTGCCCTTCATCGGAGAAACTATAGAATCCATTATCGGTAATAATCAAATGGTCGAGCACCGAAATTCCGAAGATTTTACATGCTTCAATGATTCTTTTTGTGATATCGATATCTTGTGAACTTGGATTTAAATTACCGGATGGATGATTATGGGCAAGTATTATTGATGAAGCCTCTTTTTCGACGGCTTGTTTCATTATTTTGGTGATATCGACCACCGTGCCATGCAACCCTCCAATGCTTATCCGCTCCTTTTTTATCACCGATAAATTACGGCGCAAGAGTATGATCCAAAATTCTTCATGATTTAAATTTTCAAACTCTGGATTAAAATAATCATAAATCTCTCGTGGTTTGGTAAGCCGATCTTTTGTAGGAGATTCATAGGCTCTTCGCCTGCGACCCAATTCCATTGCAGCCGCTATGGTAACTGCTTTAGCCGGGCCAATTCCTTTTACCAACATTAGATCCTTCTCGGAGAGCTTACCCAATGCCACGATATCGTCGTTTACCAATTTCAAAATCTCCTGACAAAGTTGCACCGCCGATCGATTACGAGTGCCATTTCCAATAAGTAAAGCTAGTAATTCGGCATTGCTCAACGCCCCCTTTCCTTTAGAAAGTAATTTTTCACGCGGCTTGTCGTCATCAGCCCAGGCCTTGATCGTAAGATGTTTGGTTTCTTCCATAAATTTTATTTATTACGTTTATTACTCAAGCCATAGCAGCGGTTTTACGATGCAAGGCCTAAAGCAAAGTTAATAAATAATAAGGAATCATGTAGATTAATCAAACCCGGAGAAAGCTCAGGATCATCTCAACAAATAAATTTTGCCTGTATTTTCATTAATGTCTTTCGAATCGTTTTTAAAATAGGCATCGCCTTCGGTATCACGTAGCGTATAGTTTTTCTTTTTATCCATGATATGCACTTTATAAAGGTAAACACCGTTAGCTAATCGATCGCCGTATTCATCGGTACCATCCCATACAATACCCGTAATATTGGCACCTATATGAATCATGCCTAACTCCTCTTTAGATATCGTCTTTACTACTTTCCCTGCAACGGTAGAAATTTGCACTTTAATATCGTCGGGTAAGTTTTCTCCCGTGATGGTGAAAACAAAATGCATGGCATTATTTACTGGATTTGGATAAGGATAAAAATTAGTAATCGTGGCTTTACTTATTACCTCAAAATTAATAGAATAATCCTTCACCCCTGCCTTATTTCCTGAGGCATCATTTACATTTACAATTAAAGTATAGATGCCATCGGGAAGATGCTCCGGCTTAAACTCAATGGTTGACCTACGCTTTATTGAATCGGCTGGAGTAAAGGTAATCGTTGGTAAATTAAAGTTAATTCGCTGCATTATCTTGGAAGGGCTAACCAAGAACACTTTAAAATATTGAGTATCATTAAGCAGCCTCATTTTATTTTCATCCGTAGCCGAAATTAGAATGACAGGCGAAGGCGAAACAATTTCATTATTATTAATATGTACACCATCAAAAGTTACATCAAGTATTGGATTTATTTTATCGGAAACCACAAAAACATTTCTCTGAAAACCATTATTACTATATACTTTTTCTTGCTGAACACCGGGGTTGAAAATAATTTGCAATCGATTTTGCCCCCCTCTACCCAAGGTGCTAAATGAAGCTCCGAAGCTTATGGTATCACCCGATGGCAATGGCTCCAGTTTGGTGTAGAGTAACGTATCTTCCTTATTCTGACTATTTAAAAGCTTTACCTGAACATCAATACTATCCAAACCTACGTCGGAGATATTTTGGAAAGCTAGATTAAAACGGATGCTATCGCCTTCCTGTAACGAATCCTTATAAAAGAAAAAATTATGGTTAACATTCACGCTCGCTTCCGGAAGCTCATCAAAGGTAACAATCCAATGTTTAAGTTGTAAAGAGGTACGCAACGAATCATCATCGTAGTACATTACAATCTTCAGTTGAGGATAATTGGTGGTGAGAATACTGCTGATATCAAAAGTATCGACTCGTAAATTACTAAAAAGAGGCACTTCCTGCCGTGTGTTCGACAAGCCAATGATATCATAATGAAAACCATCCTTACTATTGTCGGCTCCACTATTCCACACATAAACAGTGCGCCATTTTGAGGCACCAAAAATCCATTCACTACTCATACTTCCTACTTTTGCCAACGGATATATTTGTGTGAACTTCTCCAGTTTTTGTGCTAATGGCGGACCTGCTAATCCATTTAAAGTGTCTGCTGTTTCCTCATATAGGGCATCATCGGGCATCGCATTTTTTCTAGTCATCAAAAAATACGGCCATCCTTCCTTTACAACACCTAATTTGCTGGCTCCTATCCGTTTAAAGGCATTGATCAAGGAAGTATCCCAGTTTTCCACTCCGGTGTTTCTTCCATTATGAACAAAAATATGGTAGCCACTAGGGATATTGTTGATATGATTACGTAATGAATCTCTACTTGCCTGAAAATTGGCATTGCCAATATGGTTGGTGTTAAACCAAAACGTTCCACTTGGTTTTATCGTTACTAAACCGGTATTTCCCGGGGCGAATGGATCGGGTACTTGCGCCGGTAAATTAAATTGACTGGTATAACTATATCTTGCCTCATTATCGGGATTGTAGGCAATGATGGAGATACCGTCTCCTATCGTTAGGTAACGCGTTGGCCAATAATTTTGATTATGGGTACGAACGGATGATCCATTTTGGCCGTAGGTGGTAAGGCTATAAAAAGAAGATGTTTTACGCAAAAAGTTAAAGGTGCGTGAAGTCGTATCGATTAACAACGTAGCACTCTGAATATTATTAAACTGTTGAAAATGCTTCTGCGCCCACCCTCCTGGCGAATTCTCTATATAAATAAACGATGATGATTCCCATGCGCTAAGTCCGATAACATTATTTAGCTTAACTCGCCAATAATAAACCATACTATCTGAAGGAACTAAAATAGGCTGCCATGCTGCAATGAAGTCGGTGGAGATGATGGAAGAAACCTGTTTAAAAGGAGAATTAAAATTCGCGTTCGTATCAAGTTCAAAAACAAAATCATGCATAACTCCATCTATTGCACTCGATTGAGCTTTGAGTGTGAAGGCCTTCTTATTTACAATACTGTATGGTGTAGGAGATATTATTTGCACCCCTTCTGAGGCCATGAAAAATTGCAAACTATAACGGTTATTGGCTTCATTACTCTCGGTGATCTCCAATTGAGCATCTACATACGCATCAAAATAATTTATCCCCTTCGTTTTAACATCTTTCGATTTTATCCAGAAGTACGTCGTGTCTGTATTGTAGGTTGACCGCTTTCTTAAACTAGGTAGTTGAATGATGGTATTATTGGGTAGTGTACGCTTCAAACTAATAGTAAAGGAATCCGTGAGTGCCTTCCCTGTATTGTTAATAACAACCGCCACAGCAAACGAATCGGACAATGCCGTTACATCCCGTGGCGTTATGAAAACATTAGAAATTGAATAATCGGATTGACTCTTGAAATACATGTGAATCGCCGGATCTCCTTCGAAGGCAAACTGGCGTGAATGAATGGTATTGAATACATTATTTCCAGAAGCATCTTGATAATCGATAATGGACTGCTTAAGAATGTCGCCAACTCCTTTATTATAACTTTTGTTACTTACGTTTTGATAGTAACGTAAATTAAATGCATCCAATTCACTCGTAAAACCGTACCCACTATTGGCTATCCATCCTACGGTACCACCATCCGGATACAAAATAAACTTCTCACCCAACGACCCCTTGGTATAACTATTTCCCAATACACATCCACTAAACATCATCAACGGGTATTTGCCTTTATTACTCATCTCGCTTGGCCCACCAAAATCGATCTCTAAAATATCAGAAGCTCCATGCCCAACATACGTGAGCATTCCTAAGCCATTCTCTATGTCTTTTTGAATATATAATTTCAATCCTGAACTCACAGAAACCGACTGGTCTTTGGAATATAGCTTTGTTCTTCCCCCTACCATAGGGCCTTCTATTATGGGCTTGTATCCATTAAGATAGGCCGAAAAGTTAGTGTTCTCCACAATGTCTCTGCCCCCGGCTAAATGTAAGATATTTTTTTGCCAGAGTTGTGAAGGTGTGGCTTCATATTCCTTTATTTTATTTAAATAATTATTGATATCAACATTGGTAATTGCTGGAATTCGACCGGTGGGTATGGCCGGTTCATACACCGTACCTTTTAATCCGGAAGTAATCATATAATCGGAGCCCGGGGTACCCCATGTTGGCACTAAATCATAGTTAAATCCAATGGTATCGCTTCGCACTAAATAATGCAGCTGTCCCTTTCCTAAAAGCAATAAATATTTCGGTTGTGCAGGTAATTTCTCCAATGCAAAATCACAGAAATTTCGAAGTGCCATAGGATGATGTAAGCCATAATAAAATTGATTGAAAAGTTGCTGTGACGTCACAACAAGTGGCTTATAGCCCGTACTGGCACGGTATACAGCATATTCGGTTGCACCTTGCAATAATTTATTATTGGTTATGATAAGATAATCGTAACTGTTATTAGGCAAATCAAAGTCAACAAATTGAATCTTCTCTAAACTAATAACACTTAAAATATCGGTACTGTCGCAAATATAAATTTCTTTGACACGATTGGAATTCGGCAAAATAAACTGCAACGCCCCCAAATTAATACTTCCTCGAATTCTAAGATGATTGGTTTTGTCATAGATAAGAGGAGTGCTTTTGCTTGAATTATAGTTTATGAACTTTACAAAACTCTTAGTACCTGCTACCAGACCAACAAAATTAAATGCGAACTTGGAAGTATTCCCAAGATTAAAAAGTCGAGGGTAGGTTAAAAACACACCCCCAACACAATGATTGTCGGCGATTAAACCCAGATTATTGATAATGGAAAACTGAAATCGCGTGGTAGTATTGCCGATATCTGAATTCAATAAATCGAAATATTTCCTTACCGTTACATACCCTTTATAGGTTGTATCTATAAGTTGACGATACGTTGTATTATTGGCACTTACACGTACCACCATGTGGTGGTTCATCGTTTGCCCTGCAGGCAATACCACATCACTTCTCCCATACCACAATAGGGTAGCAAAAGCAGCAGCACCTGCATTATATAAATAGGGTGTTTGAATGTCCCGGTTATTGGTTTGTCCTCTCTTAAACAACCCACCAAGCCAGCCTTCTGCATCCGTGTATTCTGAGAGCGCTCCATACTCAAGTACAGGATTTCCATCCCAAAAAGTTTCGGCATAGGTTGCATTTACGGTATGCATAAAATAAGTTTCCGGTATCAAGGAGCTAAAGGTAGTGTCGGCAAAGGAAGCCATACGCTTGCCTCCTGTGGAAACCCATGTTAAAAAGTAGGAATTGGTATCGGTATATAAACTAAAAAAAGTATGTGGTTGCTCTTTGGAGGTACGATAAAGAGGCGTATCTGGAATTCCATCATTTTTCTTAGCATAAAATTCAATAAAATCTCCCGCATCAAAACGGTCATCTTCTTCTCCCAAAATATAAATATATTGTTCCTTACCTAAATTAAAGAGTTGAAAATTTTTAGGATTAATGGTATTGACATTTATTCCCGCACTCACCAAGGTGCTATATCCTATTCGATAAATTCCATCTTGTGAAATTTGAATCTTATAATATTCCTGGTTGAAATTAATCCATTCATTGCCAAACCTCTGCTGTGCCTCCAAAGAAGAAAGATTCACAAAAAACAAAAAAAAAGCAAGAACTACCGATTTCATGACCATTTCATTTTGTTCGACAAAGAGCTCTCTTGAGCTATTATTGTTTCACAAATTAAGCTATTTATTTATAAATAAATACTAAATGTAAAAAAAAATTACAATGCCCCCATCCCATTACACTTACGATAACCAACAGAAAACAAATCAATTAATGATCCTAGAATAAGGCCGAAACGATGAAATGCAAACCTTATCAAAGTGCAATGCGAAAAATAAAAACAACTTAGTCGACGTAAATTCTATTGCCATTCTTATTAATGTAATATTTCCCTCCTTTAGGCCCTACTTGTATCTTTTCTCCATTAGGCCCTTGAGAAGAACCTCCTGTTTTAGTATCTTTCTTTTGCTCCTCCTTTTTAACTTCAACTTTCTTTGCCTCTACCTTCTTTGCTTCTGCCTTTTTCTTAGCGTCAGCATTCTTTGGGTCAGCATTCTTTGGGTCGGGCTTTTTGGTGGCTGGCTTTTTGGTGGCTGGCTGTGCTTGCTTTTTAGACTCGCCTTTCACTTCCTTCTTGTCGGCCGTCTTCGGCTTGGCATCTTTTGAGGGAATGGTTTGTGACATTGAAAACAACACCGTAAAAGTGAAGGCAACGGTTAGGAGGTAAATTTTAAATTTCATGGCGAATAAAATAAGGTTAGGCAAAGGTACATCTTTACTTAAACGAGCCCCCTGCAATAATGTTAATCCCCGTTAAATAATAGCCGACTGCGGTATGAAGTAGAGAACTAAAAGACTACTTTTGAACTTCTTACACTTCAAGCCGATTATGGTTTTAAACAAAACAAAATTCACCACCGAAATCACGTTACGTCCCGATGATATCGATTTAAATAATCATCTCCATAGTAGTAAATACATGGACTACGTACTCTTTGCCAGGTACGACCAGATGGAGAGGTGCTATGGATTTAGTATGGAACAATTCGTTTCGGCCGGGTATAGTTGGGTTATGACGGATTGCTTTATGCAATTTAAACGTCCCCTTTTTTTGAATGACATGGCAGAGGTTACCACATGGGTAGAAGAACTGAATAAAAACAACGTGGAAGTGCATTTTTTAATTACGAATAAGAAAACAAAAAAACGATCCTGTGGTGGGTGGTTTAAATATGCTATGATTGATCTTGCAACTCAACGCTCAACACAGATACCGGCTGAGATTATACAAAAATACTCGATCTAGAATGCCAACGAAATTCAGCCGAAACAACATCACTAAATCATAGCTCTTGCTTATACCATTAGAGAGTAGGCAGCTTTAGTGTTATTTCATTCGTAAAGTAGCTTTGCAATCCTTACTTTTGCAAACTTTTCCTTACGTTCATGATTTATACAATTATTACAATCTATTCGCTTTTAATGGTTTTCATATTGTGCTTTGCCTTTATTCAAGCGCATTTAATTTACCATTATCTAAAAGCCCATCGCAATAAACGATATCAGGAACCGGAAGAGCTAACCATCTTCCCACACGTTACCATCCAATTGCCAATTTATAATGAACTCTATGTAGTGGAAGGCTTACTCGAAGATTGTTCTAAAATTGATTACCCAAAAGACAAATTCGAGATTCAGGTGTTGGATGATAGCACCGACGAAACAGTGGAACTCATTGCAAACAAGGTTGCCGAAATACAAAAAAGGGGAATTGATATCGTACATATTCGACGTGGTTCACGCGAAGGATATAAAGCAGGAGCGTTGAAATATGGAATGCAAATATGCAAAGGCGAATTCATTGCCATTTTTGATGCTGACTTTTTACCGGAACCCAATTTCCTTAAACGAACCATACAACAATTTGACCACGAGAATATCGGTTTAATTCAAACTCGATGGGACCATATCAATCGTAACTATTCAAGACTTACCAAATCGCAAGCTTTCGGATTGGATGCTCATTTTACGGTGGAGCAAACAGGGCGCAATAGTGGAGGTTATTTCATGAACTTTAACGGCACCAGTGGCATTTGGCGTAAAAGCTGTATTGAAGATGCGGGCGGATGGCAAAGTGATACGATTACCGAAGACATGGACCTGAGTTTCAGGGCTCAGCTAAAAGGCTGGAAATTTAAATACCTGGAAGAAGTAGCTAGTCCGAGTGAATTGCCCGTTACTATGGATGCTTGGAAAAGCCAACAATATCGTTGGAATAAAGGTAGTGCCGAAACAACAAAGAAAATTCTTGGTAAAGTTTATGCCTCTAATATTCCTTTGTCACACAAAATGCACGCTACATTTCATCTATTAGGTAACTTTAATTTTGTATGCGTCATCAGTACAGCCATTTTAAGCGTACCTCTTTTATATGTAAAAGCCAAACACCCCGAATTGAGGTGGTTTTTCGAATTAGCCAGTATTTGTGTCATCGGGTTTTTCATCTTAGGCATGTTTTATTGGATAAGCAATAAACGACAAAGCATACACCGTGAAGTAAATGCGTTGGAATTTTTCGTCGATTTTATCGTCTTTTTAAGTACGGCCATGGGAATGAGTTTACATAACTCCCTTGCCTTCATGTCGGGCATTCTCGGATTTAAATCGGCTTTTGTTCGAACCCCGAAGTTTCATTTACTAAAAGGCAGCAGAGACTGGCAAACCAATAAATATGTAAAAATAAATATCAAGCCGGTAACCATTTTAGAACTCGCAGCGGTGGCTTATTTTGGTTATGCCTTATACCTTGCATTTACACTTAACGATTATGGTTTATTTCCATTTCATCTGATGTTGTTTTTTGGGTTTGCGTATGTGGTATATTTCACGTTCGAAGAAAGCTTTGAATGGGGCTTTTTCAGAAAATCGAAAAATACCTAACCTATTTCTATTGATATTTCAGCTATTCAACTTCTTTAGATTTAATTATTTCACGTCATCATTTCATGGAAATATTCGTATTTTCGCGCCCTAAAAAAAATTAAATCATGTCTGTTTTAGTTAATACATCCTCGAAAATCTTAGTGCAGGGTTTTACCGGTACGGAAGGCACTTTTCATGCCACGCAAATGATAGAATATGGCACTAACGTGGTTGGGGGAGTAACCCCGGGTAAAGGCGGACAGAAACATCTCGATAAACCCGTTTTTAATACCGTGGCCGATGCGGTACAAACTACGGGTGCCAATGTGAGCATCATCTTTGTTCCCCCTATGTTTGCAGCAGATGCCATAATGGAAGCAGCAGATGCGGGTATTGCTTTGGTGGTATGTATTACCGAAGGAATACCGGTGCAGGACATGGTAAAAGTAAAAGAATATTTGAACCGAAAAAACACTCGTCTTATCGGCCCCAATTGCCCGGGAGTAATTACCAGTGATGAGTGCAAAGTTGGAATTATGCCAGGCTTTATATTTAAAAAAGGTCGTATTGGAATCGTCTCAAAATCAGGCACGCTTACTTATGAAGCGGCCGATCAGGTGGTGAAAGCAGGACTTGGAATTTCTACCGCCATTGGTATTGGAGGTGACCCTATTATTGGAACTACCACAAAAGAAGCTATTGAACTATTTATGAACGATAGTGAAACCGACGCCATCATTATGATTGGTGAAATTGGTGGGGGGATGGAAGCAGAGGCCGCTCGATGGATCAAAGAAAACAATAAGAAACCTGTGGTAGGCTTCATCGCCGGACAAACGGCACCTGCCGGACGACGTATGGGACATGCCGGTGCTATCGTTGGCGGGGCAGATGATACCGCAGCTGCAAAAATGAAAATTATGAGAGAATGTGGAATAACCGTATGCGAATCGCCGGCAATATTAGGTGAAACAGTAGCAAAATTATTGTCGCAAACTGCGTAAATAATCGTTGGCTATTTATTACACCGTACTCCTCGGGGTGATGTAATATACCGAAGGTTGATCGTAGGTGTAATGGCACTTTCTAAATTCTTAAAATGTGAAATCTAACGAGTAACCCACCACCTTAATCGTTCTGTTTATGAAACTACAAAAAAGAATATTAATAACCGGCGGCGCCGGCTTTCTAGGTTCTCATCTTTGCGACCGGTTTATTAAAGAAGGTTATCATGTGATTGCAATGGATAATTTAATCACTGGCGATATCAAAAATATTGAGCACCTCTTTCATTTGCCTAATTTCGAATTCTACCATCATGATGTAAGTAAATTTGTTTACGTACCTGGAGAACTGGATTACATTTTACATTTTGCCTCTCCGGCATCACCTATCGATTACCTGAAAATACCCATTCAAACGTTAAAGGTTGGTTCACTTGGAATTCACAACTGCTTAGGATTAGCAAAAGCGAAACAAGCTCGTTTGTTGATCGCCTCCACCAGTGAGGTTTACGGCGACCCCAAAGTACATCCACAAAATGAAGATTATTGGGGCAATGTAAACCCTATTGGCCCTCGTGGCGTATACGATGAAGCCAAACGATTTCAGGAAGCGATGACGATGGCATACCATACCTATCATAACCTGGAAACCCGCATCGTACGTATATTTAACACCTATGGCCCTCGTATGCGCCTCAACGATGGACGAGCCTTGCCCGCATTTATCGGACAAGCTTTGCGTGGAGAAGATTTAACCGTTTTTGGGGATGGCTCTCAAACCCGTTCGTTCTGCTATGTTGATGATTTAATTGAAGGTATTTATCGTTTGCTCCTAAGCAACTATGCCTTTCCTATAAATATTGGCAACCCCGACGAAATAAGCCTGAAAGACTTTGCCGAAGAAGTGATAAAGCTAACCGGTACCAAACAAAAGATAATATATCAGCCGCTGCCGATTGACGATCCGAAACAACGTAAACCAGATATTACGAAAGCAAAAGACATATTGGATTGGGAACCAAAAGTAAGCCGTGAAGAAGGATTAAAAAAAACCTACGAATACTTTAAAAGCTTGCCCAAAGAAGAATGGTTTAAGCAACCGAAGTTTCATGACCAATAATTGGGCGATGGTGCTTTAACGTTTTATGATGGAGCAGTTAATTCATGATTTTTTTTATTGAAATCAATTTCGGTAACTTCGCCATAATCAAAATGGAATAATCCTATGGCAGCTCTAATCATCTTAGTTCTTTTTATCGTTGGTGCTTTATTGATAATTCCGATTATTCTTGCATCAAAAACAAGCTCCCGATTAGAGCAGTTATCAAGACAACTGTTTACCTTTGAGAAAAAACTCGATGATGTAATCTCGAAGAATATAGTGCCCGATTTTACTCAAGAAAAGCAACCCGATCCTATAATAAAGGAAGCTCCAAAGGATCCATCGAATGTGCCCATGGAGCAGCAAGAAGTGGCCATTAATCCTCCAACCTTGGAGATGGTGGTGGAGGAGAAACAAATCGTATTGGAAAAAGTTTCGGAAATAGTGGAACCCGAAACATTTGAAGCAATAATATTCCCGCCCAAGATGCCATTCACTCCTTCCGAAACCTGGTGGGAGAAATTCAATAAGAAAAATCCCGACCTTGAAAAGTTCATCGGAGAGAATTTGATAAACAAAATAGGCATCACAGTACTCGTCCTCGGTATTGCCTTCTTTGTGAAATATGCCATTGATAAGGCTTGGATAAATGAATATGCACGTGTTGGGATTGGTGTATTAGCTGGATGCGTGGTATTGCTTTTTGCTCATCGGCTTCAACATCAGTTTAAATCGTTTAGTTCGGTGCTCGTTGCAGGAGCCATTGCCATATTTTACTTCACCATTACCATTGGCTTCCAGGAATATCAAATTTTCACCCAACCTATTGCCTTTACCATAATGGTAGGCATTACCACGTTTAGTGTGTTTATTTCACTCTTGTATAATCGGCAAGAGTTGGCCGTGATCTCGCTAATCGGTGGGTTTGCTGCCCCTTTCATGGTTAGTACAGGAGAAGGAAATTATAAAGTATTGTTTTCTTATATCTTAATTTTGGATTTTGGAATGCTCGTTTTGTCTTTCTTACGCCAATGGAAGATGGTACATCTTCTGGCCTTTATCTTTACCATCGTTCTTTATGGCGGTTGGTTTTTTAATACGGTGAACAGCCAAGCAAACCCTCCTTACTACGGAGCCTTCCTTTTTGCGTCCTTATTTTATCTCCTGTTTTTCACTACGGCAATAATCAATAGTATCCAAACGAAAAACCCATTCACTTCTTTTGAGCTCTCTCGTATTCTAATTCTAAACTTTTTATTCTGCAGTGTTGGACTTACTATTTTTTCTAATTATCACGTGGAATTAAAAGGTTCTTTTATTATTGGGCTCTCTACTTTTAATTTTATCGCTGCCTGGATTTTATACCGGAAATTTAACGCCGATAAATCGCTTATCTATTTATTAATCGGACTCACCCTTACCTATGCTACACTTGCGGCTCCTGTTCAGTTAAATGGAAATTATATCACCTTGTTTTGGGCCGCAGAATCGGTGTTGTTACTCTGGCTTTCACAACGTTCGGAATTCGTCATCTTTAGATTCGCTTCGGTTATCGTAAATGTTTTGATGATGATTAGCCTGGTGATGGATTGGCAGCAAATTTATGGGGAGAATGTATCCGAAAAACTCTCCATTGTTTTCAATAAAGGCTTTATTACTTCCATTATTAGTCTAGCATCTTTCCTCTCTCTAATTGCTTTGTTACGTCGCGAAAATTCGGAGTTCAACTATTGGGGCCTTACCCTAAACACCACTTTTTATCGAGAAGCATTGATTTTTTTCGCCTTCATCACAGCCTATCTAACAGGAATATTGGAATTCAAGTATCAACTCCATGCGGCTGAGCTTAACGCTATTCTGATAAATATGATCATCGCATGTTATCATCTTGTATTTAGTGCCATTATAATTCACTATATTTTAAGCAGGAAATCTGAAACGAAAAATATTCTTGCCTTTGTACTTGCACTGTGTAATTTCTTTCTATTCTTCATTTACATCAATCAACTGCCATTTGACCAGCTAAAAGCAACCATTGGCAATGCTAATTCGCAAACGATTGGATTCCTTGTCCATTATATATCCATCACCGCCTTCTGTTTTAGTGCGTTGCAACTACTTAATTTTATTCTAAATCAGGATAGGTTCGATGATAAAGCCAAAAAATACAGCTATTGGATTATCGCATTTATTGTTGTTTATCTCTGTAGTAGCGAATTGTTGCTTCATGTGCTAACGTTCTCCCACCGTTATTATTCGGTTAATACCGATGGAGTAGCCGAATTATCCCTCAACAGCTATTATCAATTACAAACTCAAACTTCAAAAATCGGCTTCCCGATATTATGGGGGAGTATCGCTTTTGTTTTTATTGCCATTGGCATGAAGAAACAAATTAAGGAGCTTCGAATTTTATCGCTAACCCTTTTGGCTTTAACGTTGATAAAACTGTTTGTTTACGACATTAAAAATGCATCTGAGGCAGGCAAAATTATTGCCTTTATTTTATTGGGCGTTTTGCTTCTGGTGATGTCGTTTATGTATCAAAAAATAAAAGCAATTATAATGGATGATGAGAAATAATGTTTTACCGTTTTCGATTTTTATACTATTGACTTTTATTTGTTTTTTAGCTTGCTCCCAAAGTTTTTCTTATGAAACTCACGTGCAGAAAATAACGGAAAGTGGATGGCATAGCATTGTTTTAACTCCGGAGGTGATC
>CANNQU010000028.1 GCA_947507965.1 Bacteroidota bacterium
ACAGGCGGAGGTTTAAATTCAATTAATAGCAACCCATTCTTTGTCGTTAATGCTTCTAATTTGCACGTTACGGCACCATGTAATAATGGAGCTAATGTAGGCATGGTAGCCGATATTGATGGAGATGTTAGAGGCGTAACTCCTGATATAGGTGCTGATGAGATGTCGTCGGTACCAAGCAATGATTTGGGTGTGATGAAAATGAACACCCCTGTGTTCCCATTAGGTACAGGGGTACAGAATGTGAATATCACCGTGAAGAATTTCGGAAATAACGTAATTACGTCGGCCAACTTCAACTTCAGTCTCAATGGAGTGCCTGTTACTGAAGCTTGGACTGGCACGTTGAATCCATGCGATACGGTTAATTTTGTGTTTAGCACGCAGATAACAATTACCACGGGGGCCTCTACGATCAAAGCATATACTTCGTTGCCCAACCTCGTGTCAGATGTAAATACAAGCAACGATACGGTGCAGCTTTCTTTATGTCCGGCAATGATAGGTACCTACACAATAAATCCATCGGGAGGCGGATTGCCTAATTACACCAGTTTTGCTGCTGCTGCGAGCGACTTGATTTGTGGAGGTGTAAAAGGCGCTGTGGTGTTTATCGTTTCTTCAGGCACCTATTCTGCTACACAATTTATTCTGCCTGCCATTACCGGTGCTTCGGCAACGAATACCATCACGTTCCGATCGGCTACCGGCAATGCAGCTAATGTTACGTTAAATTACAGCTCAACGGGAGCATCCGATAACTACATCGTGAAATTGGATGGAGGTGATTATTTCCGTTTTAGTAATATCACCTTCGCCCCACTGGGTGTAGGGTTCGGTACTGCGGTATGGATTTTAAATAATGCAGATAATAACCTATTCGACTCGTGCGTATTTAACGGATTAAGTACGGTGAGCGCTACAAGCAATCTTGCTTTGGTTTTTAGTAATAATACCAGAGACCATTGGAATACCATCAGTAACAGTACGTTTAATAATGGCGCTTCCGGAATTTTTTGGCAAAGCATCACTTCTGCTCCTTATGCAACAGGGAATCAGTTTACTAAAAACACATTCAACAACCAATACCAGTATGGCATGTATATTTACTATCATGATTTTGTGAGAGTAAAACAAAATACCGTAATAACCACAACCGGTTATACTAGCTATAATGGAATTTTATTGCAAACGCCTTATAATACTTCCGGCTCATCGGAGGTATCGAAGAATAAAATTTTCGCAACCATTGGCGGAGGGTATGGAATTAGCCTTCAAAATCCGAATGTTAGCGGTTTGGCAACCCGTTTTGTGGTAACCAATAACATGATTCAGCTCAATGTTACTACCACAAACCAAAGTTGGGGTATAAACATCTCCTCAGGGTATTCTTTAGACATACTCCACAATACCGTAAATATGGTGGCACAGCCAGCAGGCACAAGTTATGCATTTTATAACCTGTTTTTTAATAACACACCCTGCTTAATACAAAACAATGTATTTGTTAACTCCACTACCGGAACGACATCTTACGCTGTATATGAACAACAAAGTACAGCTGGAACCTGGAATTACAATGACTATTACACGCTAGGAACAAACCTAGGAAGTTGGGCAGGTGTGCAAAAAGCTACATTAGCTTTGTGGCAAGCTGTTGCAGGGGAGGCCAACAGTAAGAATCTATTGCCATCATTCACCAGCGCTACCGATCTTAGTTTCAGCAACCTTCCTTGTTTAAATAATGCCGGTACCAATGTTTTGGCTAAAGTTCCAGATGACATCAACGGCTTGGCCAGAACCACAACGCCCGACCTGGGTGCAGTTGAATTTACGCCATTGGCTTTAGATGCAACTGCATATGCCGTAAGATCACCTTCCGGAAGTTTATTATTAGCGACCCCTTATAATGTTGTTGTTGCCGTGAGAAATATAGGATCCACAACGATAAATACGCTAACGGTGGGTTATAATGTAAATGGAGGAGCCGTAGTAACGCGTGCGTTAACAGGTCTTACTATGCTTCCATGTGATACAATGCAAGTTACGTTCGATGCCACGAGTGGCCCGGGAGCTACCGATCAGCGTTATTCAGCCTTGGCCGGTCTAGCTGTGATGAAAGCATTTACGAATGCACCGAATGGAGGTGTTGATTTATTAGCTACCAACGACACTACCGTTATTACTTCCTGTACCGCCTTATCAGGAGTATTTACCATTAATAAACTGTTGCCGGTAAGTACGACGAACTTCATGTCGTTTACCAGCGCGGTTAATGCCTTGTACAGTTGCGGAGTGAATGGGCCGGTTACCTTTAATGTGACCTCCGGTTCGGGGCCATATAATGAGCAACTAACTTTTACCGGAGCAATACCGGGGGCTACTGCGTTAACGAATGTGATTCGATTTAATGGTGGTGCAACCAAAGAAGTCGTTACTTTTAATGCATCGGTAGCTGCAAGCCAGCATACTATTCGTTTAAGTGGGGTAAAGGGTGTGATTTTAGATAGCTTGACGATTAATGCTGCCAATATTACCAATGGTATCGGGGTGCATATTACGGCTGGTGCCGATAGTAATACGGTACAAAATTGCGTGCTTAATATTACAGGAACTACCGCTACCAACACTTCGGGTATATCGTTGTCAACTACGGCATCGCCAACAGGGGTGGGTGCAAATGGCAACATGAATCTCATTCAGAACAACACCATTAATGGTGGTTATTATGGGATTTCAGCCGCAGGAACATCAGCGGCAGTAGAGAATAGTTATAACTGGATTTTGAATAACACCATTTCCAACAGTTATTATTATGGAATATTTGTTCAATATCAGGATTTCAATAAGGTAAATGGCAACAACATCAATTTGCTTGCCGGAAATACGAATTCTATGGGTGTTTATTTTATGAACGTAGAACGTTTTGAGCTGAATAGGAACAGAATAAATAATGTAGGGATTTATGGTATGTATTTAAGCAATGCCAATTATTTAAATGGTTTAGCATCTCCTCATACCCGTGCCAGTATTGTAAATAATATGGTTGGGGGTAATTTTTATAATGCCAATCCAACGGGTATTTATTTAGTAAACAACGCCGCAAGAGACCTTGATATCTTCCATAATAGTGTTTCGGTTAATAATGCCGGTTCAGGTTATGCCTTCTGGATGCAACAATCCGGTGCGGGCATCTACACGAATTTAGATATTCGTAATAATTGTTTTACAACGTATAATGGGGGAACCGCCGCGGGTTATTTCTATTATTCTATTGGGGCTCCTTTTTTAGCGTTCGACTATAATGCTATTTGGAACAGTAATACGGCTGTAACACAAGTTGTACTTGGAACTGGAACGGGCTATAGCAATAGCACTTGGATAGGGGTCGGTGGATTTAACACCAATTCAAAATGGTTGAACCCTAACTACTTGAACCCACTTACCAATTTACATACGGTGGATGGAAATTTATCGGATGTAGGAACCAATATTGCAGCTGTTACAACCGATATCGACGGAGATATTCGCCCATTGGCTCCTTCCGTTACGGTGGATATTGGTGCGGATGAATATGCTGTGCCGGCATTAAATATTGGAGCCCTAGCCCTTACGACACCTAGTTTTCCATTAGCAACCGGCCTTCAAGACATCGTGGTGGTAATAAAGAATTATGGTACCGCCACCATTACAACCGCAAATATTACCTATAAAGTGGGAATCAATGGTACGCCGGTTACCACAGGCTATGTGGGAAGTTTAACGACAGGAAGTACCACCTCAATAACGTTTACAGGGGCAGATCAATACAACTTTACGGGTTCTAAAGATACGGTTTATGTCTATACTTCCGATCCAAACTTAGGTACAGATGGGTTTTTGTCGAATGATACCATTATCAGTATTCTCTGTCCGCCTCTGAATGGATTTTACACCATTGATGCTTCGGGAGGTGCGGTGCTTCCTAATTTTGTTTCCTTTACGAGTGCCGCTGCGGCCTTGGTTTGTGGCGGTGTTACCGGCCCTGTAACCTTTAATGCCGTTGCAGGTACCTACAACGAGCAAGTAAACATCACGACTATTCCAGGAAGTTCAAATACCAATACCGTTAAATTTATTGGTGCAGGCGCTAGTACGATCTTGACCTTTCCTACCACCGTGTTGAGCCCGTTTGTGGTTCGACTAAGCGGCACGCGTGCGGTGTTCTTCAGAAATATGAAGATTCAGAGTTCAGGCGCTACCGATGGATGGATCGTGAATTTTATAGATGCTAAAAATTGTGGGGTATCGCAAAGTACCATCGAGTTTAGCAATGCCTCCGCACAAGCATCTTCAGGGGCTAATTTGGCCTGCGTGGTGGTTAATGGAAGTGCAATGACCATGACCAGCAATAGCTCTATTGCCGACAGTATTTATGTTGACAGCAACACCGTGACCCATGGATATTATAACATTTATTTTGGTTCCGCTGGGGCTTCTTCACCATTAATATTTATTAGAGGTAATACCATGGCCAATGCATGGAATTCATCGGTGTATTTCGTGTTTACCGGACAAAGTACGTACAGGGTTCTTAATAATGTGATTACATTAAGAACCGGGAATTCTGGACAATTCGCTTTACAGGCTGGATTAACTACTCCAAGTGCTGGGAAGTATAACGAAATAAGCGGCAATAGAATGTCGAATTTAAATGGCAACGCTATCGGATTATGGAATGGAGGAGGAAGTGGTACACAAGGACTCATTTATAATAATATTATTGGAGGAAATTCAAGAGGTGCTACCAAATATATTGGGTACAATATTTCGTGTTGCACCAGCTTGAGTACATGGAGTGTTTATAATAACACGTTTATTTTAGATTGGCCGGCCGGCGGTTCTATTGCAATCGATTTGCTAACGTCATCGGGGGCTTCTAATGGTAATATTCGGAATAACCTTTTCGTTAATACCAGTGCCACGGCTAATAATGTCGGTATTAATGCAACCAACACAAGTGCCATCTCAGCGTTGGATAATAATGATTATTATACCGCCTTACCTGGAGGTACCCTTGCCACCATCGGCGGTGCAATCTACACGAGCTCCAATTACAAAGCAGCTTACCCGGCAGGTCTGGGACTCAATTCGTATAATTTCTTGCCTTCTTTCGTCTCTTCCACTGACTTTCATCTGATATCGAATTGTTATAAAGGAGCCAATCTAGGTGTTACTGTTGATTATGATGGCAATAGCAGAGCTGCATTGCCTGATTTAGGAGCGGATGAGGTTATCTCACCTCCAGCGAATGATATTGGTGTATTTAAGATTAATTCACCTGGATTCCCTTTAATTTTAGGGTCTCAAAATATCAATGTAACCATCCGTAATTATGGAAATAACCTAATAACTTCCGGAACCATCAAGTATCAGGTTAATGGTGGAGCCCTTGTTACTCAGGCATGGACAGGTAGCTTAAACCAGTGCGATACATTGAACTTTACCTTTACCACACCGTATACCTTCACGGCTGGTGCCAACACGGTGAGAGTTTATACCACTGCTCCTAACGGTGTGGCTGATGTAAATAACGTAAATGATACTTTACAGCAAACTTTCTGCCCGAGTTTTAGCGGCGTTTATAGCATCAACCCTGGAGGGGGTGGATACCCGAATTATACGAGTGTTGCAAGCGCTATAAGTGACTTAATATGTGGCGGTGTTTACGGGCCGGTGGTTTTTAATATTACCACGGGCACCTATACGGGGCAATATCAAATAACGGCAGTAAATGGAATGTCGGCTATCAATACGGTTACCTTCCAGTCGGCCAGTGGAGTGGCTTCTGATGTAATACTTACGAATGCTTCGGCATCGAGTGCTTTAAATTACACGTTAAAATTAAATGGAGGGAGCTACTTTAAGTTTAAGGATTTAACCATCAGAGCTACTGCTGCTTCCTTTGGAACGGCCTTATCGTTCGCCGGTATTTCTTTGACGGACTCCTTTAGAAATGTGGTGTTCAATGGCATTGCTACGACCACAAACACAACGGAGCAGGCTGTAATCTATGCTCCAAATAACTGTGGTGCGTATTTTATGTACTTCGATACCTGCAGGATAAATAATGGTTATTATGGCTCTTATTTCCAGTCGCAAGGCAATGCAGAGACTATCGAGAATCCTTGGTTTAACAATTGTGATTTTACGAACCAATATGGTTATGGCATGTTCAACAGTTCAATTCGAGGGGTTAAACTAACGGGCAATAGAATTACAACGAATTCCGTTCTGACCAACTATTATGGCATGTATAATTATTGGGTAATAATTCCTTCGGCCTCGAACAAACCGGTCATTACAGGCAATAAAATAAGTGGAGCAGTAGGTGGTTGGGGTATGTACAACCAATATTTCGGCGTGAATTCCAGCATGACAGCTGCGAATAGGGGATTGATTTCCAATAATATGATAAGTATGGGTAGTGGAGCCAATGCAACCTTTGGAATACAGACGGTGCTTGATAATGGCACCGATTTTATTAATAACTCCGTAAATATTGGCACCAGCCAAACCGCAAGTACCTCCGCTGCCTTTTATTATCAATCGCAATACCAAGCCTCTTCTATTGACTCCGTGGTAAATAACATTTTTGTGGGTTATAATGGGGCGCCTGCAATACGAATCGATGCTGTTGCTTATGTACTTCCATGTAACTATAATGACCTTTATACCACCGGTGCCAATCTGGGGTATTTGGCGGCCGTACCTTATACTTCTTTAGCCTTATGGCAAGGGGCTTCAGTTAGAGATGCGAGCTCTATCAACGTCTCTCCGGGCTTCACCTCGACTACCGATTTACATATACCAAGTACCATTAATATTTTGCCCATTAATGTTCATTCGTTGGTTACTTACGATTATGATAACCGATTACGTTGCAGCAGCCCTACCGATATTGGTGCCGACCACCATGCCGGAAGTAATGATATAGGGGTGAGTAGGATATTGAAGCCATTGAATGGAATGGCTGCATTAGGTGCTCAGGATCTTGTGGCCGTGATACGTAATTATGGAAATAACACCATAACGACGGCTAATGTAAGCTACAGAGATACCATCACCGGTGCCACGGTAACCATCCCTTGGACTGGCACGTTAAATCAATGTGATACTGCCATCGTAACCTTTACGGGGGCAAATCAATATACTTTTACCGGTCCTTGGGGTTTGAAATTCTTTACCGATGGCCCGAATGGCGTAACGGATACGAATAATAACAACGATAGCCTTGTGGTCAAAGGATGTATTGCACTTGCAGGGTCGTATACCATTAACCAGTCAGGAAGTGGACCTACAAATTATATTTCGTTTACGGCAGCCATCGCAGCCATGACGAGTTGTGGTATCGTGGCTCCAGTAACATTTAATGTAGCGGCTAATGCACTCACATACAATGAGCAGATATCCATTCCAGCGATTTCTGGTGCATCGGCTATCAATACCATCACTTTTGATGGAGGTGCCGGCAATGCAGCAACACGCGTTATTGCTTTTGCTACCTTAAATGCAAATCCGCATGTATGGCGCTTTAATGCCGCCCAGTATGTAACACTCAGAAACTTAACCATTAGAAGTACGAGCACAACCGATGCATGGAACGTTAACTTCATGAACGCGTCCAATTGTAAACTGTCCAATTGTATTATCAGTAATCTTAATTATGTAGGTTCAGCTACCAATGTTCTTGGTGTGGTATTAAACGGTAGTGCCACGGTAGCAACTACTACCTCCACCTTGGTGAACAATAATTATATCGATAGCAATACCATTTCATTTGGTTATAGTAATATCGCTTCCTACTTAAATAATGGAAGCAACACCAATTATTTTAGATATAATACGTTAACCAATGCACCGAGCAATAGTGTTTACTTCAGTGGTGCTCAAGCGGTAAAACTGTTAAATAATAGCATCATGCAGCGATCGCCGGCAGTACTCTTCACGGGTTCCAATATTTACTTAACGTCATGTACTCCGGCAGCCGGTTTGTTTAATGAAATTGCATTTAATAAACTGAGCAATATCACGGCTTATGGTTTGTTTTTAAATTCGACGAGTGGTAATGCCACGGCTTCTAATTTAATTTATAATAACACCATTAATGGTACCTATACGTATTCGTTTAGTGCTGTGGTGGGTATTAATTTGGCTAGCTCAAGTTACAATAAGATTTATCATAACAGTGTAAATTACGATCAGATTGGAAACAGTTTTACAAGCTATGGAATGCAAATTACAAACGGCTCAAATAACGATGTACGTAATAATATTTTTGCCGTTACCAGTGCCTTATCTACCAATTGCATCCCTGTTTATATTACGCCATCAACAGCAGTAAGTGTATTAGATTATAATACGTATTACAATCAGTGGGGCACTACGTTGGTTAATATTGCAGGGGCATTAAAAACGCCAGCCACTTATTCGGCAGTGTATCCAACAGGAGCAGGAGTAAATTCGTTTAATTATAACCCAACGTTTGTATCGAGCACCAATTTACATCATAATTTCACCGTAAATAATGGCGTTAATTTAGGGGTGCTTTACGATTTGGATGGAAATTTAAGAGGTGCTAGCCCTGATGTTGGAGCCTACGAAGCGGGTGTAGCTATTCGAATTGATACCGGTGATTATATTAAAACGTCGGCCTGCCCTGTTTTCAGTGGGGTAAGTTGGATTAATGTACTTGATCCTGCCGGCAATTTGGTGTTCTCTATCAACCCTAATGGAAATAATTTAGGCGCCACCTGCTGGGGAATACGAATTGATGGAGCTCCTGGACTCAGAACCGACTCTAGCAGCGGCTCACCGGGCTCCAGGTACTTTGGGTATTATTTGGATCGCAACTTCTATATTACCCCTACCACTCAGCCATCTACCCCGGTTTCACTGCGTTTCTATATCAAAAATTCGGAGTTCATTGAGTTACGTGATAGTGTTTTCAATAAGTATGGCAGAACCATTCCGGTGGACTCTATCGACATCACCAAATACGATGGCCCTACCATTGATTTAGATCCAGCCGATAATACCACCACCGCTAATTTGTCGCTATTAAATTCTTCGAGTACTTCATTCTCAACAGATCACTTCTTAGAGGTAAGTGCTACGTCATTCTCCGAATTCATTCCAAGCTACATACCTCAAGGGCCATCTAATCCATTACCGGTTTCATGGTTGTATATTGCGGCCACCGGGGTAGGTGTCGATGCCATCGTTGATTGGGCAACGGCAACAGAAAACAATACCGATCGATTTGCCGTGATGCGAAGCTTTGATGGAGAAAATTATTCCACCATCAGCGAAACGCATGCTGCGGGTAATAGCTTAAATGTTAGCAAATATTCCGCTACTGATTTAGGTGTTGGAAGCAAAGGTCATATTAAGGTGTATTACAAAATCAAGGAAATTGATCAGGATGGTAAAATAAGCTATTCAGATGTTCGAACGGTTCTTTTCAATGGTGTTCAAGGAGTCGTATTGAATAGTTTAAAACCAAATCCATTTCGTTCAAGTATCTCCTTAAGTTATAGTCTGCCTTTGGGTGGAGAGGTAACGATTGAGGTTAAAGATCCTATGGGTAGGAGCGTTTATACTAATTCGTCACGCAATAGCAAAGGCAGTAATTATAAAACCATAGAATTAAACCATCTGTCGTCGGGTATTTATTTCTTACAATTAAGTTATAATGGTCAGCTCTCCACTTTTAAAATTGTAAAAGAGTAAGAGGGTCTATTCAAATAAAAACCGCACTAGGTGAACCTAGTGCGGTTTTTTTATCTAGTGGGCCAACCATCAACCACTTTAATACTACAACGGTATATTCCCGTGCTTCTTCCTTGGCATATTCACTACTTTGTTTTGCAGCATTTCGAATCCAGCGATTAAGCGCTCTCGTGTTTCTTCAGGTATTATTACTTCATCGATGAAACCACGTTCGGCGGCACGGTATGGGTTGGCAAAAATGTCGGCATATTCTTTTTCTTTCTCAGCAGCTTTCTCTATCTTATTCGTTGCGTCTTGAATCTCTTTTTTAAAGATAATCTCCGTCGCCCCTTTGGCGCCCATCACCGCAATTTCAGCCGATGGCCAAGCGAAGTTTAAGTCGGCCCCTATATGTTTGCTGTTCATTACATCATAAGCGCCACCATAAGCTTTGCGTGTAATTACCGTAATGCGAGGAACGGTTGCTTCACTAAAAGCGTAAAGTAGTTTCGCCCCGTTAGTAATAATAGCATGCCACTCTTGATCGGTGCCGGGCAGAAACCCGGGTACGTCTTCAAATACTAAAAGGGGGATATTAAAACAATCGCAAAAACGAACAAAACGGGCGGCTTTGGTTGACGAGTTAATATCCAATACCCCGGCTAAGAATGCCGGCTGATTGGCAACAATACCAATGCTTCTTCCGGCGATGCGGGCAAAACCGACCACAATGTTTTCGGCGAAGTTCTTATGTACTTCAAAAAAACTATCGGCATCCGTCACTTCTTCAATTACTTCTCGTATATCGTAAGGCTGGTTTGGGTTTTGTGGTATGATTGAATTTAGATTTATTCTTTTTTCGTTGCCGCCAGAATAGTTGAGTAGGGGTGTTTTCTCTTCACAATTTCCGGGCATATAACTCAATATTTTTTTAATTTGGTTGATGCACTCAATCTCGTTAGCACAGCTAAAATGAGCGACTCCACTTTTGCTGCTATGTACACTGGCACCACCCAGCTCTTCGCTACTCACTTCTTCATGGGTTACCGTTTTTACTACATTGGGGCCGGTAACAAACATATAGCTTGTGTTTTCTACCATCATAATAAAATCGGTGATGGCAGGGCTATATACCGCGCCCCCTGCACAAGGGCCCATGATGGCCGATATTTGTGGTATCACCCCACTGGCAATGGTGTTGCGGTAAAAGATATCGGCATAGCCTCCCAAAGATACCACCCCTTCTTGAATTCGTGCGCCACCACTATCGTTAAGACCTATAAATGGGGCTCCATTTTTTAAAGCCAGGTCCATTACCTTGCAAATTTTTTCGGCGTGGGTTTCACTCAAAGAACCACCAAAGACGGTAAAATCCTGTGAGAAAACATAGACCAATCGTCCATTTATTTTTCCATACCCTGTGATTACACCGTCGCCTAAAAATTGTTGGTTCTCCATGCCAAAGTCTTTGCTGCGATGCGTTACAAAGGCGCCAATTTCATTGAAACTACCTTCATCCATTAAAAAATGAAGTCGCTCGCGTGCGGTAAGCTTCCCTTTTTTATGCTGGTCTTCGATACGCTTCTCTCCTCCGCCCAATAGGCTCTCTGCACGTTTTGTATTGAGTAAATCTATTTTATGTTGCATGGCTTCCCTGTAAATAATATCGTTTGCAAATTAAAGAGATGTTTCGAGAAAAGATTCAAGAAAGAATTTTTATTTCATTCCGCTCCACCTCGGCATCCTAGTTTTATAATTCAATAAATCGCCGCAATGCAATTTTTTTTTCTATCTTTGTGCCGGGTCCGATACGACCAGCTCCTTACGAACTCCCCCAGGGTAGGAATACAGCAAGGGTAGTAGGTTGTAGCGGTGCGATATTGGACCTTTTTAATTTAATAAACTTTGCAGTCGCAAATGGTTTTCAAATTCACTCATTTTCTATTTCATAAAATTTACTGGCTTTACCGGTTTTTATATTTTATTTTTAAACACCGGCAAGACCGGCAGGAAATTAAACTGATGAAAAGCTATGCCAATAAAGGAGATACGATTATTGATGTGGGGGCTAATATTGGCTTTTATGCGCAACTGTTTTCCCGTTGGGTAGGCCCCAATGGTAAAGTTTACTGTTTTGAACCCGATACCAATAACTACCATCGCCTGCTTCAAACCACCCAAAATCTAAATAATGTACGCACCAAAAATGCAGCGGCAAGCAATACCACCGGCCAATTGGAGTTTTATACTTCGCCCGACAAAAATGTGGATCATCGGGCCTATGCCCCCGATACCTTTGCAACAAAATATACGGTTGATTGTGTTCGTATCGATGAGTTTTTAGGCCCTTCAACGAAAGTTAATATCCTAAAGGTTGATGTGCAGGGTTTCGAAATGCAGGTGTATAAGGGATTAGAGAAGATATTGGCAGCCAACCCGGAGATGAAAATATTTTCCGAGTTCTGGCCTTATGGCCTGCAAAAAGCCGGGTCGTCGAAAGAAGAATATTTCAAGTTTTTTACCGAGAAAGGGTTTACGATATACTTACTAAAAGATAATAAAGAAACCATAATTACGGAAGCCTCACTAAAGGATTTCCCAATATCAGAAGGCGAATATTTCAATGTGTTTATGTCGCAAATTTAGGGATACTAAAAACAATTACTTGCCTGCCACGAAAGGTGTTTTATCTTAAGTATCTCGAAGAAGCCTGAACACGGTAATTTATATTGAAATTGATCATTTTGTTCTCATGCCGTTCTTACCCTTGCTCATTTGATTGCAGCTTCAAATCTCCAAAGACATGGCTAGGATCCCTCTTTATTTATAACCTTCCAAATACTTATCTTTGCAATCATTATGGCCTACGAGAGTATAAAGAAAATTGTTATCAAAACCCCCGAGCAAATTGAAGGGATTCGTAAGAGTGGAACCTTGGCAGCTGCAACACTTGCATACCTGAAGCCATTGGTAGTGCCGGGAGTGACCACGATGTTTTTGGATAAGAAATGCAAGGAGTTTGTGCTCGATCATCATGCCTTACCGGCCACATTATATTATAAATCCTTCCCTGCTTCATGCTGCACCAGTGTGAACGATGTGGTGTGTCATGGAGTGCCAAATAACACCACCATATTACGAGAAGGTGATATCTTGAATATCGATGTCACCACCATCTATAACGGATATTTCGGCGATACATGTGCGATGTTTAAGGTAGGAGAAATTAGTGACTACGCCAGCAGTTTGTTGAAAACAGCAAAGACCTGTTTGGATGAAGGAGTACTGCAATGCTATAGCGGAAATAAATTAAGTAATATAGGAAAAGCTATTGAAAAATATGCTCGTAGTCAGGGGTGTAGTGTTGTATTCGAATTTTGTGGCCATGGCGTCGGACTAAGTTTTCATGAAGAGCCGGAGGTGAGCCATAATAGTGAAACACATCGCGACGCCATACTTAAACCAGGCATGGTGTTTACGATAGAACCCATGATCAACGCGGGTAAAGCTCGTACTAAAGTAGATAAATGGGATCAGTGGACAGCACGCACCATCGATGGCAAACTATCGGCACAATACGAGCACACCATTTGTATTACCGAATTGGGTCATGAATTATTAACCGGCGATATGGAAAAGCTGGTGGAGTTTTAGGTACTTCATTCCTCAGTCATAGGTCGAATTACCCAAATAAACTTCGCATTTCGTTGCGATTTGCCACAGAAGAATTAGGATTCACCATTCCCGAATATCCCCACTCTATCCCAACAACTTTTTCTTACCTTCGCGCCCACTCAAAAAAATTGCCCATGAAATGGAATACGCTGCTTTTTATAGCATGCATTTTTTTTACACCATCACTTTTCTCACAAACTGGTGAACTACGTGGTTTCTTATATGATAACGAAAATGGTGAAACGTTGTCTTTCACAAATGTTATTCTAAAAGAGAAAAAGCAAAATACACAGACAGATCTTAACGGGTTGTATAACTTCAATAACTTACCGGTAGGTAACTATACCATTTTGGTTTATGCTTTAGGATATGACTCGGCTTTTGAATCGGTAGAAATTAAGTCAGGGAAAATTACCGCCAAAAATATTTATATGAATGCAAAAGCCGTAGAGCTTAGCGATGTGGAAATAAACGCCGATAAACAACGAAAAAAAACGGATACCCGGGTATCGGTTACTAAAATTACGACTAAAGAGCTAAAACTACTGCCCACGGTAGCTGGAGAGCCCGACTTAGCGCAGTACTTACAAGTGCTTCCCGGCGTCGTTTTTACCGGCGATCAAGGGGGGCAATTATATATTCGCGGTGGCTCGCCCGTACAAAATAAAGTGATGCTCGACGGCATGATTATTTATAACCCATTCCACTCCATTGGGTTGTTCTCCGTTTTTGAAAGCGATATCATAAAAAATGTTGATGTTTATTCGGCGGGGTTTAATGCACAATATGGAGGCCGTGTTTCGGCGGTTATCGATGTCGCTTCCAGAGACGGCAACAAGAAGAAACTGGCAGGGAAAGTAGGCGTGAATACCTTCTCCTCTAAAATAATTTTAGAAGGGCCATTAAAAAAATTCAAAGAAAACAGCACCTCCAGCTCTTTCTTGGCTTCGTATAAAAATTCGTATCTCGATAAATCATCGCCTTTGTTTTATCCGTATATCAAAGCTACCTTGCCTTACAAGTTTCAGGATGCCTATGGCAAAATAGCCGTAAACACTGATAACGGAAGCAAACTCAATTTCTTTGGATTTTCTTTTAACGATGCCGTAAACTATCCTAACTCCACAGCGTACCAATGGAACTCGACTGGGTTTGGTTCCAATTTCTTGTTGGTGCCCGATGGGTCGCCAACGGTGGTGAGTGGTGTTTTTGCCTATTCGCAATATGGCGTAAAACAAACCGAAAAAGACAGCAAACCACGATCGAGCACCATCAGTAATTTTAATACCGCATTAAATTTCACCTCATACAACGATAAGAATGAATGGAAATACGGAGTGGAAATTAATGGTATTAGCACCGACTTTCAAATTTATAACGATGCCAATCGCAGGATTAACGAACAGCAATACACCATGGAATTATGTGGCTTTGTAAAATATAAATATGTTTCCGACAGAATCGTCATAGAACCTGGATTACGAGTGATGCGATATTCTTCTCTGGCTACTCAAACCTTAGAACCTCGCTTTGCCATGAAGTATAATTTTAGCCCTCGTCTTCGGTTTAAAGGGAGCGCCGGTATCTACTCACAAAATTTAATGAGTGCCGTAAGCGATAAAGATGTTGTGAATTTATTCTACGGTTTCTTGTCGGGACCCGATGATGTGCCTAGAACTTTCGATGGAAAAACGGTAAAAAGTGCCTTGCAAAAAGCACGACATGCAGTGGTAGGATTAGAGATTGATGTGAATGAACATGCCGATATTAATATCGAAGGATTTGTGAAACATTTCGATCAAATAACCAATGTAAATCGGGATAAGATTTTTGATGATAACGACTTGAATGCCGGACGGCCCGCCAATCAACGCATCGATTATATCGTAGAAAATGGCAATGCCAGTGGATTTGATGTAACCTATAAATACGATTCTAAGCATTTATATCTGTGGCTTGTTTACAGCTATGTTAACGTGTGGCGTTTCGATGGCATACGAAAATATTTACCTCATTTCGATAGAAGACATACCGTAAATTTAGTTGGATCGTATAAATTTGGTAAGAAAATAAAACAGGATATTAATGCCCGCTGGAGTTTAGGTTCCGGTTTCCCTTTTACTGAAACGCAGGGCTTTTTCGAATATTTGCCATTTATTGATGGGGTGAATAGCGATTACACCCATACCAACGGACAATTAGGAATTATCTATGCCGATTTAAATTTAGGACGACTGCCTTGGTTTCATCGTATGGATATTTCGTATCAAATGAGTTTGAAATTCGAAAGCAAGAACGAGATGCACATCACCGCCGGTGTTACCAATATTTACAATCGCGAGAATATATTTTACTTCGACCGCGTGAATTACAAACGCGTAAACCAGCTTCCCATATTGCCATCTATCGGCATCACCTACCAGTTTTAGAATAAGTAACTGTTTTTCCAATCCGCTTTTTTTCTTCGTCATGCTAGAATTTCGAGTTCTAATATTAGACGAAGTTTGTGAGAATTAATTAATTTTTAATTGCTGAAATTAAGTTAATTTTACTCCTGCTTAGCATGCTTGCTAAAAATTTTTGGCTATTTAATAATTTATATCATGGCACAAAAAAAACTCAAATTAATTATTTTACTTTTATTAGGATGGTCATCGGCAGTGTATTCGCAAGAATCGATAGTAACCTCCGGTGGTATTGCCTCCGGTAGCGGAGGCACGGTAAGCTATTCGTTAGGGCAGGTGGTTTATAGCACTTCTATTGGAGCCAATGGCTCGGTGGCACAAGGGGTGCAGCAGCCGTATGAAATTTCGGTAGTCGTTGGAGTTGAATCCTACCCGGATATTAAGCTAATCACCTCTGTTTACCCTAACCCAACGACTCATTTTTTAACGTTGGAGGTTAAAGGTTTCAATGCTCAAAGCATATCCTATACACTCTATGCGATGGATGGGAAATTAATAGCAAGTGAGCTATTGGCAAGCAACGAAACAACGATTTCCATGTTACACTATGCTAGCGCCACGTATTTACTAACTATTTACGATGGCAATATAGAAATAAAGACATTCAAGATTATTAAAACACGATAAAAGTTTCCATCATGAAAAAATTATCTATCCTTTCCTTCGTCATCTTTTTTGTTGTTCACATGTTGGCTCAAGCGCCACAAAAAATAAGTTATCAAGCCGTAATACGCAATGCCACCAATGCTTTGGTTACCTCCAAAACAGTAGGTATGCGCATTAGTATTTTGCAAACCACCGTAACCGGAACGGCTGTTTATGTTGAAACACAAACCCCTACGACCAATGCCAATGGCTTAGTAAGCTTGGAGATAGGCTCAGGCACCATTATTACAGGCACCTTTGCAGGAATCAACTGGCTCAATGGCCCTTATTTTATTAAAACCGAAACCGACCTCAATGGAGGAGCGAGTTACACGATAACCGGTACAAGCCCGTTATTAAGTGTGCCTTATGCCTTAAATGCAGCTACAGCGGCAAGCGCTTTGCCATCGGGTGTAGCAGGGGGCGACCTTTCAGCAACGTATCCAAATCCTGTCATTGCAACGAGTGCGGTTACTACCATTAAACTGGCGGATGCGAATGTTACTTCTTCTAAGCTTGCCGATAATGCCGTAACCACAACAAAAATTTTAGATGCCAATGTAACGACCTCGAAAATAGCGGATGCGAATGTTACCGATGCGAAGATTGCCACGGTGAGTGGAACAAAAGTTACCGGCAATATTTCCGGCAATGCAGCAACGGCCACATCCATAACTGGAGGAAGTGTCGGGCAAGTTCATTATCAATCGGCCGCTAACACTACAGCTTTTTTGGGTGTTGGCACCTCTGGGCAAATACTGCAATCGAATGGTGCCGCGGCTCCTGGCTGGGTTACCCCAAGCCCAAATGGGGCTAGTTCTGTAGGGGCAATCAGTGGCTCGTCCAACGCCAACGGTGCCACCATTAGTGCTGGTGTTTTAAATTTAGCCCCTGCCGATGCTACCAATGGGGGCGTACTCACGGCAGGAGCGCAAACGATTGCAGGAGCTAAAACATTTAGTGCCGATGCCGTAATACATTCGGTTACGGTAGGTTTGGGTGCTGGTGCGGTTTCTTCCAATACCGTATTAGGCTACCAGTCGATGCAAGCCAATACTACTGGATACGGTAATATTGCCAATGGCTATCAGTCGCTCTTTTCCAATACTACTGGAAGTGCCAATATAGCCACCGGTTACCGAGCACTTTATAATAATACCAGTGGCAATGCAAATACCGCTTATGGCTATCAAACACTTTATTCGAATACCTCGGGGGCTAATAATTTTGCGATGGGTTATCAGGCACTATATTCCAATACGGCCGGTTATAGCAATACGGCAAATGGTTATTTTTCGCTCACCAACAATACCACAGGGTATAATAATACAGCACATGGATTCGGATCGCTTTCGGCCAATACGAGTGGTTATGCAAATACGGCCATTGGCATGAATGCCCTGGCATCGAATTCCACAGGGAACTCTAATATCGCCAATGGTTATTATGCACTCTACGGCAATAGCACCGGAGTTAATAATGTGGCCAATGGATATCAATCACTTTTCTCCAATAATATCGGAGGTAATAATGTAGCGAATGGATATCAAACCTTATATTTTAATACCGCGGGCAGCAATAATACGGCCAACGGTTATAGAGCATTGTATGTAAACACCACTGGAAGTAATAATACGGCCAATGGAAAATATGCGCTAGGGTCCAATTCGACGGGATATGAAAATACCGCGAATGGAGAGGGCTCGTTATTCCAAAATACGACCGGGTACTACAATACAGCCAATGGCAATAGTTCTCTTTACAACAATAGTACCGGATATCAGAATACCGCGAATGGGTATAAAGCACTTTACTTGAATAGTACAGGCCATGAAAACACTTCGGATGGTACTTTTGCTTTATACTCTAATACAACAGGATCTTATAATACAGCCAATGGAGCCGGTGCGCTTTACAGTAATACCAGTGGCATGGAAAATACGGCTATTGGTAATGGCTCACTTTCTGCCAACACCACCGGAACGGCGAATACTACTGCTGGATCAGCTTCACTAGCCTTCAACACCACGGGATCCTATAACACCGCGCAGGGAGGCGCAGCCCTATCACATAATACCACGGGAACAGATAATGTAGGAATTGGGTACCGGTCATTAACCACCAACACTAGCGGGAATTATAATACCGCCATCGGTAGTGGAGCATTAAACACCAACTTAACGGGGATAAAAAATACGGCTACAGGGTATAACTCACTTTTTTCCAATACTTCCGCCTATTACAATACAGCCAATGGGAATAGTTCTCTTTACTCAAACACCACAGGGCAAAACAATACGGCAAGTGGGCACGTAGCGCTTTATTCCAATACCACCGGTACCTATAATACAGCCGATGGTAGTGGGGCATTATATTCCAACACAACGGGTGTTAGTAATACGGCCAGTGGTTTTACAGCGCTCTACTCGAACACTACAGGAAGCTATAATACAGCTATTGGTAATGCTGCACTTTATTCCAATACCATTGGCACATATAATACTGCGAATGGCTATCAGGCGTTAGCCACAAATACAAGTGGTCACTTCGCTACCGCCATTGGTTACCAATCGCTAAATGCCAATACTACCGGAGATGGCAATACGGCTCTTGGCTACCAGTCGTTATTTACCAGCACCACAGGAGCCAACAATACAGCTTTAGGGGGAAATTCGCTCTTCGCTAATACTACCGGTAACCAAAATACGGCAACTGGATCTTATGCACTTGCCACGAATACAACGGGCAACGAAAATACAGCTATTGGTGCTCTCTCGTTAACCTCAAATACTACAGGGAGTTACAATACTGCAACTGGGCAAAATGCGCTAATGTACAATACTACCGGAAGTTCTAATACGGCGAGCGGTTGGGGGGCATTGCACGCCAATACCAACGGTTATTCCAATACCGCCATTGGAGATAGCGCCCTGTATTTCAATACCACCGGCGACCAAAATACAGCCAGCGGCTTTCAGGCATTAGCCTCCAACACCACGGGTGATAATAACATGGCAACGGGCTATCATGCATTGTATTTGAATACCTCTGGAAGCGCCAATACAGCGAATGGAAATTATGCATTATCTAATGTTACTACGGGTTTTAATAATTTAGGGTTAGGTTTTGGTGCTCAGGTGCCCAATGCAGCTGCTAACAACCAGGTGCGAATTGGTGATATATATATATTGTACGCCGGAATACAAGTAGGATGGACCATTACCTCGGATAGAAGATGGAAAACAGATATCAAAAAATCGGAATTGGGATTGGATTTCATCAAGAAATTAAATCCTGTTTCGTATTACCGTACCAACGATGTAAACAAGAAAACAGAATACGGTTTTATTGCACAGGAAGTAGAAGAAACCTTGAATAATGCCGGCGCCACCAATAACGGTATTATTAGCAAAGACGATGCAGGCATGTATGGCGTACGATACAATGATTTTATTTCGCCGATGGTGAAATCTATTCAGGAATTAGATGCCTTAATTCAATCGAAAGACACCATTATTCTTGAATTGAAAAGCGAAAACACACGGCAGCAAAATCAAATTAATTTACTTAATACGAAACTTGAAGAGGTTTTGAACAGAATGAAAAGTTTAGAATTAACACAAGGGAAATAGTCTTCGCGTAAATAAAAAAAATGGAATGCTGTTGTAGGCACAACTACGGCAGATTTCTGCCTTATTTTGCGTTTGTGTCTTAGTCTTTAAACAGGATTGGTGTTTTTCCTATTGATATTCCTTGAGTGCACTGTTGAATTCATTCCTCGTCTCTAATTTCTTTGCCGGTTAAATCAATAAACACATCCTCGAGATTGGCTTCTTTCACCTGCTTGGTGCGTTTAAATCCTTTGGCAATTAAATTGTCGATGAGTTGATCGGGAGTATCAATCGCAATTATTTTTCCCGAATCCATAACGCCAACACGGTCGCATAGTTGTTCTGCTTCATCCATATAATGGGTCGTTATGATTACCGTTGATCCTGTGCTGCGTATTTCACGTATCAAATCCCATAGATTCCTACGAGCCTGGGGATCGAGGCCGGTGGTGGGCTCATCGAGGAACACAATTTCAGGTGTATTAATTAAGGTGGTTGCGATACTGAAACGTTGTTTTTGTCCGCCGCTCAACTCTTTAAATTTGCTGTTGGCTTTATCACGGAGGTTCACTTTATCGAGTGCCGCAAGCGCATCAATACTTTTGTTATATAATCCGGCAAAAAGATCTAAGATCTGAACCAAGTTGATATTGGGGTAATATCCGGAAGCCTGGAGTTGTACGCCGATTATTTTTTTTATTTCGGAGGCGTCGGAGTCTATCGACATATTTTTTATATGCACCGACCCCGAGGTTTTCGACTTTAACGTTTCAATAATTTCGAGAGTCGTTGTTTTGCCTGCTCCGTTCGGCCCGAGTAAACCGAAAATTTCCCCTTCTTTAACCTCGAAACTAATATCATTTACTGCCGTAAAGGTTCCGTATTTCTTTACTAAATTTTTTACCTTTATAATGGTATTGCTCATTGGGCAAAGGTATGAAATTTTGTGAGCCGTTTTTCTTTCCGGAGTTTCAAAGGAAGTTATTAGCGTATGCTTCGCCATATTGCAACTCTTTTTCTTATTTAATTGAGATTAATATAATTGTGCAAGTAAATTACATTATGTAAATATGCATTCTTAAATCGGTTTAAGTTTTTGAATTTTTAAAATGAAGTATAGTCAACTACGAGCCATGCTTGCCATAACCAAAGCAAGCCTATTATCGCAACTTAAAAGCCCAAGCAGTATAATTTTTGGAATTGCTTTTCCAATGATTTTTATTTTTGTGTTTGCGTATTTAGGCAAAGGCATTCAAGGGAAATACCATGTGGCTGTTACCAAGGAAAGCGATAAAGAGAATGATGTTTATAAAGGCTTGGTCGGCGATTCGGCTTTTAATGCAACCACCGACTTGTCGAAAGATAGTTGTGAAACATTACTGGCAAAAAAAGATATCTACGCAGTAATTTCTATCGAGTCGGCAGCTCCGGGCACTCCTTTATTGGTAAAGGTACGGTTTAATGCAGCGCAAGGAAACACCGCCGGAAGCATTATGAGTCGAATAGCCTCGATGCAAAACACCGATCCGTTGGGTATTTATGAGAAGGGCACTAAAATAGGTCAGATTATTCCTGAGATGAGCACCAATAGAACCTATGAGGCTATTGACTTTGTGCTACCCGGACAATTAGGATTCTCTATATTAAGTTTAGCGATATTTGGTACCGCCTTTACCTTTTTCTTTTTACGTAATACGTTGGTGTTGAAACGCTTTTTTGCAACTCCCATTAAACGGCAATATATTATTTTGGGAGAAGCTTTTAGTCGGTTGTTTTTTCAGGTCGTTACCACGCTAATCATTCTTTTTGTGGGTGCTTACTTTTTTAACTTTACCTTGGTTCATGGAGCCGGTACAGTATTGAGTATGGTAACCGTTACCACCTTAGCTTTTATTGTGTTCATGGGTTTTGGATTTGTTATTTCAGGCTTGGCTAAGAACGAGAGCGTGATTGCACCTTTCGCCAATTTAATTACCCTACCCCAGATGATGTTGTCCGGCACTTTTTTTCCGGTAGAGTCATTCCCGAGCTGGATGCAACCGATTTGTAAGATATTACCCCTTACCCATTTAAACGATGCCCTTCGTAAAATCGCCTACGATGGCTATAGTCTTCTACAGGTATGGCAACCCATTGGTATTCTATTGCTTTGGGGGGTATTTATTTATTTTGTTGCTTCTCGTGTTTTTAGGTGGGAGTGAGAAGGGTGGTATTATTTAAACCGTCTAGTCTATATTTTTTACTTTTTTTAAATGGAAATTCTGTTTCTTTGTGTAAGAAACAAAATTAGATGATAATCATTTTTGATTTAATGAAACGATAAAAAACCATAATATAGGCATGTTTAAAATAAGGAAAGACCAAATGGAAAATATGGGCACTATATTTCTAGAAGTCTATATTAAGAATTTATTTGAGAGGTTATGTGCTGAATTTCCTGAGGTGTCATTGAAATCAGATCTCACGGAAAAATTACTTACAGAGTGGGTCGTTGAAGCAAGAAAATATGCTATAACTAGTGAGGATTGTGTATCTGATTATTGCCGGGTAAAACTTCTTAATTTAGAACATTTTTCAAAAAAAAACCATATGAGGATTCTTAATAATATACTCTTAAATGACGAGTTATCACAAGATAGAAAAATAGTTTTTATTGAAAAATATCTATACGATGATATTAATTCTATAACAACAGATTAGAAAATGGCTGAACCTACTACCACACGACGTGATACAGATCAAAAACCTGATACAAAGGTTGCTGGAGGTATTTGTATTCCATGTCAGGCAGCGAAAGCTAAAAAAGAAGCTCAAGCAAAAATCATTGATAAGATAACCATTACTTGTCATAAGCGTGCGTGCCCGGCAGCCGCAACTTTTTTCGAGCTTGTTCCTCCCGTTACTACTACATTGCCTTATACTGACCGTACGACCATTGTTTGGACTGGCCCAAATATTCCCCCATCAATCAAAGTTACAGGTCTGGGAGAAATAAAAGGGGGAGGCACCTATATTGTTCCATTTAATTTTGAAAGAAAAAATGCGGAGAAGGAAGCAAAGAAAGAGATTGGAGAAGCATTGGATTACAGTTCTGCGGGTTATAAAAATGGTTCTAAACTACAAGCCGTAGGAGGCTTGGGCATTGCTGCTGGATTAACATTGAAGGCGCTAATGAAGGAGATGTGGACCTATAATCAATACAAATCGTATGCTATTTTAGGCCCAATGGGTTCTCTCCCAGTAAAGGTATACAACCCTGAAAAATGGACGCTCACGATTAAATTTCCAAAACTAAAGTCGTTTTCATGTGGATTAAACATCGAAAAAGAGCTAAAAACACAAAAGGTAACTACCACTTTAAAAGGAGAGAGCAGTGTTCAGCAAGGAAATAAATATTCGGCTAATGTCACCGGGAATAATACATATACCAATAAAGAAACAAAAATTGTTGTATCAACTAAAGGAGGTAAAGTTGTACCTTCTCCGAAAGATGATGAACCAAGTACGGGATCAGATCCATCTACCGCTCAAACTGGAGACTATATAACAATAAGCCGTGATGGATCGCCGTTAAAATTTGATGTTTTCGGTAGTATATCTGCTTTGCTAAAGCTTATTGAGACGATCTATTCAATTGTGGATTTAATTAAGGAGGCCAAAGATCTTGTTCCGACGGTAGGCATCGATTTTAATATTGATGCACAGGTAATGAGTGGTAATTTTCAACTTGAATGGGCTTGGAAAGAGTATACCGACCATCAGGCCTATTATAATATTAAGCCATCTATTAACGTAAAGCTACTTAGCGGTAGCATAGAACTTGCATTCGGAGTAAAGGCTCCAGGATTCAAAGCACAAGCCTATATTAGCGGTGGTTTGGAGGTGCCCTTAACGATTGAATTTGAGAATATTAAACCCGGTGCTGAGTGGTATAGTAGTCTTCAAGCTCAAGGTAAAATCTCTGTCGTTCTTTCGCTTACCGTAGGTGCAAAATTTGAAGTCGCCTATTTTTTGAACATTAATCCACTCGTAACAGCAGGCATCAGTTTGAATGGAGGAGTAACCGGAATCTCGGAGTTTGGGATAAATGCAGATATTAAATTTACGGGTTTGATTGCCAAACTCGAGTCTTCTGTTGGAACCGGTGGAGGCCATGCGAAAAAAAGAAGTTTTAACGTTGGACGAAATGATATTTATGCTGATGGAGATACGGGTAGTGATTCTGTGGTGCTAATGCAGGCTTTCAAGTGGAAGGAGTGGAAATTTCCAGATAAAAGTGATGCCACTAAACCGATTAGTGATAGTGGCTTTGCAACTATTATAGAAGATATGCTTTCTGGTGAAACCAATCACAACGGACCTGTCGAACTTGTACGTATCAAAGCTGAAAACGAACGAACTTGGTACACTTCTAATAAAGTTACCATTGATTTAAAATTGGTGGCAACTCGCATTGCATTAAAGGCAAGCAAGAGTCGTTTAAAACGCACCGATAAAGTGCTCGAAGCCATTGCAAACGAGGTTCGTAATGAACTATTAATTATTGAGAGTAAAGGCTGGTATAATGGTAATTATGTTACACTCGATGAACTTGATAAGTTTATTGATGGGGGGCAGTTAGCTGCAATTTTTTCTCGTAATGAAGATCCAACTTTATGTATTAAATAATAGCAAAAATAAATGACTGCAAAAGAATATATATACGTTCATGTCGAAGCAGAAAAATGCACCGTTGTGGTGCTGTGCAATGGTTTGCCTGTAATCACGAATACATTTAATGGAAAGAATGTTTATTCTTGTCCAATAAATGCATACCTTATAAAAGAAAATCAAACCCAAATTACCGTTCTTCCAATAGAACCTGAAGATCTACTCACGCAAAATCCTGAAGTTAAAGTGACCATTAAAAGTTATAATCAGGACACGTATTCTGTTTCGCCAGAAACAGGCAGAATCATAGCTCAAACCGAGCTAACCGGTTATTCTGTTAAAAACCTCTCATTCACCAACAACATACTAAACTTTGCTTCTACTTTTTTAAAACTTCCTGTTATTGAAACGGAAGAAGAAATAATGCATTTTGCGAAGCAGCTAGAATTACTATTCGTCAAGCAAAACGAAAATGAATTGCAGCGCATTTTTCAACCTAAATTAGACGATTATGCGCTAGCATATTATGAAGAAAAACACCAATATTCAGAAAGTTTTCGCAGGTTTTTAATCTATGAGTTTTTTCCATTAGGATTGCTTCAAGAATCCGCTCCAATCATCCTTACTTCTTTTCTTGATAAGAAAATTTGGCGTATCGCCACGGCTCCTAATTTTGAATTTATTAGAAGTAAACCCGATAAAGAAAATTCGTGTTTTACCATTGAAATATATGTAGCAAAAGTCGGAGATGAAATAATGGTAATTCGATAATTACCCACTACACCGGATAATACGGTGAAATCATAAAGTACACAATAACTCCTGTGATGGCTACATAAAGCCATATTGGTAAGGTGTAGCGTGCAATTTTACGGTGCTTCTCAATTTGTCCTGTCGTACTTCTGTAAATGGTAAGCAGCACCAACGGTACCAAAATGCCCGAAAGCAAAATATGCGATATCAAAAAGAAGAAATAAACATAGCGGATGGTTCCAATTCCAGGATATTTCGTTTCTATAACCTGTGCATGATATACAATATAAAGTACCAAGAACAATGCGGATAAGGCAAAAGCCAAAAGCATCGAACGCTGATGTGCTAAAATATTTTTTTGTCGTATAAAATAAAATCCAACACAAAGTAGTATCGCGGTGAGCGAATTAATAACCGCATTTATTTTCGGTATTATGCTTGCATTCCAGTCGCCTAAAATGCCTTGTGGCAATTGCAATAAAACAAATACAGCCAACGGAATGACGAGTGAAATGGCAATAATTATTCTGAAATAAACGTTATCGTTCTGTACCATTACTATTTTTGTTTATCATTTCTATCGGTGCTTTTCATTTCGGTCAAGAGCAACTGAATGGCATCTATGAGCTCATCCATTTTTTCGGGTGCTAAGCCATCAAAGCGTGCTCTTATATACCTGTTTTGATCAACCAACACAAGTGTTTCATCATGGATGAAGCTAATGGGTTTGGCATCGCCTTCCGTGGCTCGTATGTAATAACTCCGTTGCGCCAGGTTATAGATGCTGTCTCTGTTTCCGGTAACGAAATACCATTTTTTGTGATCAACTTTTAAGTTATTGGCATATTTAAAAAGGATCTCGGGTACGTCATGCTCAGGATCTACCGAGTGTGAAATAAATTTCACCTTCGGATGATCTTTGTATCGATCGTAAACGCGCTGTAGGTTGGCGTTCATGCGTGGGCATACATCGGGGCAGGTAGCAAAGAAGAAATTGGCAACATAAATACAACCTTCAAGATTTTTATTAGTAATGCTTTGGTTTTGCTGGTCGGTAAACTCAAAAGGGTCGATCGTATGAAAAAGGGTATCCCCATTTTGGGCAATTCCATTGGGTATGCCAAGATGTGGCAACGTTTTATAAACGGTGCGTCCGCACTTCATCATAAACATAAAAAGCACCGGAATTCCGATGATAAAGAAGGTGATGAGAATTGATTTTGCCCTGCTGCTCATATCAATAAAAAAAGCCCGGCCCGGTATAAAAGTACGGCTGGGCTTTTTTATAAAATCGTTAAAGGGTTAATTCCAATGTAAATTAAACAGGTAGTTTCCTTCGTACATGGCTGCAATAATAAGTGCGATAATAAATATTACCGGCACAATAAGCATCATAATTAAAAACTTACGTTCATGTTTTAGATGCATAAAAGTACCTACAATGAAATAAGCCTTTATGATACCTAATAAGATGAAAATACTATTTCGGATCATGCCTGAAGGTATCCAAAAATAAAATATTAAATCGATCACGGTTAGTCCGAAAAGGATCCAAAATGTTTTCATAATATCTCTTTTTGCACCCGGATCTGGTGCGTGTCTTTCAAATTCCTGAAAATCTACTGATGATGACATATCTTTTTTAAATTAAAAATTAAAATTTCTTTATTCGGTATTCATTAATCGTTGACCACAATCCTACCTCAAATCAAATAATAAAAGGTGAACACAAATACCCAAACCAAATCAACGAAATGCCAATAGAGGCCTATTTTTTCTATCATATCATAATGTCCTCTACGTTCGTAAGTTCCTCTAACGACGTTGCTGGTAATGACGATATTTAATACTACCCCCGATAGTACGTGAAACCCGTGAAAGCCCGTCACAATAAAAAACAAATCAGCAAAGGCTACAGGGCCGAATGGATTGCTAGTTAAACTAGCACCCGCCGTGATGAATTGCGTCCATTCCCAGGCTTGACAGCTTAAGAAGGCGATACCACCGGCGATCGTCCAATACATGTATTTTGCCACCTCTTTCTTTTCTTTTCGATGTCCGGCCTCTACCGCCAGCACCATCGTTACCGAGCTGAAAATGAGAATAAACGTCATTAAACTCACAAATAAAAGTGGTAAATGATGACCATGAAGAAAAGGGAAGTGGTTGAATACCAAATCAGGGCTTGGCCAGTGTGGCTGAATGCCAGGAGCCAGTTGTACTCCCTGAGTGGAGGGCGTAAAATACTTAGCAAGCTCGCCTTCGTGCACATGAGAGCCAAAAGCAATCGCTTCGTGAACAGGTGCAGGGGGGAAACTAGAACGGGTGCTCCCATAGGCAATTAATAATGCGGAGAACGTGAAGGCATCTGAAAGTAGAAAAATCCACATCATGAGCTTTCCGTATTCCACATTGAATGGAGAGCGACCTCCACCCCATAATTTTGTCGGTAATTTATTTTCTGCTTCGTGCGACATCGTATTTATATAATTAATAATTAATAACTTGTAATTCTAATTCCAATATTTTAAAAACAAATATAAGTAAATCCATAAAATCCCAACAAAATGCCAATAGGTAGAGGCAAGGCTAAGGGAAAGCAAGTTTCTTTTATGAATTTTCATTTTATAGGCTTTAACTAAAACAATTAAAAGGAAGATCAATCCTGCGATAACGTGAATAAAATGGATCGCTGATATGGCGAAAAAAAATGATCCGGAAATTAATTTAGTCAAATCGCCGTTATCGGAACGACGCGGTGAGAAATAGATATCATGCGAGTTGAGTTCTTTCCAACCCATCAGTTGCAAAACCAAGAAAACTAACCCAAACAGCATAGCCCCCCATAACCCATATTTTACCCGTTCTAGCGCATCGGTTTTTGCCGATCGGTAGGCGTACATCATGCAGGCACTGCTTAAAAGCACGACGCCACAATTCACCGTAAAAATTATTGGGATATCAAACGTTAGCCAGTTACCAGCAGCCATTCGCACAATATAAGCACTCGTAAGACCACCGAATGATAATATGCTGGCAACCATAAATAACCACAAGATAATACGCTGATTTTCCATTATCTGCGGTTGGGTATCCGGCTGGCTAATTTTATTATTCGTTGCGTTTAGTTCCATTATAATTTATCAATTAAAAAAGCAATGAATATTACCGGGAAATAGAAAAAGGAGGTGAACATCAATCTTTTGGCCTCTTTTATTGCTAAGGTTCGATATAATGCAAAGGCGGTATAAATAAAGAATAACGTTACAGCAGCAGCCAATAAAGTAGAATAAATACCCACATAATTGAAATAATACATGGCGAAGCAAACGGGTAGTAGGGCAATGGCAAATAGTAAGCTTTGCAGGGCGCTATTTTTATTTCGTCCTCCCTTTGATGGAAGCATATTATATCCGGCTTTCTTATAATCATCATTCAATATCCAGGCGATGCTCCAAAAATGAGGGAACTGCCATACCAGCTGAAATACAAATAAGATAATGGCACCCGTGTCGATGGTGCCCGTGTAGGCTACCCATCCAATCATGGGTGAGGTGGCGCCAGGAAAAGCGCCTACATGAACGCTCCACGATGTTACTCGTTTCAGTGGAGTATAAACAAATGCATAGCTAATGAGAGATAACAAACCCAGTAACCCGGTTAATTGGTTTAAATAAACCCCCAGAAACAATACGCCGGAGACACCTAAGATTAAACAGAAAATACTGGCTTCTACAAGGCCTAGCCGTTGCGTGGCCATTGGGCGATTTTCGGTGCGTGTCATTAACTTATCGTAATCGCGTTCAATAATTTGGTTGATGCCATTCGATGCGCCTACGATAAGCAGACCACCCAAGCATAAATTAATGAAATCGGCCCAAACGATACCTGTTTTACAGGCAAGTAAATATCCCATTGCCGATGAAAATACCACGGACAACGAGAGACGAAACTTCATAAGCTGCGCATAATCTTTAAGACGATGCTTTAAAGAATACGTAACGATGGTATTTAATGCGAATGCTTTTTCTTGCATGTTTATGTGGAAACAACCGATGTTTCCTTTTTAATATATAGATAACTTAAAATATAAAACTGACTGCAAAATAAAATGGCAGGCAGCAGTAAATGCACTATTTGAGCGATTAGAGGGAGATGTAAACAATTCATCAAAACTCCCGTCGCTAGCTGTAAAATCAAACTTATCACTACTCCACACAAGGCCATTTTTGAAAAGTCATAGGCTCGAAATTTGGTCCAGAGCAAATAATTTATCGGCAGTATTACCAAACTATTCAAGCGATGTAACGTAAATTCCACTTCATTTTGTTGAAGCCATTGGTACGGTGAAATTCCGACTAGCCTTTCAGTGGTTCTTCTTATCTCCATCCCGCTTATAAGTTGAATGGTGGTCAGTATCAAAGAAAGCATCACCAGGTATCTTAATGTTATACTCGTACTGATAATTTCATCACTTTCAGCTTTTTTCACCGTGGCTATACTATATGCCAATGTGCTAAGTATGAGTATGGTTAGTAAATAGGGTAAACTTTCGCCTTGCCGAGGTAAGTTTAGTTTTACGAATATGGCCCCAAGCACTCCTTTAATCATTACCATTACAACGCATAAGCGTACACCACGATATGCCGATTGATGCACCACTCGTGTTTTATAAGCGTAAAACACGGTAAGCATAATGAGAATGGCACTCATTATGCCGAGCAAGCGGTTAAAATACTGAATCCATGTTTTTTGTAGGTCAAAATTAGTGCCCACCGGATAGCCATGGTCTTTGTAAATTTCGTGGTAGTCGCCTAAGCTACAATCGCATGTTGGTGGAACCCACTGTCCAAAACATGTTGGCCAATCGGGACAGCCCATACCACTACCTGTTACACGTACCATACCTTCAACCCCAATAAGTAAAAAAAGAACGATTAAGGTAAAATAACTTACCTTTTTAAAACTATTCACTCGCTGTATCACCTTGTTTAATAACTATTTCAAGGGAATCTATTTTGGCTGTTTTCTTTTGATAAAAAAGATAAAATGGTCAGGTGTTTTTAATGGCACCTCACTTTTTTAATTCTCATCCCGTTGTTCCATTAGCATCATCCCTGCCTATATTTTATCGTCTTTTTTGCCTTTAGGTGCATGCACCCATCCAACAGGAACCACATCATCGGGCACATTTTGAGGCACAAAATCGGCTTCTGCATCCGGGCGGCTATAATCGTAAGGCCAACGATAAACTTGGGGTACTTCTCCTGGCCAGTTGCCGTGTATTTGTTCTTGAGGCGCCGTCCATTCAAGGGTATTGGATTGCCAAGGGTTTTGAACCGATTTAGTTCCCCAAAAGATACTATAAATGAAGTTATATAAGAATATTAGTTGCGCTGAAGCGCCAATAATAGCACCATAAGTAATAAATATATTCATATCATTCCAAATCGCAAACTGATCCCATGCTGTGAAAGCATAATAACGGCGAGGCACTCCTCCTAAGCCCATAAAGTGCATTGGAAAGAACACCATATAAACACCTATTAAACTCATCCAGAAGTGAAGGTAACCTAATTGTGGATTCATCATACGGCCATACATCCGTGGGAACCAATGATAGATACCACATAATAAACCAAAGATAGCCGAACTACCCATAACGATGTGAAAGTGTGCGACAACAAAATAACTATCATGTAGCGGAATATCTAGCGCCGCATTACCTAAAAAGATACCCGTCAAACCTCCGGTTACGAATAGTGAAACCAATCCAATACCAAATAGCATGGCAGGAGTAAATTTTATATTGCCCCGCCACATCGTAGCCAGATAGTTGAAGGTTTTTACTGCCGACGGAATGGCTACCAAGAAGGTGATGAACATAAATAGCGAACCAGCCAATGGATTCATACCGGTAACAAACATGTGATGTCCCCAAACAAAGAAGGATAGGCCTGCGATGCCCATAATGGATCCGATCATGGCTTTATACCCAAAAATGGGTTTCCGGGAATTGGTGGCTACCACTTCTGAAGTTATGCCCAATGCCGGTAAAATAATGATGTATACTTCGGGATGACCTAAGAACCAGAATAAATGTTGCCATAAGATTGGACTTCCACCTGCATTGGCTAAGGCCTGCCCATCGATAAAAATTTCGGAGAGATAAAAAGAAGTGCCAAAGCTCCGGTCGAATACGAGCAATAAGCTACCGCTCAATAAAACCGGGAAGGATAAAATACCTAAGACGGCAGTAAAGAAAAAAGCCCAAATGGTCAAGGGTAAACGAGTCATCGTTAATCCATGGGTACGCATGTTTAAGATGGTAACAACGTAATTAATACCGGCCAGTAACGACGAACCGATGAAAAATATCATAGCCACAAGCCAGAGCGTCATGCCTGCCCCTGAACCTGGCATGGCCTTAGGCAAAGCACTTAAGGGAGGGTAAACAGTCCACCCGCCGGAAGCCGGACCAGTTTGAACAAAGAGAGAGGACATTAAAATACAACTCGACAAAAAGAAAAACCAGTAAGACAGCATATTTAAAAATGGTGATGCCATATCGCGGCAGCCAATTTGATACGGTATTAAAAGATTGCTAAAGGTACCGCTTAAGCCGGCAGTAAGCACAAAGAACACCATTATGGTACCATGCATGGTTACCAACGCCATATAGAAATCAGGGCTAATATGACCATCGGTAGACCATTTTCCGAATAACGTGTCGAAAATAGGGAAACTTTTCTCTGGCCAAGCCAATTGAAGGCGGAACAGCACCGACATCGTCATTCCAATTAATCCCATAATCAACCCGGTAACCAGGAATTGTTTAGAGATCATTTTGTGATCCATACTGAACACATATTTTGAAATAAAACTTTGTTTGTGATGCACGTGGTCGTCGTGGTGCATATTCTCGGAAGCTACGTTACTCATATTGGTAGAAGTAAATTAATTCTTTTTATTGTTTTAGAAATTTAATTGGTGGCCGTTTTATTCACTGTGGTGGTATCGGGTGGTACCACAACAGGGGCGTTGGCCGTTTCGTATGGCGATTTTAACGACTTCAACCAAATATTATAGTCTGCCTTTGTTTCAATAACAACAACCATCTTCATCATATAGTGTTGTGCCCCACAAATTTTATTACACAGCAGCATATAATCCCAATTCGCGTAAAAGGAATCTGTTGGATGTTCGGCCAAGAGACGCTTGCGCATTTCCTTCGTAGTAACGGTAGGTGTAAATATTTGCGAAGTAGGGATGCCCGGAACGGCATTCATTTGAACTCTTAAATTGGGGATGAATGCAGAGTGTATCACATCTTGTGCTCTTAAATTCATTACTACCGGTTGATCTACCACCAGATGTAATTCGCCAACATTAAGGATGTCGTCATGGCTATTTACATCGTTGTAATCCATCCCTACAAAATTAGTCCCTCCAATTTTATGGTAATCGTGCTTACCTAATAGGCCATCAGGCCCGGGGTAGCGCACCGTCCAGTCGAACTGACGGGCAAAAACTTCAATTTCATAAGCGCCTTTAGGTTTCTCTTGCATGGTAATGCCATTCCATGTTTTTAATCCATAAACCAAAAGGGAAACCAATACTATAGAAGGAATGATGGTCCACCAGAATTCTATTTGGTTGTTGTCGGGATAATAAAAAGCCTTTGTGCCTTCGCCTCTATGGCGATATAAATATGGAAACACAAAAGCCAACACCTGACATAAGATAAATACGAAGCCGGTAATGGCCAAGGTTACAAAAAACATTTCATCCAGTACTTTTCCATGAGCAGAACCCGAACCAACAGCAAAATAAGTGTAGGATGAGTATTTGGCAAATTGTGCATAAACATAATAAGAGCCAGCTACCAACATAATAGGAAACATCAAAGCATTAACTTTGTTCCAGTTAATTATTTCTTTACCCAAAAGCTTTGATACTTTATTCTCAATACTAATCGAAAGGTTTAGGAGTGCAAAGATAAAGATACCTAAAAGCACAAAAATCCACATACTAGGCGAATTCGGAGGAATATCGGTCTCTACATCAGCAGCTACTGGTTTTGGTGCAACGATTGGTGCGTTTTCAATATATACAACGATATTCTTAATATCTGCATCGGTAAGATTACCAAAGGCGGTCATTGGAATGCCTTTGTATTCATTGAAAATAGCGATGGCTTCGGGGTCGTTTGTGGCACGCAAAGCGGCATTATCTTTAACCCATTTAATAATCCAAGCCTCTTTTCTTCTCGCTGTTATCCCCTTCAATGCTGGCCCCAGCACTTTTTTGTCGAGGGCATGACAGGTCGTGCAATTGGCTTTATAGAGCTTCTCCCCGCTAAGATACCCAGGATCTTTCGTTAGGTCGGCGGCATTTGAGCCAATGCCTAAAACAAGGATAATGGATAAGAGTGCAAATACTTTTTTTACGTTAAAATGCAGCATATCTTTTAGTGTAACAATTGATTAAAAGTTTGATTTAGAGAATTGACCATAAAATGACAACACCCTAAAGTTGTGGGCAAAGTTATTTTAAAAATCTAAATAAAGAAGGGGAAAATACAAGATTTATTCACAATGTTAAGGAACGGCAATAAATGAGTAATGGTATGCCATACTCTTGTCATTAATGTTCATCTTTGTAAGCATGACGATTGTTTTACTTCATGGCTTCTGTGAGGATCACCGCATTTGGGATCCACTATTGGCTTCTTCCAAGCATCGAAAGGATATGGTATGTATTGATTTGCCAGGCTTCGGTAAAAATGCTTCCATGCATGCCCTGGGAGAGTCGGTGGGGGCAATGGCCGAGTTTGTAAAGGCTGAAATCGAGAAGTTGGGCATCTCGAAGGTTATATTCATTGGCCATTCTCTCGGTGGTTATGTAACCCTGGCATTGGCCGAAAAATATCCGAATAGGGTTGCTGGTATTGGGTTATTCCATAGTACCGCCATGCCCGATAACGAGGAGCGTAAAGAAGGGCGTATGAAAACAATAGCGTTCGTCAATACCCATGGTGCAGAGGCGTATCATCGTGTACTCATCCCTAATTTGTTTAAGCCAGGTACTTCTGAGACCGTTATCGAGAGTACCATCGCGATGGCAAAATCGTCAAAATCGGAAGGTATTATTACAGCTTTGATGGCCATGCGTAATAGGCCCGACCGTATGGATGTTTTACGAAATTTTGATAAGCCGGTATTGTTTATTGCGGGCGAAAGCGACCTTTTGATACCCAAATCTTCAATCATGGAACAAGCCACACAATGTTCGGTAGCGCAACTGGAGGTGTTAGAGCACAGTGCTCACATGGGGCTTATCGAAGAACCAGAACGAAGTGCTGCAATCATCGATGCATTTTGTGACTTTGTGGTTGAATTTAAAAGCGAGGAGCCCGGCGAACGATGATTTTAATTCGTAAAATCATTTAATTGTCGGCATTTTGCAACGATTTCTTAACGTTAGGATTTTGCTATCTTCCTTACTTTAGATTCCAAATCCTCCAACTCTCTTCTGCTTGCAGTATAAGCATCTCGAGGCCATTTTTCGTTTCGGCCCCCATGGCACTACTCTTTTTCAGAAACATGCTTTCTGCTGGATGGTAGGTTAAATCGTAACATAAATGCGACGGCGAGAGATACTCATAAGGGATATCCGGAGAGTTATCCGTATTTGGAAAGGCGCCAACGATGGTGGTGTTAATGATGAGCTTATTGGAATTAATGAGGTCGTAATCCAAATCATAATAATTAATGCATTCTTCCTTTTCTTGCGATGACACCTTGGTAATTTTGATTCCCAATTGTTCCAGTACAAAACAAACGGCTCTGGAGGCACCCCCGGTACCCAATACCACGGCCTTCGAATGATGTGCTTGTAGGAGAGGTCGTAAAGAATTTTCAAATCCTAGGATATCGGTGTTATAGCCGGTCCAGGAATTACCAGTTTTTTTTACACAATTCACGGCTCCAATTTTTTCTGTTGTGCTGTCGAGTGCATTTAAGTATGGTATGATAAGTTTCTTATAAGGGGTGGTGATATTGAAACCTTGGAGATTTTCCTTAACTAGCAGCAACTCCACCTCTTCAATTTTCGGCAATACGAAATTTTCATAAGTGGTATTTTTGATGCTTTCTTTTCGAAATTTTTCCTCAAAGTAGGCCTTGGAAAAAGAATGTGCCAAGGGGAAGCCCAATAAGCCGTAGATTCTTTTTTGCATAATCAAATACCAATTGAAAGTTAAACCTTTTTGCGAAACTTGGCTTTAAGAAACTGAATCAAAATAGGGAGTAACGAAACTCCGATGATCCCAAAAATAACGATCTCGAAATTGCTTTTCACCCAAGCCAGGTTCCCAAATCGATATCCAATATATGATAATCCGATGACCCATAAACAGGCTCCAAAAACACAATAGAATATATATCGCGAATATCTCATCTTTCCGGCACCGGCAACAAAAGGAGCGATGGTGCGCATGATAGGCACAAATCGGGCCATGACAATTGTTTTACGCCCATGTTTGGCATAGAATTTTTCAGCCTCAATAATATATTCCTTTTTAAGGAAAAGTAATTTCTTTTTCCTTTTTATGTAGTCGCCTAGGTGCTTACCAATAAAATAATTGGTATTGTCGCCACAAAATGCCGCAAAAATAAGTAAGGGTATTATCACATAAATATCTAATGCCCCTTGAGCACACAGAGCGCCTGTAGCAAAGAGAAGCGAATCGCCGGGGAGTATTGGCATGATCACCAAACCCGTCTCAACAAAGATGATGAGAAATAGTATGGCATAGGTAAAGTCGTCATATTTGATTACCCAATGCGTAAGATGAGTATCGAGATGAAGTAGTAAGTCTAGAATGTTTTTCAGGAAATCCATAAAATAAAAAGTGAGCGAAGGTCGTTAATAGCTATATCATAAAAAAATAAACTATATTTGTATTATGAAAAGGGAGTCCAATTTCATCGTTTTATTATTGTTAAGCGTTATGTTTCTGTTTGCCAGCTGTGCTCAAAAAGGGTCAACTTCCGGCAGCAGTAAACGAATTAAGAGTAATTGCGGTTGCCCCCATTTTTAAATGTAAATAGTTGTTATTTGTATTTTTATGGCCCAGTAGTTGAAGCTGCCTAATTATCTATTCATTTAATTTGTATTATTATGAAAACGTCCATCAAATTCGCTGCACTCACTTTAATCTTTTGTCTTTTGGCTTCATCCTGCAGCAGCAGTAACAAGTCGGCCAACAGTCGCACCTACTCTAAAAAACATACGAGCTGCCATAGCTTCTAATTCCTTTATGACGGTATTCTTAAAAATCGTCTGACGCCAGGCAATGGTGCTCTGTTTTAGGTATTTTACCGTTCGTTTATTTGCCTAATCTCTGTAAAACAATCTTCGATATAACATATAGGCTTTACTGGTGCTATAGTTTTGAATTAAATAGATTTTCAGTCTCACCAATGGCGAACACATTTTGTTTTGTAAAATAATCCACCAATTAAAATGAGTTTCCACCATTTTAAGGTGTTCGGAATGGGTTTGAGTTCGTTTCAAAAAGCTTTCCCCCACCACTTCATAATGGGCAATGATTCGATTGATGTATAAGGCTTTTCCACCGGCCTTTAAAAACCGTATAAACCATTCCTGGTCGGCGGAAACAGGGTAATCCCTGGAATTATAGGTTCCTATGCGGTCGAAGGCTGTTCGACGAGTAAACACAGCTTGATGGCATAGCCAAAAACGATAATAGAAGTCTGGCAAGGTAATCGATTGTCCTTGCGTATAATCGCTACCGCTTGGATGGTTTTTTGTTTTAATATTTCCATGAAGCAGCGCTACATCTTCCGCAATGGTGGTTTCAAATATATTTTGTAGAACGTGATTATCAAAAAGGGTATCTCCCGCATTTAAAAAGTAAATCCATTGCCCTTTCGCTTTACTAATGCCTTTATTCATGGCGTCATAAATGCCCCAATCTTTTTCACTAATTAGGTTCACCTTATTAGAATATTTTTTAGCGATGTCAATGGTTCCGTCGTTTGATTCTCCATCAATTACCCAATATTCATAATTGGTAAATGATTGCTGCAATACACTTAGAATGGTTTCTTCAAGTACTGCCCTTGCGTTGAAGGTAACGGTGATGATGGAAAGAATTGGGCTCAAGATGAAGTTTTAAATAAAAATATATATAAGTATTCCATTATTATCTTATGCTTGGATTTTACGCTCGAATACATCAAGTAAACTTTCGCTCCTCTTGTTTGTTAATCCACCATTAACTGTTTAATTCTCTCAACTCCGCCTCGGTCAATCTAAATATCGTCCACTCCTCCAAAGGTTTCGCATGTAACGATTTGTAAAAATTAATGGCCGGAGTATTCCAGTCTAAAACGCTCCACTCCATTCTTCCGCAGTTATTGTTCAACGCAATTTTGGTTAAGTAAATTAGAAGCTCTTTCCCAAATCCTTTTCCTCGAAATTCAGGCATCACAAATAAATCTTCCAAATACAGACCATGTTTACCCAGAAATGTTGAATAATTGAAAAAATAAATAGCGTATCCAACCGCTTTATTTTGATGATAACCGATAACACAAAATACTTTAGGGTGCTCACAGAAAAAACTATTTATTATATCATCTACTTGACCCACTACCTCATGTGAAAGTTTCTCATATTCAGCAATTTGCTTAATGAAATCAAGAATAACAGACGCATCGTTTACAGACGCTTCTTTAATGGTGAAATTTAGATTAGAAAGGATGGTCGATTCGCCCATTTTAATAATTCAAGAGCCATGCTTTCGAATTTTCTGTTTGATGGATTTTTTCTAAAAACTGCATCGCCTCGATTTCTGTTTTGAAACCTTCGTAGCTTACCATGGCTAATCCTTTTGGATTCATACCTGCAATATAGGCCTTATAACCTTTCTTTTGTAGAAGTTTGGTGAAGTTCTGCGCATTTAATGGTACGCCAAATGAGCCACCAATGATGTGGAAATGAACAGCCGCTGAAGTTGCAGGTATATTGGGGGAAGTGTTTGCCTCTGCCCTCGGCACTTCCGGTGTGGTATTAATAACCGGAGTCGACGCTTCTGATATACTGCTTTGACTCACTGCTTGTTCCTGGTTTTTTAAATCCTCCTTGGTCATGTTTTTTACCGATTCCTTTACTCTTTCAGCAGGGGCAGGTTGTTTAAAGAAATTTGAGATATTGAAATTAGCTTTTTGCAGAATACCCGTTTGTTGAGTGAAAAGGCCAAGCAGCACGGGTAAACAAATAAGCAGTGTGCCATACACTAACCTTCTACTACGTATGGCTTTTGGTTTTGCCAAACGCAAAGGAAGAGAACGTAATTTTTCTTTCTCTATCGTTTTTACACTTTCGTTTTCGCGGGTAATTCTACGAATGCTTATAGGAAACAATCCATAGGTATCTTTTGCAAAATTGATGTCGTTTTCAGGGATAAAAACAGTCATGTCTTCACTATTCAGATAAAAATCACCGACCCCTTTGAGTGAATGATGTTTTTTCAGCTGGATATCTGCTTTTATCATAGCAACAAATTCAGCTATTTGTTTGGTTGCCTCGTCGAAGGAAATGGATTTACTATTGGATATGAAGCTGGCCAGTAATCCATCGTTTTGTGTTAAATTAATATTAAAAGATACGACTTTACGGGCTGGTTCAACGCGTTGTTGTACCTCATTTACTTTGCTTGGTATTCGGTTGGCGATGAAGCCTCCAAAACCAGGTAAAATAACACAGTTATGCTCGTATAAAAGTTCTGATAAATAAGGGGTCACCATGGTAATAAAAATCAAAAATAAGCAAAAAAGATAAATTATTTTTTTTAAAATCGAAAAAAGTGCTCTTAGGATGGGTTTAAACGGGTTATTCCGAATTTGATGTGCTGGGTTAAGCTTAATTTCCAATGCTGGTCAAGTAAGAACAAAGAAACCCTTGTCTCTACCATTAATCTTGGATAGAAGTTTTTTAAGATGAAATACAATAGATCCTTCCTTCGTCTGGATGACAATACAACAGGGTCAATACCTCCATTTTCCCGTCGCTTCATGAGTGAGTTGATGGTTGATGATG
>CANNQU010000029.1 GCA_947507965.1 Bacteroidota bacterium
TCTATGAATCAAGTTTTCCGTCGCTTCATGAGGGTGTTGATGGATTCTGATGAACGGTATTTGTAAGGATTCAAATAATTCCAATCATTCGAAAAGAGGCGAATTATGGAGAATAATTCCAGCCCAGCACATCAAAAATGGAAATACCCTAGAGGTGATTTTCGGGGCTCTAGAGGTGTACTCAAAATCAGTAGTTTCCGGTAAAAACAGGTAAAAGTTTTTTGAACGTATTGGCGGGTAGGAGTTATTGCCGAAATGTAAACGGTGACGATTGGAATCGGATTCCGCCTTCCCCACCTAGCAATTTAGCAGAATAAGATTATGTATGTTTTGGCATACGTTGTTGCTTTTTTTGTCTTCCCGCATTTTTGATGGGTGTTCGGCTCCATGTAACGGCAATAAATGGATGAAGCACTTTTCGTGTTGGAATCAAGTAGAGGGGTATGATGCTTCGTCAATTAAGTGGCAGGGAATGTTTATGAGATTTTTATGGCACCCTTTAAAGCATAAAAATTCATTACTTTCTTTAATGCACTAATTTTATCTTTGTTGCGTTATACCCATTATGAGAATTCGATATTTTGTCATTTTGCTTTTTATCATTTCCGATCTCTTTTCACAGCCGATAGGTATTGGCTCCTGGAATTCTTATTTATCCTATGCCAATCAAAAGTATATTACCCGGGCTCAAAAGATGATTTATGTGGGTGGAGCCAGTGGATTGTTTTCTTTTAATACAGAAACCGATGAAGTACAACGTATAAACACCATTCATGGTTTATCCGAATTGGATGTTGCCATGGTGAAGTACGATCCTGTGAATAAAGCTCTTTTTGTAGGTTACGAGAGCACCAATATTGATATATTATTTCAAAATGGCGGCGAAGTAAGTAATATCAGTGATTTTACAAAGGTACAGGTTTCCGATTTATTTCGATACAATGTAGTCGGTACTAAATCACTGAACGACGTGTATTTTCGAGATCAATATGCCTATATTGCTACTAGTTTTGGCATCATTGTATATGATATGCAACGACGGGAGGTGAAGGATTCCTACTTGAATATTGGCCCCAATGGCACGGTTCCGGATGTTTTTGGCATCGCCATTAATGATAATAAAATTTATGCCAGTACCACTTATGGAGTCATGCAGGCTCCCCTAAATACGTTTTCAAACCTTAGCAATAGTGCCTCTTGGAGCATCATTACCGACACCATTTTGCATGAAACGTCCAACGATATAGTATCGTATAATAATAAAATTTATGCCGTCATTGATAGCACCTTGAAAGTGTATGACGGAGTTCAATGGAGCCTATATTCAGGAAGTAAAAAACATTCTCTATTTGGATACGATGTTTATAATAATCAATTATTAACCATGACGGAGGATACTTTTATCGTAGAGAGTGCCAATGGATCAAGGCAAAATATTTCTGAAAGATTCCCACAAATGGCCGTTCTTCTCAACGATAATATTTGGTTTATTAAAAATGATTTCGGCCTTATAGGCAAAGCTATTTCATCCGGTGGTATTCGTTTCATTTCACCAAGTGGACCAAGGTTTAACGATGTTTTTTCACTGAATTATAATAATAACAAAATGTGGGTGATGGGTGGTAAATACAGCCTTCGCTTAGCACCGGCCTATAGCAACACACAGTTTTACACTATCGATAACTATATACCACAATACTATCCTTATAATGGAATAAATTATAGCGCCTTCGATACCCTTCGCGATTGTGTCGTATCGGCCACAAGTAACGATGGAAGCCATACCTATATTGGCACCTTTAACTATGGGATGATGGAATTAACGAATGGTGATATTTCAAATGTATTAGGAATTGGGGCTCCCGCTAATTTCAAAGTGAGAAGTGGTGTTGCGGGTGGCGTAAAAGTTTTAGGATTGGCTTTTGATAAGGAGGATGTATTATGGGCAGTGAATTTTTTGTCGGGAGATAAACCCATCTACTGCCGACTTCCCGACGGGACATGGAAAAATTTCAGCATCAACTCCTTATTAGGAACCCGTGATGTTTTAGGTAAAGTGGTGATTGACCAAAACGGCACCAAGTGGATCCGTACCTTTGAAGGGAATGGCTTATTGGCTTTTAAGGAAAATGATTTTAACGATCCTTATAATGTCAACACCCGTTTGTTAAACGATCAAAAGGGGCAAGGGGCGCTCGTAAGTAAGGAAGTGCAATGTGTTGCTATTGATAATGATGGAGAAGTGTGGATAGGTACAAATAATGGAATTTCGGTGATCAGTAGTCCGAGACGTGTTTTTGATAACGATGCTCCCGATGCGCGTACGCCTTATGTACGTGAAGGTCCCATAGGTGTTCCATTGCTTCAATATGAAACGGCAACAGCGATTGAAATCGATGGGGCCAACAGAAAATGGATCGGAACAAGAAATGGTTTATGGCTTTTTAATAGTGATGGGTCGAAGGCATTAAAGAATTTTAATATCTCCAACAGTCCGCTTTTTAGTAATAATATTATTGATTTGGAGTTAAACCCTAAAACCGGCGAACTTTTTATTGCTACCGATAAAGGCTTGATGGTATATAAAACCGATGCCGTAGATGGAGGAGAAGATTTTGGAGATGTATATGCATACCCAAATCCGGTAAGGCCGGGCTATAAAGGACCTATTGCAATAAAAGGGCTTATTGCCAATTGTATTGTAAAAATAACCGATTTGGCGGGTAACCTTGTATTTGAAACCATCTCGAATGGTGGCCAAGCGGTTTGGGATGGAAATGACTTTAACGGAAACCGTGCCAGTAGTGGAATTTATATGGTATTTGCTTCCAACAAAGACGGCTCCAAACATTACCAAACAAAGATTGCTTTTGTAAATTAAGAAGACGTTAACACATGCTATATTTTAAGCAATCCTAACATACTTTTAATCTTTAATTCGAGTACTCCAAACAACGCCTCTTTTATAATCCCTCCCGACATTTTCGATTGTCCTTCCTGACGGTCGGTGAAAATAATAGAAACTTCTTTGATTTTAAAACCAGCACGCCAAGCTTTGAATTTCATCTCGATCTGGAAGGCATAACCTTTGAACTTTATGGCATCTAAGTTTAATTTTTGCAACACGTTACTATGGTAACATACAAATCCGGAAGTCGTGTCGCGTATGCTCATGCCGGTAATAATACGAACATACATACTCGCATAATAGCTGAGAATGACCCGGCTCATGGGCCAGTTTACAACATTCACACCGTTTACATAACGTGAGCCAATAACCATATCGGCAGGAGTTGTACTGCACGTATTATATAAATTTACGAGGTCCTCCGGATTATGACTAAAATCGCAATCCATCTCGAAAATATATTCATACTCTTTCTGCAAACACCACTTGAAGCCGGCTATATATGCAGTACCGAGGCCTTGCTTGCCTTCGCGCTCAAGAAGAAACAACTGATTGAATTCCTGTTGTAAGTTTTTTACGATGGCACGCGTTCCATCGGGCGAATTATCATCAACAATTAGGATACTCAAGGGTAATGATAACGAAAGAACTTTTCGAATCATTCGCTCAATATTTTCCTTCTCGTTGTAGGTGGGTATTATTACTATAGCGCTATTCACAGGGTGCAATTTAATAAAAATGGAATGGTGAAGGGTGAAAAAAAGAAATAAAACGATGAATGCTCATGTTATCATCTTCTTCTCATTAACCTTTCTGCAAGGTGAAGGCAAAAGTTGTACCTAAGTGCCTTGCACTTCGTACGTTAATGGTTTGTTTATGAGCATTTAATATATGTTTTACAATGGCGAGTCCGATCCCGCTTCCATCTTTACTTTTTCGGCTTTTATCGACCCTGAAAAAGCGTTCAAATAGCCGAGGTAGGTGAACTTCATCAATGCCCTCTCCATCATCGGTAACCTCAATTAATAGCTGTTTGTCCATATCGAAAAATTTGATGGAGGTGGTGCCGTTTTGTTTCCCATATTTTAAGCTATTATCTAATAAATTGGTTAGTACCTGTGCGATTTTTTCCTTGTCGGCCATCACCATCTTCTTCTCGTTCGATATTAATTCAAATTTTATACTTTTTGCTTTTGCATTTTCATCCAGCGTAAAAGCGATTTCTTTTACCAAGGCAACAACATCAAAAGTGGAGGTATTTAGTGGCATCTGACCCGTGTCCAATTTCGACATTACATCCACATCGGCGATTAGAGAACATAATCGATCAATATTTTTTTCGGCTTTCAGCAAAAAAGAATTTGCGATTGCTTTGTCGTCCATACCTCCATGAATAAGCGATTGAACATAACCCTGGATATTGAACAATGGCGTTTTTAGTTCATGGGAGAGATTCCCCAGGAACTCTTTTCTATAATCTGAAATCTTCTTTAACGTTTCTATTTCAAGTGCTTTTAATTGTGCCCACTGCGACACTTCCTTCTCTATCTGATTCAATGGATCATCGCTAATTTTATTTTCCAAGGCTTCTTTCAAATCCTTATCAATTTTTAGATTAGAAATTAATTTATATACTAAGCTTATTCTTCGTGCAATATAAATTTCCATAGCAAGGATAAAAAGAACAAAGCAGAGTGCAAAAGCAATACACGAGATGATTGCGGCATTTTTCAAATCGTGCAGAAGTATGAAACTTACAATAAACAGTAAGAAGGCAATGCCAAGAGAAACCAATAAGGATAAAATTCGTGGCTTCATGAAAGAGGTAAAAGATTAAATTTTACGAAATACTTTTAGTTGCTGCATAGTAGGAGCCAACGCACCACCTTCCTTTTCGAGTGTTATACAAAAAGCTTCGGCTCTTTGAATTCGATTCATTGGTTGTAGCTGTTGCATAGAAAGTAAACCTAAGCTTACCGGCTTGTCGTCAACCATCGCCCAAAGTTGGTATTGCATTCCAGTTGATGGCTTCGCAAGATTACCCGGCGACAGGCAAAGATCCTTTTTTATGGAGCACCAATAGATAAGAATATAATGAGCAACACTATCGGTACCTTCGATTCCAACAAGTTTGAATTTGCGGGTGGAACTTCTATTTAAAAATTCTATTTCCGTGTCATTTTCCGCAATCTCTGTTTTCAATACCTGCACGGTATCGTTCAAAGGGGTTAATGCCTGTATTTTTTTTTCTAGGTTTTGTGTTTGTTTCCAAAAATAAAAAGTCGCACTGCTCATCAATAAAAATCCGGTTATACCGGCAGCAAACGCCCAATTGAAGCGACTCTTTTTGAAATCTACTTGAAAGGTTTTGTTCCCCGTCTTAATATTCTTAAGTACTTTGTCGAGCGTTTGTTGATTAGGAGCCCTCTCAAAACTTTCCGCGTAATTTACAAGGTCATTTTCTATTCTTGATATTTCTTCTCTAAGGTCGGCATTTAAATCAGCAAGCAGAGCAATTTCACGCATCTCTCGCTCACTTAGGGCGCCGCATACATAAAGCTCTAATTTTCCTGATTCAATAATTTCCTTGGTGTTCACTCGTTTAAAAATTTAATATCGTTGTTACTAAGGTTATCAGTACCGTAAAATATTTACGTAACTCAAGTATCGCATTACGACTTCTAGTTTTAATGGTGCCTAAAGGAATTTTCATAGCCTCAGCAGCTTGAATTTGTGTATAACCCTTAAAAAAAACCATTTCAATGACCTCTCTCAATTCCGGTTTTAATCTATCGACTACTTGAGTTAATCCAATCTGATCAGGAAAAAATTGTATCGGCAAATCTTTATCAAAACTTACGGAAGTTTCTAGATTTTGGTTTTTTTGCTCGTTTTTAAAGCTTTTGCTCCTGGTTTTATCGATGGCAATATTGCGGCATATATTCAGCATCCAGGTAAAAATGGTGCCCTTTCCCTTATCGTAACTGATGGCGTTCTTCCATATTTTCAAAAAACCGTCCTGCAAGGCTTCCTCTGCCAACTCATCCGAATGAACGATTTGGAAAATAACATTGTAAAGCGCTTTAGAATAGTTTTTATATAATACCTCCAAGCCTTTCTCATCACCGTTTTTTAGGAGCTCTACGAGTTCTTCTTCGGTGATGTTTGATTTTTTTTTCAATGGGTTGAATTAGGTGATAAAGATCAAAAGCGTGAAGGAATGGGCTCACTAAAAGGGCAGGTCATCCTCTGCAGTAACGTTAAACGGTTCCGGTTTTATGGGTTCTATAGCGTTAACAGGAACTATTGGAGGGGTTGTATTCGACGTAACACCGGCTATTCGCTCAATATTCCATGCCTTAATGTCGCTGTACCATTTACCTTGGTACTCCCTCGATTCTAGGTCAAAACTTACTTTTACGTCATCTCCTGCCTGAAAATTTTGTGACTTTGCTATGGCGTCGCCCCAGGTGGTAAAAAAAACTTTTTTTGGGAACTTCTCGTTCGAGATTTCGACTACGAAGCCACTTTTTTGCCAAGGACCGTTTTTGCCTTCTCCCGTTTGAATCGGAAGATGTAACGATAGTTTTCCTGAAATATCCATTCTGATAAAATAAATTTTAGACTACAAAAGTATCGTGTAAATTCTAAAACACCAAACACAATTGAAAATTTCGGTTATACATCGTGGTTCCTCTCCCTAAATAAGGATAAAAAGGGAGTCGTAATTGGTTGGGGATGGGGTTATTGATATTAATTAAGCCGTAATTAAATTGTATTTGCAAACCCACGACCGACGAAATTTTAAAGAGCAGGCCAGCCGTAACGGCGAAATCGTATTTTTTGATGCCAATAGAAACAGGTTGTGGCACAAATTCTTGACTCTTATAGGCATCCTTTCTAAAAACAAGGGAGGGTTGTAAACCAATAAACGGAAGAAATTTCGCGTCCTTTTTTATCGCAACATGAATAAAAACAGGCATATCGAGATAAAATAAGGAGAGCTTATTGAGGGAGGAGGCGGAGTCGAAATTGAAATTAGCCCCTTTGAGGTTGCCATTCAGCTCGATTTGCAGAAGCACCTTTTTGTTAAAAAAATAATTCCCATACAAGCCTACCGCCATTCCCGGACGAATTTGGTTATTCGTTAATTCGTCCGACTCAAGATTACTTAGGCCAATACCTACTTTTATCCCAAGGTGTACATTGGGGTTATCGTTGAAATCATTACCACTAATACCATCATTTTGAGAATAAGAATTTATATAAACTAAAAACAGAAGGAGTAGCATTAACCTTTTTATTATAGTACCGGGATCCATTTTTATGATTGTAATTAGATTATTCATTTATTTGATAACGAAAGCTATTGCTTTTTATTTCGACTCTACTGATGGTCGAATAGGGGCATCAGCCTTAAATCTTCTTACCCTTCATGGCTATAGCGATGGCTTTATCCATTACACGCTCGGCAAAGGGTGCCGTAAATTCATTTAATGCTTCATGATGATGCAGTATAGCATCCTTCTCATTCGTAGCAAGTGCAGAAGCCAGGTTCTCAATTTTCTGTCGGGTGCCTTCCATCTCATCACTTCGAAGCATCTCCGAATTTTTCTCCAGAAAACGCTCGGTAAGATAAACGAGTTGTTTGGCTTCTGTTATTGCCTCAACAACCATGCGTGTTTCCACATCTTTTTGGGCATTTTCTAAAGAGTCCATTAGCATCTTTTCTACTTCGTTATCCGTTAGGCCATATTGGGGTTTCACTTCTATTGCCTGCGACACGCCACTTCGTAACTCTTTTGCCATTACCGTTAAAATACCATCAGCATTCAATAAAAACCCAACCTCAACTTTGGGTAATCCTGCCGGCATAGCAGGAACCCCTTTTAGTTCAAACGTAGCCAGTTTTCTGTTCTCTGAAACCAAGTCACGTTCTCCCTGGAAAACAGTGATCTTAATATTACTTTGCCCATCGATGGATGTGGTATATTGCCTAGCTGCCTTTGTTGGTATTTTACTGTTACGAGGAATTAAGGTATCCATTAATCCACCCAATGTTTCTATACCTAAGCTTAATGGAGTTACATCAAGCAATAAAATATCACTTCGATTACCGGCTAAGATATCGGCTTCGATGGCGGCCCCAAGAGCCACTACTTCATCTGGGTTCAGGTTGTCAAAAAGTATCGTCCCCTTAAAGAAATTCTTTACTTGTTGTTTCACTAGCGGTGTGCGAGTACTACCACCCACAAAAACAACATTATTGATCTCCGTAAGTGATAGACCACTATCGGCAAGGGCTTTTTCACAGCATCGAATACTTCGATCTACAAAAGGAAGTATTAATTCATTGAATTTTGATTGAGTTAGATTGAGTTGCCAACCGTTTTCTTGTAGCACGATATTTTCTTCAAATGACAACCTTTTCTTTATTTCCTCGGCTTTAAGCCGAAGCCATTGACTTAAACTTTTATCCTCTAATACCTCATCGAGATTTTTCTTGTTTTCGAATATCCAATAATTTACAATGGCTTTATCAAAATCATCACCCCCCAAAAAAGTATCGCCATTGGTGCTTAATACTTCAAAAATACCTTCGTGCAAATTAAGTATGGAGATATCAAAAGTTCCTCCTCCTAAATCATATACCGCAAGAACTTGATGTTCGTTTTTATCCAAACCCAAACCATAGGCCAAACTGGCTGCTGTGGGCTCATTTACAATGCGTAGTACATCTAACCCAGCCAATTTGCCGGCATCACGGGTGGCCTGGCGCTGGCTGTCGTTGAAATAGGCTGGAACGGTAATCACGGCACGTTTCACCGGTGTTTTTAAATAGTGCTCAGCCCTTGCTTTTAATTCCTTTAAGATGAGAGCAGAAATTTCGATAGCGGTATAATATTTATCTCTGATTCTTATTTTTATTAGACCTTCCGTTTCCTGATCTAAAATTTTATAGCCAAAGTACTGTTGAATGTTTTTTAAATCGCTAAAACTTTTACCTAGCAAACGTTTTACTGAGTATACCGTATTTTGAGGGTCTTCGATTAGGTGTTTCTTTGCCTCATTACCCACAATAACCTCACCTGCAGCCGTGAAATGAACGATGGAAGGCACGATGGTAAATCCATCCATATCATTAAGTGCATAAGGTTCTTGATTGGAGTTGATGAATGCCACCAAACTATTTGTCGTTCCTAAATCAATTCCTACAATTAATTCTTCTTTTTGTAAACTGCCTGTGGCAATGTTTATCCCTACTTTAGCCATGTTTTGATTTCGAGTTATGCCTTTGGGTTAAAAGGATAACGATTGATTTTTAATAAAAAGGCGAATTTAAGGGTTTTGGGAATATACCATGAAGAAATCCTGTCACAAAACGAACAACGAAATAATTCAAGGCCTTCCAAGAAGTAATGTTATTGTAAATGGTATTGGCTATTGCTCCTTATCAAGTTTTAAAGTTAGTGTTCGATAAAGATGAAAATCCACCAAGCTGATCCAGAGGAAGAAAAAAACAAAAGTCATCTTTTGAATTATCGGCTGAAATGGAATCAGCAAACTGGCTTTATAGATAATAAAGTTGAAGAGCATCTCCGTAAGACTAAATACACCCAATGCAAAAAGGCCATAGCGCTTGTTTTTGAATAACCCAATAAATGTTTTTGTCAAAGCCATGACGCCCAATGCTCCAGCAATATTAATCACGATATCGTGAAAACTAGTAAATAAGAAAATGGCAATAATCATGGAAGCTATGCCGCAATAACGAATGAGTATTTTATCGGTTTTTAGGTCATGAAAAAGCAGGGGCAGATAGAACCAAAAGATCATTAATGTGCAACATAGCATAAGCATGGCAAATAACGCAATTGGCCTGGCGGCATTCATCTCTCCATTTTTTGCCAAGGTACCGGTTAGGTCGCACCAATAGTTGCTGAGCCATAAGAATCCTTTGGTTGTGCTATCACTATTACACCCACCAGGATAAAAAAACGTAGCAAAAACATAGAGTATTACAAAAAACAACACACCAAAAATGGGTACGAGGATGATAAAATTCTTCGGAGTATTCATTCTTCGGATGTTCATTGTTTTAACGGTTTGATTTAAATTTGAAGGTTTTGCCCCATTGCTCAACAATAACCTTGAATTATAGCACTATAGTTTGAGTGCTGTTGGGCAAATATACGAAGGGATAAATTATACTACATTTGATTTTTTGCAAGGCGGGTAATGATCGAATGATTAAATTTGCTTTTATTAAATAAGGTTTTACTATTTTGTGTCGGAAAAATAGCCGATAGCCTAAAATGAATGTACTTATAAAAATTTGGCGAAAACCAGAGGCAAAGGTTTTTCTTTTGGCCGTACTGGCGTACTCTACATTGGTAATTTTCGCAACCGGTGTAAATGGGGGAGGCGACACCTTTGTGCACTATCAAATGTCGAGATATTGCTGGCAACATCATCATCTTTTGCTCAATCAGTGGGGTAAGCCGGTCTTTACTGTATTGTTTTCGCCTATTGCCCAACTGGGTTTACAGGCAGTAATCTGGGTTAATTTGAGTTTAATATTTTTTGAAGCATACCTCGTTTTTCAAATTGCCAAAGGTTTGAAAATGAAACGTATTTGGTTGGCTCCATTTCTTTTTTTAACGTGTCCTGTCGTATTCGATAATGCTGTTTCATCATTAACAGAAATGATTTGTGCCTTATTTCTCATCCTTTTTATTTACTGGAGTATTCAAAAACGTTTTGCAATAGGTTCATTAATCGTAAGCTTTATGCCCTTTGCTCGAAGTGAAGGCTTCGTTATTTTGGGTGTCGTATTTTTGTTTTTTTGTTTTACACAACGGTGGAAATACACGCCACTTTTGCTTACGGGATCGCTTGTATTAAACCTGCTTGGCTATTTGCAAACCGGTAAAGTGTTTTGGATTTTTGATGATAACCCTTATGTAAACACGGCCATAACTTCCTACGGCAGTGGGAATTTTTTTCATTTTTTTATTTGGGCTCTTCCTGTTTTTGGAGTTGGATTTTTATTTGTGCTTTATTATAGCTGGAAGCAGTTGAGAAAATTATGGGCTCCGGTTACCATGGATGAACGTGGCACACCTAAAAAAAGCTACAGCTACCTTTTGAAGGAACAGATCATGTTCTGGCTCCTTTTAGGCTCTTTTTGGGCTTATTTTATGGCTCATACCATGTTGTGGTGGCTGGGCATGTGGGCAAGTCTGGGTTTAACAAGGGTAATGTTTGTAGTGGCTGCCCCAATGGTAATACTGGCTCTCCATGAAATAAATAAGTACCTCGACTCAATAGGTGATGAAAGAAAACAACGCTTTACAAAAGGGCTTATTGGAATCTGTGTTTTTTGGGCACTTGCTACAAATACCCTACTACTAACGGCAATGCGTGTTCCTGATGCTTTTGGCGTTGCCGGTGTAGGTGCCGAGGAAAAAGTTTTTGAAGAAGCCTGTGGTTGGTTAAATGCCAATGGTTATTCGAAGAAGCAAACCGTGTACACCGGCCATATCTATGTTTTCGTCTGCCTGGATATCGACCCCAATGACCCGAAATATTACAGAAGCCTAAAAGATTATCGTGAGGCTAAAGCGGAAGATATTATCATCTGGGATGGGCACTATGGACCAAACGAAGAAAACACGGACTTGTCGAAATTAGAATCGGATTCTTCCCTTGAGTATCTGCATGAATTTCGGCCCAAAATAGCATTCAAAACATTGAACGATTTACCCTTCTTTATCAAGGTTTTTCGAAAGAAGTAAAAACGTTTAATTACCCGTTATAACGCTATAATAGAGCTGGTAGGCGTCGAATACAGAATTAAAAAGTATCGTCAATTGGAAAATAATTTTTCAAGCTTTTTTTGAATTTATACCGGTATCCTTGAAATAATTTTCAACTAATTTTGCTTTTGCTTTTCCTATAATGTTCTCTAGAAGCGTTACAGATGCTTCCTTGATTTTTTTAACCGATTTTAATTCACGTAATAGCTGTTCTGCTGTTTCGGGTCCGATGCCTTTGATGGTTTCCAGCTCATTCTTTAAAGTGCCTTTATCTCTGCGACTGCGGTGGTGGGTTATTCCGAAGCGATGTACTTCATCTCGCATCTGTTGTATGATTCGCAATGTCTCACTTTTTTTATCAATATGCAAGGGCAATGGGTCGTCGGGATAATAAATTTCTTCGAGTCTTTTGGCTATTCCAACCACGGCGATTTGCCCGTAGAGCCCCAAATCTTTCAAAGCCTGCACCGCGCTACTTAATTGTCCTTTGCCTCCATCCACAACAATTAGCTGAGGGAATGACTCTTGTTCATCACGTAGCCTCTTGTAGCGGCGTGTTATTACTTCATACATGGTAGCAAAATCATCGGAGCCTTCCACTGTTTGCACATTATAATGCCGGTAATCTTTTTTGCTCGCTTTCCCGTCTTTAAAGCATACCATAGCACTCACCGGATATGCTCCTTGAAAGTTTGAGTTATCGAAGCACTCTATATGTTTGGGTAGCTCTTTCAACCTCAAATCGTCGCGCATCACACCTAATAGGCGCTCCACCCGTACTTCCGGATTCAGTTTTTCATATTGATCCAAGCGATCTTTTTTATAGTAGAAGGCATTCTTCAAACTCAAATCAAGGAGTTTCTTTTTTTCTCCTGCCTTTGGAACAACAAATGAAATGGTATTATCGGAGAGTTCCATTTCGAAAGGAACAATAATTTCGGTTGCATTACTTTGATAGGTCTCTCTAACTTCTGCTATTGCCATTTCTAAAATCTCTTCCGCACGCTCATCAAGCATCTTTCGGTATTCTAACGTTTTGGTTTGAATGATCATTCCATTAACCACCTTCAAGAAATTGACGAAAGCAAATTTTTCGTCTTCAGCAATGCTAAAGACATCGACATTGGTGATGAAATTACTAACAATCGTCGATTTACTTTGGTAGTTTTCGAGTGTCTCGAGTTGGTGTTTCATCAAAGCGGCCGTCTCAAATTGCATTTCGGCACTAGCCTCATTCATCTTCTGTTTTAAATAGAGGATGACTTTATTAATATTCCCTTTCAAAATTTCACGTACTTGAGAAATCGAACGAAGGTAATCTTCTTCCGATTGTAACCCAACACAAGGCCCTTTGCAGTTGCCGATATGATACTCCAGGCATACCTTAAATTTCTTGGCTTTTATATTGGATTCCGACAAATTCAAGGTGCAGTTGCGAGTGGGGATCGTGGAACGAATTAAATCAAGTATGGTATGCATCATACTTGAATTGGCATAGGGGCCAAAATATTCTGAACCGTCTTGTACTCGGTTTCGCATCGAATAAAATTTAGGGAATCGTTCGTTCGTAATTTTTATTGAAGGATACGTTTTATCGTCTTTAAGCAGGATATTAAACTTGGGTTGATGCTTTTTTATTAATGAGTTTTCGAGTAAAAGGGCATCTATCTCAGTATCAACAATGGTGAATTCGATATCTTCAATTTTGTTTACCAGTACTGATGTTTTGTGGTTTTCGTGAACCTTGTTGAAATAACTAGTGACTCTCTTTTTAAGGTTTTTTGCTTTGCCGATGTAAATTATTTTTTTCTCCGCATCAAAATACTTATAAACTCCAGGGTTGTCGGGGAGATTTTTTAAAATTTTACTAATCTGTTCAGATCGTTCGATTAAACTCAATTTTTAGCACTCAATTTAAGATACGAAGATAAATATAAAAGGAAAGGTGAGATATAAAATATGCAGGCTCTATTTGTTTGATTAGGCATGAACCGAACCCTATTTTCTTAATTTTACTTGCGATTGCTTATTTTCGCATTTTTATACCATGGAAAATCAATCATATTCATTCAACTTCATCAACTTGTTAAAGTTTTTGGTACGTTGGTACAAACACCTGCTGAGCATCACTTTAATCGCAGGAGTTTTAACTTTTATCGTCTGCAAATTGATCATTGTGCCGCAATATCAAAGTACCGTAGTATTTTATCCGAGCACGAATAACTCCATCTCAAACGCATTGCTTCCAGGTGTTACAGGCAAAGAGCGCGACGTATTAGCCTTTGGCGCTGAAGAGGAAGCGGAACAACTTTTACAACTTTTAAAATCAGAGAAATTAAAATGGGATATTATTGGCAGGTTCGACTTAATGAAGCACTATGAACTAAATCCGCAGCAAAAAAATGTTTATACTAAATTAAGCAAAGCCTTTGATGCCAATGTAAGTTATCGACGTACCGAATATGCTTCCCTCGAAATAGCGGTAACCGATGAAAGCCCTCAAATGGCCGCCGATATGGCTAACGGGATTGCCAATATGCTCGATACGGTTAAGATGAATATCCAACGTGAATGGGCTGTAAAGGCCTTAAAAATTGTTGAAGAACAATATGAGAATAAAAAGAAACAAATTCAAATCATACAGGATTCGATGAAATCGCTAGCTGCTTTAGGCGTATATAATTTTGATGAGCAGAGCCGGGGTTTAGCTGAAAAAGGGGCTAACGCAGACCCTAAGACCGTAGAGGCCTTGCAAAAATACGGTTCTGTACAGTCGTCATTTCAAACCCGTTTGACCTTTGAAAGCGAGGCTCTTGGCGACTTACAAACAAAATATGAAAAAATAAAAATCGATGCGGAACAATTTCTACCTTGTAAATTCGTGGTCAACTCGGCCGGGAAATCGGAAGAAAAAGTTTACCCTCGAACCATCATTACAACCCTCGCCATGATGCTAACCACTTTTTTTATGGGCTTGTTGGTGTTAATTACGTTTGACTATTTTAAAAAGAATAATATCATAGCGCAGGTAAACTCAAATGAGTAATACTTCGTTTCTACCAACAACCATTAACTTAAAATGGTTCTATGGCTTAGGTCTTACCTTCATCATTTCAAGCCTTGGATTACTGCTTTATTTTGAATTCGAGGTCGGGATCATTTTCCCTATCGTGCTTGCTATCATTCTGGTGGGCGTGCTACGAAGCGATGTATTGGTTTTGGTCATCACTTTTTTAGTCCCTCTCTCTATAAACATTAAGGATATAGGTGAAGGTACTGGCTTTGGAATGAATTTTCCTTCCGAACCGATTACCTTTATTTTAATGATTGGGGTATGGGTGAAATTTTTTATCGATGGACAAATTGATAAACAAATTTTAAAACATCCACTCACTAAAGTTATTCTTTTCTATTTGTTCTGGATCTTTTTTACTGCTCTTTTCAGCACGCTTTTCGAAGTTAGCATTAAATTTTTCATTAATAAACTCTGGATCATTACCGTATTTTATTTTTTAGCGGCACAACTTTTTTCAAAAACCAAAAATATTAAGCGATTTCTATGGTGCTATATGGTGCCCATGATGGGCATCGTCGTCTATACTATTATTAATCACAGCCAGTTTGATTTTCTTCAAAAAGATGCCTACTGGGTATCGAAGCCTTTTTATATCGATCATGGGGTATATGCAGCTTCTATGGCATTTTTTGTGCCGATACTCTTTGGCTTTCTGGTATTTAGCAATACGTTTCGTTTTAGTAATTTCATGCGTTTTGTAATTGTACTTTTCTTAGTGATTCTTTTAACGGGCGTTGTTTTTTCATTTACTCGAGCTACATGGGTAAGTTTGGCGGTGGCGGCCTTGTTTTTTGTAGCCATACTGTTTCGATTAAAGCTACGTACCATCCTTATTATTGGGGCTTTTAGTGTTTTTATATACTTTAATTATAAGGAAGAGATAAGCATGGCCTTACGTTCCAACAAGCAAGATAGTGCCAATGACTTTGGCGGACATATTAAAAGTATTTATAATGTAAGCACCGACGACAGTAACCTTGAACGCATCAACCGATGGCATGCTGCCTTGCGAATGTGGAAGGAGAAACCGTTACTGGGATGGGGTCCTGGAGTGTATAAGTTTGAATATGCGCCGTATCAAATATCTTTTGAGAAAACGAAGATAAGTACCAATTTTGGTATTGGAGGTAATAGCCATAGCGAATATGTGGGCCCGCTATGCGAAACCGGTGTCATTGGGCTGGGTTCTTTGTTGCTTTTGGTTTTCATGTTTTTATTTACCGGGCTGCGTTTTATTTATACCACCAAAAACAAAGAAAATAAGATTATTGCCACTTGCCTATTATTGGGATTGACCACATATTATGTTCATGGCTTCCTAAATAGTTATAGTGATAGTGATAAAGTGGGGGTTATGATATGGGGCTTTATGGCGGGCTTGGTCGCTTTAGAGTTGCAAGAGAAGAAACAAGAATCCGAAATCATTTCATTGTAGTTTTGTTGCAAGAGATGAAATGAGTTTCCACCGGATACGAAGAAGGTATAAAAAGGACTTCTTTCGTTTATCAAATGGTAACAGAACGGTTTAGTTTGGACCATCGTATTAATTTAATTCGCAATTAGTTCTAAACTTCTGTAACTTACTTTTATCTTTGCGTTAATCAAAAAATAAATTATATCGATGGCTGTAGTAATAAGAATGCCTAAAATGAGTGATACCATGACCGAGGGTGTTATTGTATCGTGGCAAAAAAAAGTTGGTGATACGGTAAAAGTTGGTGATGTTTTGGCTGAAGTAGAAACCGATAAAGCCACCATGGAATTAGAGAATTTCGAAAAAGGCACCTTGCTGTATATCGGAATCAAGGAAGGGCAATCGGTGCCCATTGATGCCGTGATCGCTATCGTTGGGGCTGCAGGGGAAGACTATAACGTGTTGTTGGAATCTCCCAAAGAAGCTAAACCGATGGTAGAAATGGCAAGTTCAAGTGTCGCTGCTGTTATGGAAGAGGCTTCTGAGACATTGGAAGCTATTGTTGTTTCAACGAAAGAAAAGGTGGACGAGTCTCATATTAAGGCATCTCCTTTAGCCAAGTCGATAGCAAAGGAAAGGGGAATTGCACTTTCCAATTTGACGGGTACCGGAGAAAATGGCAGAATTGTGAAACGTGATTTAGAAAATGGCTTGGCGGCTTCATCATTCAAGTCTACCGCTATGTCGAAAACACTCATGGTGGAAAGCTTTGAAGAAGTTCCCGTATCGCAGATGCGCAAAACAATAGCCCGTCGATTATTAGAGAGTAAAAATGGAGCACCTCATTTTTATCTCACACTCGATATTAATATGGGCAAGGTTATCGAAGGCAGGAAAAGCATCAATGCTACCGGTGATTTTAAAATTTCGGTGAACGACTTTGTCATCAAGGCTTGTGCGGAGGCCTTAACGCGTCATCCAATGGTCAATAGCAGTTGGTTAGGCGATAAAATCAGGATCAACCATCATGTAAACATTGGTGTTGCCGTTGCTGTTGAAGACGGTCTTTTGGTGCCTGTTGTTCGTTTCGCGAATACCAAAAAGTTATCTCAGATAAGCAAAGAAGTAAAGGAGTTTGCTCAAAAAGCGAAAGATAAAAAATTGCAGCCTTCCGATTGGGAAGGTAATACCTTCAGCATTTCCAATTTAGGGATGTTAGGAATCGAAGAATTCACCGCTATTATTAATCCTCCCGATGCTTGCATATTAGCTGTAGGGGCTATGCGCGAAACGGTTATTATAAACAAAGGCGAATTTGTGGCTGCCTATATGATGAAAGTAACGATGAGTTGCGATCATCGTGTGGTGGATGGAGCAACAGGGGCTTCGTTCTTAAAAACACTAAAAGAATTATTGGAAGATCCTATTCGGATTATTTTGTAAAATCAAAGAAATTCACTTCTATTGATAATCTAATGTTGCCACCATGCGGTAGCCATTGCTATTCCAAATAATGTTGGTGGGAAAATAATTGGTACTTAAATAATTGAAATCAACGGTTACCGAATAGAGTATCTTATCGTTTAGTCCTAAGTCATCTAGCCATAAGCTGTATTTGAAAAAGTCGGCATTCAAAAAGGCATCACTCACTTTATAACTTCCATTGGCAATATCTATTGGAAAGTTCCATGCCGCTGGATAGCTCTTATAAAGCACTATTTTACTGAACATAAAACTGGTGTTATTGTATTGAAGCTCCATATACAATGGGGTGCCCTTGTCGGAAGCAAGTGCTTGTGCACCATTCGTTACACTAAAGCGGGTAAGGGCAATGGTACTCGGTTTGGGGAGTACATTAATGATCTTGGTAGCTACCGATTGCCTGCTGCCACAATTGCTTTTTAAGGAGATGGTATAATTCCCGGCAGCATTATATATATGAGTTGGCGAAGTACTAGTGGAAGTTGACCCATCACCAAAATCCCAATAATAACTCCCGGCAAAATTAGATAAATTAGAAAACGAAATTTTACATGGAAGATGATAATTATTGTTTTCAGCAGCATAAGAAAAGTTTGAAACGGTGGGCTGTGAGGTGTCGAGGCTAATAATAAACTGTTTGCTTGTTTCAACGGTTTCATTTCTTGCTTTTAAAATCACGGTATAGCTTCCGTTATTGGCATAGCTGTGATAGGGGTTTTTCTCCGTCGAGCTACCGCCATCGCCAAAACTCCATTCGTATCGTACATTGCAAGAAACATTGGTTACATCGGTATAAAAGCCCACGCCATAAGGAGGCTTGCAGTTATCTGAATAATAATTTGTGTAGTCAATAATAGGTTTTACGAAAATACAAGAGCCATCATCTGTTTTTGCATTAGTGTAATTTGTAGCACACGAATTGGTACATCCTGCTTTCTTTTTGCAGGCGATTGAAAAAGTTAAGGTAAGAGCGAAACAAAAAAGAATTAATTTTTGCATTGAGTTGGCTTGTTAGGTACAAATTTATAGCTTTCGAATAACTATCCAAATAGTTGAGAAAATAAGGTATCGAGCTTACTCATGGTATTAATCTCAATTTTAAATTTGCTTAGGCTGAGGCCCTTGGTGTTATATCGTGAAATAAATATTTGCTCGAATCCTAATTTTTCTGCTTCAGCAATGCGTTGCTCAATTCGATTGACACTGCGTATTTCTCCGCTTAATCCAATTTCTCCTGCGAAGCATATCTTACTGTCGATAACCATTTCTTGGTTGGAAGACACCAAAGCGGCCACCACACTTAAATCTACGGCCGGGTCTTCAATACGCAATCCCCCGGCAATATTCAGAAACACATCCTGAGTTCCGAAACGAAAGCCACATTTTTTTTCCAGAACGGCAAGCAGCATACTCATTCGGCGCAAATCGAACCCGGTGGCGGTACGCTGAGGCATACCGTAGGCAGAAGCACTTACAAGGGCTTGTATTTCAATAAGCATTGGGCGTAGTCCCTCCAACGCGGCACTTATGGCCACTCCGGTAACGGGCTCATCTCGTTGCGATATTAATATTTCGGAAGGGTTGCTTACCTGACGCAATCCACTGCCTTGCATTTCATAAATGCCCAACTCTGCCGTTGATCCAAAACGGTTTTTTATGGTGCGTAATATTCTATAGCTATAATGTCGGTCACCTTCAAATTGCAATACGGTATCCACCATGTGTTCGAGCAGTTTCGGGCCTGCTATACTGCCATCTTTGGTAATATGACCAATTAAAAAAACAGGGGTATTACTCTCTTTCGCAAATCGTAATAACTCTCCGGCGCATTCGCGTATCTGGGTTATGCTTCCAGCGGTACTGTCGATATTTTCGCTGAACAAGGTCTGTATTGAGTCAACAATTACAATATCGGGTTTCAATTGCTTTAATTGTTGTGAGATGACCTTGGTATTGGTTTCTGTAAGGATATAGCAATGTTCTGGTATAGAGCCTATGCGGTCGGCACGCATTTTTATCTGTGCTTCACTCTCTTCGCCGCTTATGTAAAGGATATTTTGTTTTTTTAAGGATAAGGCAATTTGTAGCATCAGCGTTGATTTTCCAATGCCGGGTTCTCCACCAATAAGCACGACACTTCCGGCTACAATACCTCCGCCGAGTACCCTGTTTAATTCGGCATCCGAAGTAACTAATCGTTGCTCGTTACCCGCTTCTACATCACTTAATTGCCGCACCTTGGGTAACGATTTTTTCCCTGTAGTTGCTTCTTTCCAATCGGTACGTTCATTTTTTTCCTTAACGACTACTTCCTCAACGAGCGTATTCCATTGCCCACAACTATTGCATTTACCCATCCATTTCGGTGAAGAGTAGCCACAGTTTTTACAGAAAAAAACGATTTGTTGTTTAGCCATGTGAAAAATACCACGCTTCAATTATTCCTAATGAATGGGGGTTAGCTTTAATTAATTTTATGTTGTTTTTATGGTAATGATATTTTATGGTTTATTTTTTTTGCCGTATAAGAAACAGGCTCATATCAATAACGACATCTTCACACCCATAAATAGCGCTATGCGTCAATATGGTTCCCCTCTTGGCGCTGTATCTTATTGTCCTTCCATAAATCAATTAAAGTAGCCAATTGCTTTTTTAAGTTTTTACGATGAACAATAAAATCTAAAAAACCATGCTCTACCAAAAATTCACTACTCTGAAATCCCTTGGGTAAATCTTTACCTATCGTTTCTCGAATCACCCGTGGTCCTGCAAACCCTATCAATGCCTGGGGTTCGGCAATGTTAAAGTCGCCGAGCATGGCGAATGAGGCGGTAACTCCACCGGTCGTCGGATCGGTTAATAAGGAGATATAAGGTATTTTATCTTGCGCTAATAAGGCTAGTTTAGCACTTGTCTTGGCCATTTGCATCAGCGAAAATGCGGCCTCCATCATCCGTGCTCCTCCCGATTTTGAAATCATCAGAAAAGGTATTTTATGTTCACGACAATAATCGATGCTACGGGCTATTTTTTCACCTACCACACTACCCATGCTCCCTCCAATAAAGCCAAAATCCATACATGTAACCACCATTTCGTGGTTGTCGATTTTACCTACTGCACTACGGGCAGCATCTTTCAGGCCCGTTTTTATTATCGTTTCTTCGATTCGGTTAGTATAGGGTTTCGTATCAACGAAATGCAGCGGATCGCCACTAATGATGTTTTCAAACAACTCCGTATATTTCCCAGCATCGAAAAGAATTTCAAAATATTCTTCACTGCCGATACGGGTATGGTATTCGCAATGCGGACAAACATGAAGATTTTGTTCTAAATCGGTTTGCAGTGTAACTTTTTTACAGCGTCCGCATTTATACCAAAGTCCGTCGGGGGTTTGTTTCTTCTCTTTTGTAGAAGTTCGTATGTTTTCTGTAAGTCGTTTGTACCAAGGTTCACCCATAACTGCAAAAGTAAAGTTTTTTTGCAGGAGAAAAAGAGTAAAATTACTTAACTCAACGAAGGACTCATTTCAATGGGCGTAATTCGTTGTTTCCGTTCACCTATTTGTTGTCTCCACATGGCATAATACAATCCCTTCTCTTCCAATAATTCAGTATGTTTTCCCGATTCAATAATAGTTCCCTGCTCTAAAACAAAAATCCGATCAGCATGCATTACGGTGCTTAAACGGTGGGCAATGATGATGGTAATAATGTTTTTATTGGCGTTGATCTCCTTAATGGTATCGGTAATTTCTTCTTCCGTAATGGAGTCCAAGGACGAGGTTGCCTCATCAAAAACAAGTAAATTGGGCTTGCGTAATAAGGATCGGGCAATGCTCAAGCGTTGTTTTTCACCACCACTCACCTTAACACCCCCTTCACCAATAATCGTGTCAAGCCCATTTTCTGCACGCTCTAAAAGTTTGTCACAGCTGGCTTTTTTTAACACATCATAAATGTCACTTTCGGTGGCTTTGGGTGCTACAAACAGTAAATTCTCTTTAATGGTACCCGAGAAGAGCTGCGTATCCTGAGTTACAAAACCGATCTGTTCTCTTAAATCATTTTTATCGATTTCTAAGCCATCAATGCCATCATAAAGTATTTTACCCTCATTTGGATGATACAATCCAACCAATAGTTTTACTAAGGTTGTTTTCCCACTCCCACTTGGCCCAACAAAAGCAATGGTTTCACCTTTACATATTTTAAAGTTTATATTTTCCAATGCCGGATGTTTGGCCGTTTGGTGCTTGAAAGACACATTCTGAAATTCAAAATTTTCTAGTTTGTTCAAAATTTTTGGTGTTTCAGGTCGAAACTCAATCGGGGTATCAAATATTTTTTCCAGATTTTCAAATGATACTTCTGTCTCCCGGTAAATTAAAATAATATTCCCCAGTTCCTGCATAGGAGCAAAAATAAAAAAGGTGAAAAATATAAAGGTAATATATTGGCCTCCGGTTAAACTTTGTTGGAATACTAAGAAGAGTAAGAACACAATCATCAAACTACGAGTAAACTGTATTACGGTACCCTGCACAAAACTTAAACTGCGTATGTACTTTACTTTTTTTAATTCCAATCCTAATATTTTATAGGTTGTTTTATTCAATCGCTCTATTTCCTGATTGGCTAACCCTAAACTTTTCACGAGCTCAATATTACGTAGGCTCTCGGTAGTACTTCCGGCTAATGCCGTCGTTTCTTTTACAATAATCTTTTGCATGTTCTTAATTTTCTTACTCAGAAACTGGCTTAAATAGCCCACAATAAAGGCCCCACCAAAATAAATTAAGGTAACATGCCAGTTAATGGATAAGGAATAAACAACAACGAAGATGATACCTACAATACTGGTAAAGATGATGCTTATTATAGCACTAATAAATTTTTCGCTATCAATACGCGCTTTTTGCAAGATGGATAATGTTTCACCACTTCTTTGATCTTCGAATACTTGATAGGGCAGTTCGAGTGAATGTTTTAAACCATCGGCATAAACATCAGCACCTACCTTCTGTGTGACGACATTAACAAAATAATCTTGTATATTTTTCGCGATTCTTGAGCACATAGCCACTCCAATACTACAACTTACCAGAAAAAGCACACTCCTCCAAAATTGATTAGACGAGAGGGTCGGGGCCTTGATAATGACGTTATCCATAATTTTTCCTGCTATGATGGGGTCGGCCATGCTAAAAATTTGGTTGAGGGATGCCAGTACAAGGGCAAGGGTCACTGTTTTACGATACTTTTTCAGGTATTTAAATAATAACTTCATACAATGATTCAAAAATTAAGGTTACAAAAGTAATATATATAATTTATAATTTATAATTTAAAAATAATTTTTTTAGGTTAAACTAAATTATATTTTTGCATTGTAGAAAAATAGATTATGATGTCAACACTGAGTATTTCTGAAGAAAACTATCTAAAAGCAATTTTTCACTTGTATACGCATGATGCGGGTATAGGCACCAATGCAATTGCTCACCATTTGAACACCAAGGCAGCTTCTGTGACGGAGATGATAAAAAAGTTGGCCGAGAAAAAACTGCTCACGTATGAAAAATATCAAGGCGTTGTTCCCACACGAAAAGGGTTTACACTGGCCTTAGGTATTGTTCGCAAGCATCGGTTATGGGAATATTTTTTGGTAGAGAAGCTAAAATTTAAGTGGGATGAAGTACATGATATTGCCGAGCAGCTGGAACATATTAAGTCGGAACGATTAGTGGAGCAGCTCGATCACTATTTGGGATTCCCAAAATTGGATCCGCATGGCGACCCGATACCAGATAAAGAAGGTAAAATGTGCGCCATGAATTGTTGTTGTGTAAGCGATATAAAACCGAACTCGAACGCTAAAATTTCGGGTGTTAAAAACCATTCTCCAGCATTTTTAAAGCATCTAGAAAAGATGAAGCTTACCATTGGAAAAACAGTAAAAGTAATTGATCGCAACGACTTTGATCAGTCGGTTGAACTCGTTTTAAACCATGAAACCATGTATATAAGCAAAGAAGTGGCAGAGAATTTATTGGTCAAAAAAATTAAAGGTTAACTAAGATCTAATGAAATGGGGAATTCAAGCTTAAGTGAAGTAAACCAAACGGTTAAAACCAATGCGTCATCGATATGGTGGAAACGCATTTTTGCTTTTATTGGACCCGCCTATTTGGTGAGTGTTGGTTATATGGATCCTGGGAATTGGGCTACCGATATTGCCGCGGGTAGTAAATTCGGATACCAATTGATTTGGGTTCTTTTGATGAGTAATCTGATGGCTATTTTACTTCAGTCTCTAAGTGCTCGTTTAGGTCTTATTAGAGGGTTAGATTTGGCTCAAGCTTCTCGAGAAACCTTTCCAAGGTTTATTAACATACCGCTCTATATTTTAGCAGAAATTGCTATCGCTGCATGCGATTTGGCGGAAGTTATTGGGATGGCTATCGGATTAAATCTATTATTTCATCTTCCTTTATTATGGGGTATTACCATAACGATATTCGACACTTTTTTGCTTTTATTTCTTCTCGATCGAGGGATTCGGAAGTTGGAAGCCTTTATTTTTTCACTCGTTTTGATTATTGCGGTTTCATTCTTACTCGAAATACTCATTGTAAAGCCGGTCATGTCGGAGGTTTTGCTCGGTTTCGGCCCGGGCTTCATCGATGGTGAAGCCTTATATCTGGCCATCGGCATTATTGGCGCTACCGTTATGCCACACAATCTTTATCTGCATTCTTCCTTAGTTCAAACCAGAATAATTCAACGCAATGAGAAAAGTTTATGGCAAGCGTTGAAATATAACTTAATAGATTCCACCATCGCACTCAACTTGGCTTTTTTTGTGAATGCTTCCATTTTAATAGTGGCTTCTGCCGCTTTCTTTAAGGCAGGTTATAATAACATCGCCGAGATTCAGGATGCACATCAGCTTTTGCGTCATATTTTTGGAAGCGCAGCCCCCGCTTTGTTTGCCATTGCCCTAATAGCGGCAGGGCAAAGTAGTACCATTACGGGTACCTTGGCCGGTCAAATAATTATGGAAGGCTATCTCAGTCTAAGAATTCGCCCTTGGCTACGACGCATAATAACGCGTTTGATGGCCATTATTCCGGCCGTTTTTTGTGTCCTTTACTTTGGAGAGAATAGCTTGGGACGCCTGCTTATATTCAGTCAGGTAATACTAAGCATTCAGCTTGGTTTCGCTGTGGTGCCTTTAATTCATTTTGTTAGTGATAAAAAACGAATGGGTGTTTTTACGATAAAACCGTGGATGAAAATTCTCTCTTGGTTGGTTGCCATCATCATATTATCTTTAAACATTAAATTAGTTTTTGAGCAAATGCAAAATTGGATATTCCATGCAGCCGACCAGGCGGTTTATATTTATTGGATTGTTATCCCGATTTTGGTAATTTGTGCCTTGATTTTAGCGTATATCATTTTGGTGCCTTTTGTAAAAAGTTCGCTTGAAAGGGAAACGCGCACTCCCCATGGCTCAGTTAAGGAATTGGATTTCACCTCTGCAGCGCAATATGAAAAAATAGCCATTACCATTGATTTTGGAAAGATGGATCAAAAGGCTATAAATGGGGCTATAAAGCAAGGAGGGATTCAGGCACATTACTATTTAATACATGTGGTGGAAAGTGCCAATGCTAGAATTTATGGTAAAGAGGCAGGTGATTTTGAAACGCAGGCTGACATAAAAAATCTACAGCGCTATGCCGATGAACTTAATGCGAAGGGGTTTCCAACGGAAACCAAGATTGGGTTTGGAAATCCGCGTGAAACCATTGCTCAGATTGTTAATTCGCTGGAAGCCGACTTGTTAGTGATGGGAGCCCACGGTCACTCGGGCCTGTATGACTTGTTGCTTGGTGATACGGTGGATAAGGTAAGACACGCCGTAAAGATCCCTGTTTTTATTGTAAAGTAGGAAGATTATGATTTTCGAAAAGAAAAATAAAATATTCTTAATTGGTTTTATGGGTAGCGGAAAATCTACCTTGGGGAAGAGAATTGCTCGAGCCATGCATTACGATTTTATAGATTTAGATACGTCTATTGAGGTATTTGCCGCCGATACGATTTCATCATTATTTCAAACCAAAGGTGAAGAAGGATTTCGTGAGATTGAAACAGAATGCTTAAGCCACCTCATCGACAAAAAATATTTGGTGATCGCGACCGGAGGAGGTACTCCTTGTTTTTATAATAACATGGAGGTGATGCTCGAACACGGTTGTTGTGTTTATCTTAAAATGCCCGAAGGAGCACTTGTTCAACGACTTCTTCAAGCATCTCCTAAACGACCCTTATTGGCCGGAAAAAGCGAAGAAGAGTTACGCGTTTTTATTCATGAAATGCTGCTGAAACGTGAGGAAATATATCAAAAATGCCATCTCGTTATGGATGGCATGACGTTAAATACGGCTTCAATCGTTGGCGTTTTAAAGCATAAAATGATGCCAAAGCCGAGCATAAAATAAATTATTCAACTTTTTTTTGGCGCCGGCTTCCCTCACTCTCCTTTTAAAACAGATCTCTAAATGCGTATGAAACTCTCACTGGTATTGAATAGTTTCGATTTATGCTTGCCGAATCAATGGAAATAACAGGGATAGAATATCGTAAAGGAAGCATTCGTCTCATTTTTCTTAAAAAAATATTTGCAGAATCAAATACAGCTACTACTTTTACCAGTGTAAAGTTTTAAAATTACTAACCCTAATATTTATTTTTCAATTATGAACAAAGGAGATTTAATTGATGCTATCGCAAAAGGAGCAGGCATCACAAAAGTACAAAGCCAAGAAGCTTTGGAAACAGTAACAAAGTCAATTACCGCAGCCCTGAAAAAAGGCGACAAAGTTACTTTAGTTGGTTTCGGAACTTTTTCTGTTAGCAAACGTAGTGCTCGTGTTGGTCGTAACCCACAAACTGGAAAGGCGATTCAAATCAAAGCTAAAAAAGTAGCTAAATTTAAGGCAGGAAAAGAGTTAGCAACGAAAGTAAAGTAATTTCTTTTTACTAAAAAACTAAGAGCTCTTCCACGAATGGAAGGGCTTTTTTTGTTTTTTATCGATTATTTTCATTCTGTTATCTTTGTCATCCTTTAAAAAACAAACCCCTCGCATGAAAACCATCGATGACTTTAATTTTTCCGGTAAGAAAGTTCTATTACGAGTAGATTTCAATGTGCCTTTAGATAAAGAGTATAACATTACTGATGATACGCGTATTAAAGCAGCCTTTGCCACCATTCAGAAAATACGAAAAGATGGTGGCGCCATTATCTTGATGAGCCATTTAGGCAGACCCAAAACAGGACCGGAAGAAAAGTATTCTCTGAAACACCTGGTGGCACATTTAAGTGAATTGCTCGACTGCAAGGTAAAATTTGCTGATGACTGCATCGGAATAGAGGCCAAGGAAATCGCTGAAGCACTTCAGCCCAAAGAAGTTTTACTCCTTGAAAACCTTCGATTTTATAAGCAAGAAGAGAAAGGTGATTTCGAATTTTCTAAGCAGTTATCTTTACTCGGCAATTTTTATGTGAACGATGCTTTTGGAACAGCACATCGTGCGCATGCTAGTACAGCCATTATTGCACAGTTTTTTCCGAATAGCAAATGTTGTGGCTATGTTATGGCCAAAGAGATTGCCAATGCCGATAAGGTGATGAATAATTTCGAGCGTCCTTTTACCGCCATCATGGGTGGAGCCAAGGTGAGTGATAAATTGTTGATAATTGAAAGCTTGATGAATAAAGTTGATCATCTTATTATTGGAGGTGGAATGGCATATACATTTTTTAAAGCCATGGGTGGTAAAGTAGGAAAATCATTAGTGGAAGAAGATAAGATAGAGCTCTGCAAGGAAATTATGCAGAAAGCAAAAGAAAAAAATATCCAACTTCTTTTACCTCACGATAGCATTACAGCCAATGCGTTTAGTAATGATGCCGTTATTGGGGAGTCCGATAACCGGCATATTCCCGACGATATGATGGGACTTGATATTGGGGCAATGGCGCGTAAAACATTCTATGATGTGATTGTAAAATCGAAGACGGTACTATGGAATGGGCCAATGGGTGTATTTGAAATGAGTAATTTTGAAAATGGCACCAAAGCCGTAGCCGTTGCTGTAGTTGAAGCCACCGATAAAGGGGCATTCACGCTTATTGGTGGTGGAGATTCGGCCGCAGCGATCGCAAAATTCGATTTTGAGGAAAAGGTAAGTTACGTTAGTACCGGAGGTGGAGCTCTTCTAGAATATTTTGAAGGGAAGGGATTGCCCGGTATTTCAGCATTGAATACTTAGTTAGAGTGCATAAAGGTTGTTGTTGAAGGTACGAATAGCGTTATTTTATTAAATTCGTAAAAACAGTTTGGGTATTTAATAAAATACGGATATGTTTGTAGTGTTTTATTAAAAAAAATTAATTTTTTAATCATGAAGAAATTATCATTCGTTATTGCATTGCTCATTGCCATTGGTAATATAAGCGTTGCACAAAAAGGTAAAAAAGATGCCGGTACCGGCATCGATGTACCAGCACCTGTTTTAAAGGCGTTTAACGCCAAATATAAAATGGCTAAAAAAACGGTCTGGAGTCAGGAAGAGGAGAATTATCGTGCCGATTTCAAGATAGGAGAAAACAGTGTTAGCACCTCTGTTGCCTACAGTAACGACGGCAAATCGCTATATATTGAAAAGGAAATGGCAAAAGCTCAATATAATAAAGCGGCACTAAAATATATATCCAATGAATATCCCGGATACAAAGTAACCACCATGCGTAAACATGATACGTATGATAAGAAGACAAGCTATATTACGATGCTACGGAAAGGCCGCGAGTTTCTTGAGGTTGAATTCGATAAGAAAGGTGGATTTATTCGTGACACCGACAAAACCCCTGTCGTCGTTAGTAAAAAGAAACCTAAAAAGGTAGATGATGAAGAAAATACCGACGAAGAAAAACCGGCAAAGAGTAAAGTAAAGGCAAAGAAAGAAAAGGATGAAGAAAAAGATGAAGAGACAAAAACGGAACCTGAAAAAGAAAAGAAAGTAAAGGCACCTGCCAAGAAAACAAATGAGGAAGACGATGAGGAAGAAGTAAAGCCTGAGTCAAAGAAAGAAAAGGCGAAGTCGGCACCAAAGACTAAAAAGAAAACGACAAGTGATGATGAAGATGAGGAGTAGTCGTTCCTTTAACCAATAAATAAAATCCCTGCTTGCTTTTGTAAGCAGGGATTTTTGTTTTAACCGCTTACTACAAAAGTCAAATGAAAGCTCCATCTTTCAAGAAAATAGTACCCTAAGCCAATTTAATAAATATATTCGTGCAACGATTATAAATAAAAAAGCGATACCTGTTTTATGAATAAAAGAAGAGTCTTATCACTAATAATAATGTTAGCTTTAGCTTCCGTATTGGTATTTGTTTTTCAAGAGAAAATATTTAAAACGAATAATAGTAACGATTTTGCAATACAGGATACCGCAAAAATAACGCGAATTTTTTTAGCCGATAAGAATGGCCATCAAAGTACTTTAGATAAAATGCCGACAGGGAAATGGTGTGTTAATGGCAAATTCGATGTGCAGGAGAGTAAAATGCAAACGCTCATGGATGCAATCTATCGGGTGAGGGTAAAATGCCCGATACCGAAAAAAGATAGAGAAGATGTCATAAAAATTTTGGCCACTTCGGTGAAAGTGATGATTTATAGCGGCGATGAGCTATTGAAAGTGTACTATGTAGGAAGCGAAACAGCAGATTATTTAGGTACCTATATGTGTATTGAAAACGCAGCTGAGCCAATGGTAACAGAAATTCCCGGCTTCAATGGTTTTCTTACGCCACGTTTTCTTACCCGAGAAGATGATTGGAAATCGAATACGATTTTAAGTATCAAACCATCGGATATCTCTTTTCTCATTTTAAATTACGATAACAATCCCAGCGCATCTTTTACCATTAAAAACACGATGAAGGGTTTTATGGTGAGCTGCAATGATCCAATGAAAATGGAGGAATTTTCGAATCAACAAAAGATAGCTGAATATTTCAAGTTATATCAGAACCTTGCAATGGAGGGTTATGACCATCGTGCCACCAATGCATTTAATGACTCATTACGAACCGCAAAGCCTTTTGTTATCATTACCGTAAAAGAGTTACAAGGGAAAGAAACCGTGTTGAAGATTTTCTATAAGATACTGCCTCCAGGAAATGAGCGGCTCGACGAAAATGGCAAAACAACAACAATCGATCCAAACCGGTACTATGTGGTAAGTAACCAAGAGGATCGGGTAATGCTTGTACAGATAGCAAATTTTGGAAGAATTATACAGCCGTTTGATTTTTTCAAGTAAACCCTACTACGATGGATACATGCTGCGCCATTGTTCATTAAAACTTTTTTCGGCCACCACCGGCGTTTCCCGTTTCTCTCCCCACATTTCTTTGAAAAAATATTTCATGAATTGGTTTTTTAAGCCACTGCTTTTGTTCATTCGTCTGCGTTCCATCATGCCCCAGCGCCATAATTTCCAGCCATTATTTTCTGTCCAGCTATTGAGTCTTGATTTTACGATATCTCTTCTGTTGAAGAGCAATAAATTATGGATATCAATTTTTACCGGGCATACCTCGGTACAATTTCCACATAGGGTAGACGCATAACTTAAATGCTTAAACCCTTCCATGCCTCTTAAATGCGGTGTAATTACAGAGCCTATAGGTCCGCTATAGGTGGTTTGATAACTGTGTCCTCCAATATTTTTGTACACCGGGCAGGCATTCAGGCAAGCCCCACAACGAATACAACCCAAAGCTTGTCGTTGTTCATGTTGTGCCAGTAATTCGGTTCTTCCATTATCAAGTAATAACACATACATTTCCTTCGGTCCGTCGGGCTCTTCTTTATTAGCAGGGCCGCTTATAATGGTATTATAGGCAGTAATTTTTTGACCTGTACCGGCTGTCGCCAGCAAAGGCAAAAACAAATCTAGATCGGTAAGGTTGGGGATAATTTTTTCGATTCCTACAATCACAATATGCGCTTTTGGAAATGCCGTTGTTAAACGGGCGTTTCCTTCATTTTCGGTGATGGAGATGCTGCCCGTGTCGGCAATTAAAAAATTTGCACCGGTGATGCCTACCTTCGCTTGGGTGTATTTCTCACGCAGTAACATACGCACATGAAGGCTTAATTCTTCGGGCGTTAAGTCGAGTGGCGTACCTAGCTTTTTATGGAAGAGCGCGGCGATGTCGTCCTTGCTCTTATGCATTGCCGGTGTTACAATATGATAAGCCTTTTCTCCATCGAGCTGCTGTATATATTCTCCCAAATCGGTTTCTATACTTTCGATGCCATGATGTTTTAATAGCTCGTTTAACCCAATCTCTTCGGTAGCCATCGACTTGGCTTTTACAATCATTCGGGCATCATGTAATTTTAAAATGCTCAACACCTCTTTTTGAGCCCCATCCACATCTTCGCACCAGATCACTTTGGTTCCTTTACGTTGTGTATTCGCTTCAAATTCCAGTAAGTATTTATCCAGATTTTCTAATACTTTCCACTTGAGCATGGCGGCTCTGGTTCGTGCCAATTCATAGTTCGCATATTGCTTTCTGCCTTTTGTTACGGCCACATTATATTTACCGATATTGTTATTAATAATGTTGCGGTGGCGAGTATCAAATGCTTTTACATCCGATGCTTCAAGGAAAGATTCTAGTTCTTTTTTTGACACGATTGATTAGTTTAAAATCATATTGTCTATGAGTCTCACTCCTGCTAAATTTGCGGCGCAAAGTGCCACCACACGTTCCGAATCACTCTTCACAGGCAATAATGTTTCTGCATTCACAATATTAAAATATTCTACGTTGTAAAGTGGTTCCTCACAGAGGTAACTTTTGCACCACTGTTCTATCAGTGTAATGTTTTGTGTACGATAATTCAGTTTTGCATAATGCAATACGGAAAAAATTTTTGAAGCGACTTTTCGAGCTTCCTCACTAAGTCGCACATTTCGAGAACTCATCGCCAACCCATCGTCTTCGCGCAGTGTAGGGCATAAGTGAAGTTGAATTCGTAGCTCTAGATCGGCTACCATCTTCTTAATCAACAGGCATTGCTGATAATCCTTTAATCCGAAATAGGCATTCGAAGGCTTAATAATCTGAAATAGTTTGTTTACAATGATGGCTACCCCTTTAAAATGCCCCGGCCTAAAGGCGCCTTCAAAAAGGGTATCCAAAAATCCGATATCAAAATCCAACTTCTTTTCTTCATTAATGGGGTATATTTCATTGGCTTCTGGGGCAAAGAGCACATCACAATGGGCGGATATTAACAAATCGATATCGGCTGATATGGTGCGCGGGTATTTTTGTAAATCGTGCACATTATTAAACTGTAACGGATTTACAAAAATACTACACACGGTTATTTCGTTCTCCTGTTTACTTTTTTCTATCAGCGACAAATGCCCTGCATGCAAAGCTCCCATAGTAGGTACAAACCCGATACTGCCATTTTTTTGGGAGAGGAAATTTTGGATGTCCAGTATTTTTTTGAAAAGTATCATCTATAGGTTTATTTAAGACCTTTTCGATCAACGTTTAAAGGCTCCTTCCCACTTACTCACCATAACGGTAGCTACCGCATTGCCTACTACATTGGTGGCGCTTCTACCCATGTCCAATATTTGATCGATACCGATGAATAATAGAATTCCTTCGGTAGGTATTCCGAAATTCCCTAACATCGCTGTAATAACCACTAAGCTGGCTCTAGGCACTCCTGCAATTCCTTTACTAGTAACCATTAGCATTAAGAGCATCGACAGTTGTTGCTGAAAGCTTAAATCAATCCCATAAATATGGCCAATGCTAATGCTCGCAAAGGTCATATACATCATGCTTCCATCCAGGTTGAAAGAATATCCTAGAGGTAACACAAACCCGGTAATATTTTCAGGGCAACCAAAACGATTGAGTTGTTCGATGGTCTTGGGCATCGCTGCCTCACTGCTCGAAGTGCTGAATGCCAAAATGATAGGCTGCCGAATATGATGTAATAAACTAAGCACCCGCTTTCCAATAGCTAAAAAGCCAAAAAACAAGAGCACCCCCCAAAGAAGGCCTAATGATGCATAGAAGGAAATGATATAGACGGCAAACTTATTCAGAATGTTGATTCCCAAAACAGCCACTGCTGAAGCCATAGCTCCAAATACCGCCAGTGGCGCTACATACATAATGTAGCTTGTAATTTTAAGCATCACATGCGATGCCGTATCTAATGCATTCACTAAACTTTTTCCTTTTTCCTTTAATGCGGCTAAGGCAAAACCAAAAAGAACAGCAAAAATTACGATTTGCAAAATTTCGTTCTTTGCTAAGGCATCAAAAATGTTTTCAGGGAAGATGTGGGTGATGAAATCCTGCGGATTAATGGCTGTTGCTTTTATACCCGTTTCTGCCCCTATAGCCGGTTTTTCCATCTTTATTAACTTACCGGGATGAAATATATTAACCAATAACATTCCTAAAAACAACGACACCAATGACGCGAAAGCGAACCAGCCCAAAGCCTTTGCTCCAATACGTCCAACTTGATTTACATCGCCGAGTTTGGCAATACCCACAATTAAAATACAGAACACTAAGGGTGCAATAATCATTTTTATTAATCGCAAGAAAATGGTGGTGAGCATTTGATAAAAAAGAAGTGAACTATTTTTCTCTTTCTCCAATAGTGCCTTACTGTTTTTTAATGCTGTAATTTTTGCGTGAAAAGAAAGAGCCGATAATGAATCGGAGGATATACTGTCTTTTATAACGGTCTGTATATTCTGCTCCGTATCTTCGGCATTACGAACGAGGGCTCCTACGCGGGTTATATTTAAAATATATCCCGTGAAAATGCCAATGAACATAGCCACAAAAATTACCGTGGTGAGGTTTCTAAAACGCATCTTGCGAAAATAATGGTTTATGTGGTGGCTACTGCAATTTCTTTTGTTTTGCGATTTACTAAATACACCCCGGCAAAAATGATAAGCATATAAATTACTTTCTCAAAAGAAATGGTGTCGGTGTGGTGAATAATAGCAATAATAATCGCCATTACCGGCTGTAAATAAATATAACTCCCCACCATAGAAGCCGATGCTTTGCTGAGCGCATAGGCATTTAATAAGTAGGCAAGGAAAGTTGCACCGAGTAAAATAAAAAGAATATAACCCCAGATTTCCATTGGAATTACCTGAAAATTAGTTTGCTTCAATTCATTAAACCCAAAGGGTAATACAAACAGAAAGCCAATACCAAAAGTATAGGCTGATAATGTTATCGGATGATATTTTTTTAGTAATGGCTTTGCATAAACTAAATAGAAGGAATAAATAATGGCATTGAGCGCTACGGCCATATCTCCCCAAATGTTTTTTGCGTCGAAGGTGAAATGGAGGCCACCCAATAAGAGGATGGCTCCAAGGCAGGCTACTCCAATGCCAACATATTTTAGTAAGGTAAGTTTTTCACGAATAAGAAAGGTGGCGAAAACCACTACAAATACGGGAGTACAGGCCATTAAGATAGCACCGTTAATGGGTGTGGTGATGGATAATCCCTTGAAAAACAAAAGCATATTGGCGCCACAGCCGGTAATAGCGCATAGTATAATTTTAAATAAATCTTCTTTTAAATCTATCTTTTGTTTCACCAACAAAAAATTGCATAGAGCAAACAAGATTCCGGCAACGCCCACCCGTATTACAATAAAGCCAAAGGCCGGCAGGTAGGCAGGCATCACCAGTTTGCTAAAACTAAACGTGCATGCGTATATAAAGGTTACCGTAAAAAGCGAAAGGTGAATAACGAAATTTTTGATAATTTAGTTTGAACTTAAATGCCATTCATAACTGGAGTTATTAACATCCTCAATGAGCCACATGGAGTTGTTTTTAAGTCGTAATATTTTGAAGCGATGCAATAGCTTGTTGTTGCTCATTTTCACAAGGAGCGAATCTTCTTGTGTTGTAAGTTCCCAAGTTCCTTTTAGTATGTTGTATCCGTTATTTTCTGTATACGATTTATCGGCACCATAGGTATAGGAATAGTTTGAATAATAAGGAGTGCTCTCCAGGGTATTCACCAATGCCTTTTCACATGACCAGCTATGAGCTACACGGCTTTCTTTTGAATGTAAAGACAGAATAGGACCTTCGGGGTATTTTTGGCAAGAGGAAAGAAAAACGAAGGATAGTAGAATGACCAGGAGTGAACGCATAGATTTTGGATAAGCCGCGAAGATAATTAAAGCACCGTATATTTTTCTTTTTTAATAACCAAGAAAAAACTTCCTTTTTCTCAAAACAAGGTAATGCGTATGGGTTGATATCAAATCAATTTCTATTTTTGCACCCATGCATCTTATTCAACAGCTTTTATTTGTCGGAATTATAGGAGTCGCCGTTTTTTATTTCGTTAGAAATGTAACTCGCATTCGACGTAATATCTTTTTGGGCCGCGACTGGGAAGTGCAGGGCACCGAAGCCATGCGTTGGAAAAACATGTTTCGCGTGGCTCTCGGACAAAGCAAAATGGTGACAAGGCCCGTGGCCGGTTTCTTTCATATTATTGTGTACGCCGGTTTTATTCTTATTAATATCGAAGTACTGGAAATTATGATCGACGGGCTCTTCGGTACGCATCGGGTATTTCATTTTTTAGGGCCATTGTATAATATGGCGATTGGATTTTTTGAGATTCTGGCTTTCCTGGTTCTTTCTTCATGTGTCATTTTTTTAATTCGACGTTATGTTTTAAGACTGGGTCGTTTTACACATTCCGATTTGAAAGGCTTTGCCAATAGAGATGCAGCCACTATTTTAACGGTAGAAATTATTTTAATGTCGGCGCTTTTGTTTATGAATGCCGCCGACCAAAAACTACAAGGGCTGGACAATGCGCACTATATGGCTGCCGGAAGCTTTCCAATATCCCAATATCTAACGGCCTTTTATGGGAGTGCAAGCGAGTACACGTTAATACTGGCCGAACGTTTCATGTGGTGGGCTCATCTAATAGGCATACTCTTGTTTTTAAATTATCTCCCTTTCAGCAAGCATTTTCATGTTATTCTTGCATTTCCTAATACTTATTTTGCGAGATTTAAACCCAAAGGTGAGTTTACCAATCCGGAGAATGTGACGAAAGAAGTTAAGCTCGCGTTTTTTCCTGATATACTAGTAGATGAAACCAAAGAGCTGCCCAAAACATTTGGCGTGAAAGATGTTCAGGATCTTACATGGAAAAATTTAATGGATGCCTACACCTGCACCGAGTGCGGTAGATGCACCAGCCAATGCCCTGCAAATATCACCGGGAAACTGCTCTCACCACGCAAAATAATGATGAGTACCCGCGACCGACTCGAAGAAGTAGGAAGGAATATAGATTCCAAAATTACCGATGAGAAATCGTTACATGATACCATAAGTGCCGAAGAACTATGGGCATGTACGAGCTGTAATGCCTGTGTGGAGGCCTGCCCTGTAGATATCAACCCACTGGAGATAATTATTGATATGCGACGGTACCTGGTCATGGAATTGAGTGCAGCACCGCAAGAGCTCAATTTAATGACCACCAACATCGAAAACAACGGAGCCCCTTGGCAGTATGCGCAAAGCGAACGATTAGGATGGGTGCAGGAGTAGAAAGTATTTGGGCTTTTCTCTCTATCTAGTTTCAACGATCATCGATAAGGTTTTAGGCAAACGACTCGTCAAATGAATTCGAAAAGTTGGAAGTGTTAATTTTCGTTTCCTAATGAGATAAATTCCTGAACCGTTTAAAATTTTAATTTTTATTGGTCTATCGTACCAATAAAGTAAACAACTGGTTTAGTTTCCATGGGCAATATAGAGATGAATTATGGTTTATCATGGCGGTTCAAGGAAGAACGCATCTCATGCCATGGCTTTTTTTCATTCAACCAGATTGTCCGATTATTAAGGACAAATAGCGCTCACCTATTTAAAACTATAGTGCCTTTTAGATTAAACACTTTTTGAATTTGTTGAACTTGTTTCTGACGAGTCTGAATGGTGTATAGATACATCCCTTCAATGGCTAGTGAACCATTTGCTAGTTTGCCATCCCATCCTCCATTATCTGATTTTGTTTCGAATATAAGTCCTCCCCATCGGTCATATATTGACATCTCGTATCCATCTATTCCCATTCCAATGGGCTTAAAATAATCATTCATTCCATCGTTGTTAGGGCTAAAAGCACTCGGCACAAAAATGGTGGGTTTAAGATAGGTGCAGACTTTATTACTTCTACTTTCTTTTAAATTATTTCCACTTTCATAAGCAACTACAAGGTAACATATTTCACATGAAGTTATAGTATCGAAATTATTCAATTCGTCGGCATATTGAAATATATTATTTCCGGTAATAACATTTTCCCAGTCTATCCTATTTCCAATCTTACGCTCCAAATGGTATTGTTCTACTCCATTTTTCCAGGATGCGTATGGTGTCCATCGAACCAAAATATATTCTCCATTTACCAATTCTGAATTTAAGTAAACAGTCTTCGTTATTTCTGATAATTGGGAAATATTTCCACAGGTATCAGTTGCACTGAGTTGAAATTGATTCGGTTGGTTTAAGCGTGTATTATTTAATTTGTACCGAGTATGTTCTGAACTTAATATTAATATATCAGTATTGATTTTCAATTGATAGTTTGTTGCATGAAGGACTGGCTTCCAGGCCACTTCAATCGTACGATCATCAAGGTAGGTTGCATAATATATTTCAGGTTTAATTTTTTTGTCGATGCCGGGTAACAATTTAATTGTAAGTGTATCTTCAGTAATACAACCTGTTGGTCCGGTAAGCTTTTGATGAATAAAATAATTACCCCCAGTATCATATTTAATAATTGTATCTAATGAATGATTTGGTATTAAAGAGACCAAAATGCCATTTCCAAAATCATATTCCTTTGATAAAACATTAGAGGTAAGTGTATCTGTGAAACGAATGCTTGTAGGAGCACACCCATTTTTAATCGATGTTATTATACCGGGCTTTGGTGCCGGCATTATATCAATGACATTGTTTTTCTCAATAGAATTTTCACAGAATCCATTGTTAAAAGTAAGCCTAACGGTATATTTACCTGAATGATTATATACATGGTTTACAGAACCAACCCCCACGTTATAATCAGAGGCATTTATTGATATCGCTTGGGTAGTTCCATCGCCAAAATCCCATAAATAATTCACAGTTTTTGCTATGGTATCAGGAATTATTAAATCATTAAATTTTACCGCAATGTACTGGCATCCAATTCGATTATCGGTGTTAAAATTGATTTGTGGCATTTCGGTGGTAAAAACTTCCTGGCTATTCCATATAGTATAACCATATTTTGTCATAGCCTTAAGTTTTACAATGAATTTACCTTTATTGAAATACGTATGATTAACGGTGTTGCCATTGGCACTATCACCATCTCCAAAATACCAGATAAAAGATACAAAATTGGTATCACAGTTTATTGTAAATCGAAGTGTTTTACAACTCTCCTTTTGAAAGGTAAATGATACTTTTTTATATTCATAGAACACATTTGAAATTAAAACAGAGTTTGAATAATTAGGCAAAGGCAGATACATCATATTAAAGTTACAGGCGTCCCCAATGGTATTTGGATTTTCAATACAGGCTAAATATGAATTACCCTGACTGCCCACAAATATTTTGCCGTTAGGTGCTAATTGCATCACATCTAGAGGGGCTGAAATTGAGTTTTTTGGATTAATTTGTTTTCGGGTACCTGAGATATTATTGGAATAGATCTGATATTGATATAACGGGTAGTTCACAAGATTATTTTTTACAACAATAGTGTTAATGTATAGAATACTATCGTTGGGAGAAAAAGCGCATTCTGAAGCTTCACATGGTATGGAAACCAGGGTGCTTAATGAATAGGGTGTAGTTAAAGAGAACTCTTCAATTTTTTTGTCAAACGTAACTGATCCATCGCTCTGGTTAAAATGATAAAGGTGATAGTAGGTGTAATAATTAGATTGGGTTTTATTCGCATTATCTTCACGGTAAAAATTTGTAAGAGCCAATAAGTCACCTTTATTGTTGGCTTTCATTGTACAGGCCCATACTAACTGACTATATTTTTTTGGAAGAGTAGAAAATACCGGGGCGTGAATGCCATTCTTATCATACAAAAATGCAGCAAAAGTGTTCGTGTCTGATTTACATATAATCCAATAATCTTTATGATTGGCATGGCGCACCATGGTAAGTTGGTCTAAAAAACCTTTCACTAGTGTCCGGTTAATTTAGGTCCATTTTTAACTGTTCGCTGTTTTGTTCTTTGACATCCTGACAGATAGGGCTTTGCAAAAGGTCTTTTAAATGAGTTTTATCAAACATGGAAGCGCTTAATATTTGTAAAATTTCATAGGTCGATCGGTTTATTTTAAGTTTGCTTTTTATTATGGCTACCAGAGTATAAGTTATGATTGCAATATAAACTTGAGTCTTAACTGCGTTGATGGAAGTTCCCCAGAATGACTTAA
>CANNQU010000030.1 GCA_947507965.1 Bacteroidota bacterium
AACGAGAGAATACTCTCATCCTCCGTTTTCGACTTTAATATATCGGCTAACAAGCTAATTCGCGTTAATTTGTTTCCCACCTCGTCGTGGAAATCTTCTGCTGTCCGTTGTCGTACTTTATTCTGCTCCTCTTCCCGTAATTTTTGCAATTCTTGTCCCTTTAGCTTTTTATTATAATGGCGTAACGCCTGCAGCCCCACTCCAACAAGAATTAACGTGGCTACCATAAGTAATTGGAACCAACGGGTAGCATAAAATGGTGCTTTTATCACAAAAGGGTATTCTAATAATACGGTTTCCGAATCCAACAAGCGTACTTTGAAAATATAATTTCCAGGTGGAACTGAAGGATAGATCACGGTATTTTCAATGCTCGGTGCCGACCATTCCTTCTCCAACCCTTCGATCATATACTGGTATAAAATTTTATTGGGGTTACTAAAATTAATCGCTGTGAAAGTAAACGTTAAGTGGTTTTCGGTATGAGGCAATGAAAGATGATAAGGGATATTATTCCAAGCGCTTAAGCCATCGTTATATTGTTTATCAAGAATAATTTGGGAGAATAGTTTCACACTTTGAAGAATAATTTCGGATGGATATTTTATCGTTTGTTCATCGCCTGCACTATAAATAAAAAGCCCCTTGGTGGTACCAAACCAAATTCGTCCATCATCATTTTGCATCACGGCCGATTTATTCGACTCTTGCCCGAACATTCCTTCTGCCCTGCCATATCGTGAAATTTTCATCTGTTCAAAACCATTCTCTAACGAAATTTTATTGATGCCGGCTCCCGTGCCAATCCAAAAATGATGATTCTGGTCAAGCTTAATATTATAGATAAAATCGGAGTTCAAACCATCTTGGGTTGTAATATTTCGAAGAACACGGTCATGCTTTAAATTCCAGATTAGAATACCATAACCGTTGGTTAATAGCCAGAAATCTCCGTTCCTGTCTTTCACCATTCCGGTTACATCGCTTTTCTTCAGTTGCTCATTGGTAGAAATCACCTTACAGCTATCTTGTGTATATAATAAAATTTGGTTTCTGGTTGTAATAATGATGCTATCCTTTCCAGCCTGAATAAAGCTCCATGTGAATTCATTGGCCTTTACTAGCTTAAACTTCTCATCCTTTATGAAACCAAAGCCAAAGGAAGTGGCAACCCAAAGACGCTCCTTTTCATCAAAAAACAATTCACTAATACTTCCCGGCGGAAGATTCTTATATTGCTCGTTGGAAATAAAATTCGTACCCTTAAACTTCCATATTTTATTGTCTTGGGTTCCCAACCATAAAACATCCTTCTTGTCCACCGCGAGGCTAAGTATTTGCTGTGCCCCAACCGATTTACTTGGCAGAGAATAATTTTCAATTTTACCATCATCAAATTTCACCAACCCACCTCCATATGTGCCTGCATATACCAAGCCACTGCTGGCTTTTGCGATAGCCATCACAACTGGATGAGGTAAACCGTTGGTTTCATTGTAATAGGTAAAAGGACAGATGGAGTATCTGAAGATTCCTTGCCCATCACTGGCAAGCCATATATTATTTTCCTCATCGCAAAGAATACTGGAGATATGATTATCGGTGCAACCACTGGCATTATTGTAAAAATGTATCTCACCCTTGGATGTTACTTCCTGTACTCCATTAGATGCACCAATCCACAAATTATTTTTATCATCCGATGCCATGCAACCAATTTCATTCAGAGAGCTAATTTCAGTTGGCAGGTTGCTTCTAATTAACGTGTTAAACCGAAACTCAAAGACGCCATCATTCGTTAAAAAATAGCTTGTTTTATTTCTTGTAATATCAATTTTCCTTATAAAGAAAATGTCTTTATTGATATTAGGATAATTCACCACCGACCAGTTATCGTTTTCATAAATGTACAACCCCTTTTTATACGCTGCTGCATAAACCAGATTCCGATCAGTGGCTAATGCGGTAAATTGAAGCGTCGTATCGTTATGAATTAGATAACTTTCAACCACCTGGTTCTTAACCATAAATAATCTGGCTCCTGCTAATACCAAATATTCTTTCGAGTTAATGGCCAATGCCGAAATAACACGGTGGTTTTTGTTATGGTAATTAAATGTGTAATTGGTAAAAACCCTTCCATCAAACACGGAGAGCCCCTTGTCGGTGCATATTAAAATGTTGTTTAGAGAATCGCAAGAAATAGCGTTCGCTAGATTACTTATTAAACCATTAGCCGTGGTATAATTCTTAAACACCTTCCCATCAAAACAGCTTACGCCTCCCATGGTGGAAACCCATAGCTGTCCTACTTTATCACGGCAAATACTATTGGCTTGCGACTGCACGAGACCATCATCAACCGTATAGTTCACAAAATTATATTTCTGTGAATACATCGATTTCAAACAGAAGAGGAAAACGAGCAAAGCCACAATTTTTCGAACCATTTTTTCGGATGTCATATTATACTGAATGCAGCATGGCACAATAGTACATTTATTTTATTAATCCTACACTCACCCCTTGCGCTTGATTTTTAGTCGATAACTTTCGTTCATCAATTGAATTCGTGTACTTTTTTACGATTTCTTCCATCTCTATATGCTTCGAGTCTTTAAATATTTTTAGATGGAATTCGTCTAATTTCTTTAGCAGATGAACGAGTTGAATCAACTCACTATCCATTAGTTTTGCAGACACTATTTTGGTAATCATTCCCAGCTTTTCAAAAGAAGCATAAAGTGCGCTGCTGCCCTTTTCGGTGATCTTTACACGAACACTTCGCTTATCCTTTTCATCCTTAACCTGGCTAATGAACTCCTTCTTCAGAAGTCGTTTTAATACTTCTGTACCCGAGGTAATGGGATGAATATTATTTTGTATCAACTCAGTTTTTGTTAAACTCTCAAATTGCATCAAATTAATCAAATAGGTAAATTCATCGATACTTCCCAACGCCGTTAATGGAAATACTTTTCTTGAGTAATGATCAACGTACCTACCCAGCTTACCGAGGGTGCTTCCCGCAATTTCTTCTAGTGTTTTACGGTTAAAATTGTTCCAGCCTTCCACTCCGATCTTCGTTTCATTAATGTCCATTTCACCCAATCGACCATTTAAATACATGATAAAATCAGTCATGGTATCATCGGTTGTTTTACCTTTTAATCCCACCTTATAAACTTCGTAACTTTTAATCAATTGAACCAATGTACTCTCCATAGTATAAATGAAATAACGCACAACAAATATAACATTTTATACGTAAACATAATATTTATTAATTTATATGGCTTTTACGTATTATATTTGCAATTCTAAAATAATCCTATTTTTCCATGAGATATACCTCAATCCTCACGCTGACGCTACTTTTATCCAGTATTTTATCTATAGCTCAAACAAAAGGAGTAATACGAGGCAATATAAGAGATAAGAACACCCAAGAAACAATAATAGGAGGAAGAGTCGTTATTGAAGGCTCAAGTATTGGAACGGTAAGTGATATAGATGGTAATTACAAATTGACAGTACCTATTGGCACCTACAATTTAAGTGCACAATATATTGGCTATATAACCTTTGTAAAGTACAATTTTACGGTTTCATCAGGTAACGACCAAGTGGTTAATTTCGAGTTGGAAACATCATCTTCGCAATTGAATGAAATTGAAATTAAATTCGATAAAGACAAATCGGCAATAACCACCGATATGATAACGCCACTCTCGGTGCAACAACTAACAACGGAAGAAATAAGAAGTAACCCCGGAGGTAACTTCGATGTTTCGAAGGTAGTACAAACCTTGCCCGGAGTTGGAGGAAGTTATGGAGGAGCGGCCCGCAATGATATCATTATACGAGGGGGAGCGCCCAACGAAAATGTGTACTATTTGGACGGGATAGAAATCCCTCTTTTGAATCACTTTCAAACCCAAGGCAGCTCCGGTGGAGCTCAAGGAATATTAAACGTCTCATTCATCGAAGACCTTAAGTTAAGCTCTTCGGCTTTCGATGCCAAGTATGACAATGCCTTAGCTTCAACTTTTATTATAAAGCAACGAGATGGCAACCCTGATCGACTTTCGGGAAATTTGCGTGCCAGTTTAACGGAAGCAGTAGCAACCCTAGAAGGCCCATTGAGAAAAAAAACTACCTATCTAATTTCGGCCAGAAAATCATATCTGGATTTACTATTCAAACTTATTGATTTGCCAATTCGCCCTAACTTCTACGATTTCCAATACAAAGTAGTTCATCAATTCAACGCGAACACGACCTTAACAGCCATTGGCTTAGGCGCCATCGACCGGTTTTCCTTTGCCACAACCAAAAACGCTACTCCAGAAAATATTTTCATCGTCCGTTCACTTCCCTTTATCAACCAATGGAATTATACTACAGGCTTCAACCTGAAACGAAAATTCAAAGGGGGCTTTATGAATTTTTCGCTCAGCAGAAACATGTTTGATAATCGCTTAGATAAATACGAGGAAGGGGCAGAAGTAGAAGCCCAACGCACCTTTAAACTACAATCGCAAGAAATTGAAAATAAATTTAGATATGATGTCAATGCGTTTATTGATGGCTGGAAAATTAGTGGAGGCGTTACCGTTCAATATGTAAAATACAATACCGATTTATTTAACAAAATAAGTAATGAATTAAAAGACAGTGCAGGCAATACGCTTCGACCAGCGCTAAAGATCCAAGTGAAAAGTGCTATAACATTCGCAAAATATGGCGCCTTCGCCCAAGTGGCAAAAAATCTATTACACCATCGCTTGCTCCTTTCCGCAGGAATTAGAACCGATATGAATACCTTCATGAAAAATGCTTTAAACCCATTAAACACAATCTCTCCAAGGCTCTCTGCCTCCTATCATCTTACTCCAAAATTCGACTTCAGCGCATCCATCGGCTCATACTATAAAATACCTACCTATACGTCGCTCGGATTTAAAGATACATTAGGTATCCTGGTGAACCAAGACATGAAATATATTCGATCGACACACTACGTGGTGGGCACGCAATTTTTGCCAAATAACGCACTACGATTTACCTTAGAAGGGTTTTATAAGAAGTATTCGAATTATCCTGTTTCAACGAATACAGGGGTTTCGGTAGCTAATCAAGGTTCCGAATTTGGTGCCATTGGTAGTGAGAAAGTGATTAGTTTGGGCAAAGGGGAGACGATAGGTTTTGAATTTTTCATGCAACAGAAACTCATTAAAAATGTATTTTATGTAGTAAGCTATACCTTTGTTAGAAGTAAATTTTCTGGCACGAATGGCAAACTACTCCCCTCCTCATGGGACAACCAGCATTTAGTATCGGCAACCCTTGGATGCAAATTTAAGAAAGGGTATGAACTAGGGCTTAAATACCGCTATGCCGGTGGTGCGCCTTATACCCCTTATAACGAGTTGGCCTCACAACAAAACTATCTTTTGCTTGGCACTGGCATTCTCGACAATTCAAAATTAAACACGCAACGATTGCAGGCATTCAATCAGCTTGATTTGAGAGTAGATAAAAAAATAAATCTAAAGAAAACCTCTTTTGATATTTATCTGGACATCCAAAATGTGTTGGGATTTAAGAATGAAAGTGTGCCCAATTATACCTTTCAGCGAAATAGTGACAATACCGGCTTTAAGACAACAGATGGCAATGCCTTACAACAAAATGGCTCCAATGGAGTGCCGTTAATCCTTGAAAATAAATCGGCCACCGTGGTTCCTTCTATCGGTGTGCTATTTGAATTTTAACATCTAACGATTACCCGTCTTTCCAGAGGCAGCATTCAAAATGCGATCATATAAAAAGTAAAAATACAATAACACCATCATCCAGGTTACCGCACCGTACCCACCAAAATAATGATACAGTATCGGTCCTACCGTATCCTGACCAACAATGGCATTGACCACCACGAGCCCTATCAATAAATAGTGAAACACTTTAAATAGCGTGGGCTTCTTCTCCATTGGAATAAGAAGCAAACATGAATAAACAAAAAGCATCGAAACAAGATGGTACTCCCAGGTGATGCCTGAAAGCAGATGGGTGATAAGAAACACCACGGCAATTTCGGAAGATGAGATTGGTTTTTTTACTATTTTTAAAATAGCAAGGCTAAAAACAAAAACACCAAAAAGTAAGAAAAAACTATAGAAGTAAACCTTTCGAGCCGCTGCCTCCGTAAGGTGTAAAAGATTAAAATCCAATCCCAGCTTGTCGTACATTGGCAACGAAATATTATAGATGGCGGAAGAAAGGCTATGATTATGAAAAACAGCTTCTACCCGGCCTTCTTTAAAGGGTTCGAGAAAGGTGATATAATAATCCTTTAAATCATGTGTACCCATCTCCACTCCACGCCAGAGCAGCGGAACAAGAAGGCATAGCACCGTAAAAATCAATACGCGCAGATACGTTTTGAAAGTACCTCTAAACACGAGCCAAATTAAAAAAAACAGGGGAATAACCTTAATAAAAGTAGCCGTCACAAAGCAAATCACGGCCGGTGTTTCCTTGTTTTTCAACATCCATAAAACGCCCATTAGAGATAAAACAAATACCAATTCGTTGAGTTGAATATACGTTACATGATACCAAAAGAAACGAAACGATAGTAAGGCTGCCAGGCCAACAACAAGAGCTATTTTTTTCTTATCGTTAGAATAAAATTCTAAAATAGAACGTGTTAAATAGATAGAGAAAAGGAATAACACATAGTTTAAAAAAGTGAGTAACCCAGCCGCTACCTTGAAAGGAAATAAGGCAAGCAATTGAAAAAGCATCGCCGCAAAGGGCGGGTAAATAAACCTTCCTGCACCGCCAATGCCTCGGTATAAATCGCGATGATGGATGAAGTTATCGCCGGCATTCCAGAATACGGAGAAGTCGCCAAGTTTCACATCCATTCCCTGCAATATAGACAGAAGGAGAAGCAGTATAAACACGCCCAATATCCGTAAAAGATAGCTCCATTCTCGAAGGCGGCTTGGATTGATTAATACCGCACGTAAGAGTTTATTTCGAAGCATATTAGAGTTGAATTATTTTACTTGGGGAAGATACTGTTTGTGGACTTAATTGGCCTTTTAAAAAAGGGCCAAATTCCAGAAATGGAAAAAGCCCTCTTGATATGCTCAAGAGGGCTTTTTCTTCACTCATGAAATTCGCAGCATTTAAAGTCTACGAACTTCGATTTGCCTTTTAATATTACATCATCCCACCCATATCAGGTCCACCGTGGCCTCCATGAGATACTGGATTTGATTCTTTTTCTTCGGCTAAAATACATTCGGTGGTTAGCATCATTCCGGCAACCGACGCTGCATTTTCCAATGCTACACGCGTTACTTTGGTCGGATCGATTACACCAGCAGCGATTAGATTCTCATATTTATCGGTACGTGCATTAAATCCGAAATCGGCTTTACCTTCCCGTACTTTATTAACAACTACACTTCCTTCGCCACCGGCATTAAATACAATCTGACGTAAAGGCTCCTCCAATGCTTTGCGCACAATTTGCATTCCGGTAGTTTCATCTTCATTCTCTCCGGTTAATTTCTCTAGTGCGTCGATTGCACGAATGTAAGCTACGCCACCCCCAGGTACAATACCTTCTTCTACCGCTGCACGTGTTGCATTCAAGGCATCGTCAACACGATCCTTTTTTTCCTTCATTTCCATTTCCGAGGCTGCTCCTACATACAATACGGCAACGCCACCGCTCAATTTCGCTAAGCGTTCTTGCAATTTTTCTTTATCATAATCACTGGTGGTTTTAGCCACCTGTGTTTTAACCTCTTCACAACGTGCTACGATATCGGCTTTTTTGCCTGCACCGTTAATGATGGTTGTATTATCCTTATCAATGGTAATGCGTTCGGCTCTTCCTAAATCTTCCATTGTAGCATTCTCTAATTTCAATCCTTTCTCTTCAGAAATTACCGTTCCACCCGTTAAAATTGCGATATCCTCCATCATGGCTTTACGACGATCGCCGAATCCTGGGGCTTTTACCGAAGCAATTTTCAACGCTCCACGCATTTTGTTCACCACCAAGGTAGCCAAGGCTTCGCCATCTACTTCTTCGGCAATAATCAATAACGATTTTCCTGCTTGGGCCACTGGTTCTAATACAGGAAGTAATTCTTTCATGTTCGATATTTTTTTATCGTACAATAAAATGTAAGGGTTTTCTAGATCCACTTCCATCTTCTCGGCATTGGTTACAAAATAGGCCGATAAATAACCCCGATCGAATTGCATTCCTTCTACTACTTCAACGGTAGTGTCGGTACCTTTAGCTTCTTCAACGGTGATTACACCTTCTGTGGTAACTTTCTTCATCGCATCGGCAATAAGTTTACCAATAACGCTGTCGTTATTCGCTGATATTGTTGCTACTTGTTCAATTTTAGCAAAATCGCCATCTACTTTTTTCGATTGTTTTTTTAGGTTTTCTACAACGGCTATTACCGCTTTATCGATACCGCGCTTCAAATCCATTGGATTCGCTCCTGCTGCCACATTTTTCAATCCGTGGGTAATTAATGCCTGTGCTAAAACAGTAGCCGTTGTTGTTCCATCACCTGCTACATCAGCCGTTTTGCTGGCTACTTCCTTTACCATTTGAGCACCCATATTTTCGATGGCGTCTTTCAACTCAATTTCTTTGGCTACCGTTACCCCATCTTTGGTGATGGTCGGTGATCCGAATTTTTTATCGATAACTACATTACGTCCTTTTGGGCCTAACGTTACTTTAACCGCGTTGGCTAGCTTATCTATCCCGCGTTTCAAGGCATCTCTGCCATCATTACTAAAACGAATATCTTTTGACATATTATTTTTTAAATTAAAATTGAAAATTATTTAACGTACGACTTTACTTAAATGATGGCAAACAAATCGCTTTCACGCATGATCAGGTAATCTTTTCCATCAATAGAAACTTCAGTGCCTGCATATTTACCATACAAAACCGTATCGCCAGCCTTCACCGTCATGGGTTCGTCTTTTTTTCCTGCGCCAACGGCTACAATGGTTCCACGTTGTGGTTTCTCTTTTGCTGTATCGGGGATGTATAATCCACCAGCGGTTTTTTCTTCAGCAGCTGATGGTTCTACAAGAACTCGGTCAGCGATAGGTTGAACTTTTAATGCCATAATATTAATTTGAAATTTTAAAGGTTATATTGAATTGATTTCTTAGTCTATTGTCACTAATTGTGCCAAGACTAGTATTCTGCCATTTTTTGCATTTATTCCGGAAATAGTGCTATTATGGACTTGAAACTATGAAAATTTTACTGATTTCCATTTCAGGATTAGCCGTCAATGGAATTAAAAAGTTCCTATCTAGAATGCTTCGAGTATATTTTAGACTAGCTATCTTTTGGAGCTGGGGCCGCAACAGGTGGAGTGGGTGGGATGGCTTCCTGACCGGTTTTGTCCGTGTCCTGAACTTTGCTTTTTTGATCTACAGGTCCTTGATTTTTTATCCAAAGGCTCACTACCAGGCATAATGCAAATAGGCTAATGGCAAGTGTCCAAGTGGTTTTTTCAATAAAATCGGTTCCTTTTTGCACACCCATAAACTGATTGGCATTGACCGAGCTACTAAAACCTCCTCCTTTTGAACGTTGCACTAATACTGCCAAGATAAGCAATACCGCGATAATTATCATTATAATCACTAAAAAATTGTACATATTTACCTATTTAAAAACGTTTGTAATTCTGAAATTTGGGCTGCAAAATAACTGATTTTTTCGGGATACAGCAAACTTAATTTTTCATAGACCAAAATCGCCTTCTTATAATTGTTTTGCTTGATATAAATTTTTGCTAATGTTTCCGTAGCTAAATCAAAACTTTCAGTAACGCTTTCTTTTGCCTTCTGCGCTGGACTGTAAAATTTTGTTGGCTGTGGTTTACTGATGCTCGGGCTAATTTCTATAAACTTATCGATCAACGCATTAAATTTACTCGCTTTCCTTTCGAAAGGTCTCTTGGTCGCCTCTTCCGTTTCAATGACATGATCGGCGAGCTGTAATTTTACCTTATCGCCATCCGCTGGCTTTGAAACCGGGGTAACGTTCAACTTCTTTGTTTGTAACCAGGATAGAAAGTCGTGAGGCTCAATGTCGGAAATAACTTTCTCCTCCTGCCTCGTTATCGGAGGCTGATCATCAATTGGGATTTCCCTAGTATCACCTTCAGCTGAGGTGGTATCTTCCTCCGTTATGATGGCATCTAATTTCCTGTGAATATATTTCTCATCGTAGTTTTGAAAAGGCAAATCATCATTTTCTAAAACGATCAGGCTTTCCAAAATCGCTGTGGCATTCAAATGGGAAACTAAATTTTCCTCCTTATCCTCCTGTTCATCTTGCTTTTGAGGAGTACCCTCCTGAAAAAGTATCGACTCTATTTCACCTATTTCGACCTTCCTCAATTCATCCTCTTGTGCTACGTTGATTACTACCTCAGCTTGGTGTATGGCACTCAAAACTTCTTCCGTTATCGCCAATTCACTTTTTGCCACCTCCTTAAATTCTCTTAGCAAACTATCTTTTAAGTAGGCATACAAAAGGGCTCGATTTCCATGTAATAAGGATGTGATAGGCAATTGCCTATCAAAATGATAGCTTCCATTATTTTGATGGGCCTTCAGCAAAAGTTGATGAGCAGCATGAAAATAAGGAAAATCCGTTATTACCTCTTGCAAAGCAATCTCAGCATGCCTATCGATAAGATGTGGCTGATGCAGATAAACAGAAAATTCCTTTTTATTCATCGCCTGGTTATTTTGCCATTAAAGCTTCAATCTCATCGGCTTCGATAGGAATGGCCGACATCAAATCCGTATTGCCTGTTGTTGTAATTAAAATATCATTCTCAATTCGTACTCCAATACCTTCTTCCGGTATATAAATCCCCGGCTCACAAGTGAATACCATGCCCGCTTCGAACGTACGATATCGACTTCCTACATCATGCACATCCAATCCAAGAAAATGACTTGTACCATGCATTAAATATTTCCTGTACGCCTTGGCTTCATTCCAAGGTACATTATGCCAATCATCATTTTTGCAATCTTCTTTTGAGATTAATTTCAGTCTTACTAATTCTTCCGTCGTTATCTGTCCTACCTTTAGATGGTAGTTATCCCATGTTTCTCCTACCAGAAGCATTGCTTTGGCTTGGTTATGTATATTTAATACCGCATTGTAAATTTCCTTCTGACGAGGTGAAAAGGTTCCATTAACCGGAATACAGCGTGTTAAGTCGGCCGCATAGTTGGCATATTCCGCCCCAAAATCGAGAAGCATTAAATCGCCGTCATGACATACTTTATTGTTTTCAATATAATGCAATACGATAGCGCTTGCACCGCTAGCAATAATTGGAGTATAGGCATGTCCTGTGGCTCTGTTTCGCAAAAATTCGTGGGTTATTTCTGCTTCAATCTCATACTCCGTAACACCCGGCTTTACAAACTTCAAAATACGCTCAAATGCTTTATGAGTAATACGCACAGCTTCTCTCATAGCCGCAATTTCAGGTTCACTTTTGATGGCCCGCAGACGATGCATGAGTGGTGCAACACGCTCAAGTTTATGCATTGGATACTCCCGTTGTATTCGATGTACAAAATCAAGATCCTTATAGCTCTGATGCCAAACATGGCGATCGTGTTCGTTTGAATTTAAGTAAACAATTTCCGCCTGATGGAGCACCAGCTGCAACATCGTGTCAAAGTCTTCCAACCAATGAATACGTGAGATACCGCTTACAGCCAATGCTTCCTCCTTGGTGTATTTATGTCCTTCCCAAATGGCTATTGTTTCATTCGTGCGTTTCAAGAAAAGCATTTCCTTAAACATCGGGTTTGGAGCGTCGGGGTACATCACTAAAATGGAGTCTTCTTGATCGATGCCCGTCAAATAATAGATATCTCTGTTTTGAGAGAAGTTGAAACTCGAATCGGCACTTTTAGGCATCTCATCGTGGCTATTAAAGATAGCTACTGAATTAGGCTTTAGTAAGGCTTTTAACCGTTGCCTATTCGCAACAAAAAGTTCTTGTGGAAGGGGTATGTATTTCATTGGGGTGTATTTAGATGATGGTAATGGAATCGGTATGTTATAGCTACTTATCAACTCATTTAATTTAAATTATTCTCACTTTATTTGCCTTCGAATTTTGGAATCCGCTTTTCTACGAATGCTTCCATTCCCTCCTTTTGGTCCTGGCTTGCGAAAAGCAAATAAAAGTTTTTACGCTCCAATTCAAGGCCTTCACTAAGGGTACTGTCAAAGGCTTTATTCACGCTCTCTTTAGCCAAGCGGATCGCCAATGGAGAGAGTTGTGCAATTTCTTTCGCTAACCCAATGGCCTCTTGCAGATAATACTCCACTGGAACAATTTTATTGATCAAACCAAATTGATACGCCTTCTGTGCGTCGATGAAGCGTCCGGTGAGCGCCATTTCCATCGCTAAGGCTTTGCCTACGGCACGGGCAAGGCGTTGTGTACCACCGGCTCCAGGCATCACACCCAACTTAATTTCAGGCTGACCAAAAACAGCCGTTTCACTAGCAATGATCATATCACAAATCATGGCCAATTCGCAGCCTCCACCTAAGGCAAAACCCGAAACAGCGGCAATGATTGGCTTTTTTGTTTTACGAATGGCATCCCAGGTACTAAACTGGTCAATCTTAAGCATATCGATGGCCGTTCGCTCCTGCATTTGTTTGATGTCGGCTCCAGCTGCAAAAGCACGCTCATTACCCGTTATAATGATGCAATGAATGTTTTCATCGGCATCTAACAATTGCAAGCCAACACGTAATTCATGCATCAGTTGCAAATTCAATGCGTTCAATTCCCTTGGACGATTCAAACGAAGGATAGCATAATTTTCAGCTATGTTTGGTTCAATTAAAACATATTGCATTTACCGGCGTATTATTTATTGCAAAGAAAAACAAAAAGTATGAAGCAAATGGTTTAATTTTCTATCGAAACGTATGAACTTTTCATTTCAATACATTGCGTATAAAGGAGCCATTCGTTTTTTAATATGCTAAGCAAAAAGTTGATCCTAAATACAACTTTTCAAGGCCCGAGGCTTGCTACTTTATAACGCCCAATTCTTTTCCCACTTTTATAAATGCTTCCAAACATTTATCCAGATGGTGCTTCTCATGCGCTGCACTCATTTGAGTACGTATTCGTGCGTTGCCTTTTGCAACAACCGGAAAGAAAAACCCAATTACATAAATCCCTTCTTCCAGCATTCGTGTAGCAAATTTTTGAGCCAGCACGGCATCATATAACATCACCGGCACAATAGGGTGTGTGCCTGGCTTGATATCGAATCCGGCAGCGGTAATTTTTTCCCTGAAATAGATTGTATTTGTTTCTAATTTATCGCGAAGCGTGGTGTTATTGCTAAGCATCTCCAACACCTCAATACTTGCACCCACAATACTTGGAGCTAATGAGTTACTAAACAAGTAAGGACGAGAACGTTGGCGTAAGAGGTCAATGATTTCCTTTCTTCCCGAGGTAAAGCCGCCCATAGCCCCTCCTAATGCTTTCCCTAACGTGCCCGTGATGATATCAATTTTACCCATCACCTGGTGATGCTCGTGAGTACCCCTGCCCGTTTTACCCATGAAACCACTGGCATGACATTCGTCAATCATGATGATGGCCTTATATTTCTCAGCAAGTTCGCAAATTTTGTCGAGCTGAGCGATGGTTCCATCCATACTAAATACCCCATCGGTTACAATCATACGATTTCGCTTCGATTGTGTTGCTTGAAGTTTATCTTCCAGATCGGCCATATCATTATGCTTATAACGATGGCGCTCTGCCTTACATAATCGGATGCCATCAATGATACTCGCATGATTTAATTCATCGCTAATGAGGGCATCTTCTTCATTTAGCAAGGGCTCAAATATCCCCCCGTTAGCATCGAAGGCTGCGGCATATAAAATCGTGTCTTCGGTTCCTAGAAATTGCGAAATTTTATGCTCCAGCGATTTATGAATATCCTGAGTACCACAAATAAAACGAACACTGCTCATGCCAAACCCATGAGAGTCGATAGCGGCTTTAGCAGCTTCAAGAACACGCGGATGAGAAGATAAGCCAAGATAATTATTGGCACAAAAGTTTAATACACGACTTCCGTCTGTTAAGGTTATTTCAGCAGCTTGAGGGCTGGCAATAACCCTTTCGTTTTTAAATAAGCCGGCTTCTTTTATGGAAGCCAATTCTTTCTCAAGTATGGGTTGAAGGGTTGAGTACATGGTTTGTTATGGTTTTAAAAGAGGCGCAAGTTACAGCAATAGCAATTAAAATTAAAAATAATAGCGTATATCTTTTCGAAGTGATGATAGGAAAGACTTCGAAATTTAATGTGTTTTTGAGTTAAAACCATAGTAGATGGGTTGGTTTACGAACCTCAAGTGCCCGATAAAAATAACCGGCGAGAAACAAATGGTAACGATTTTTTTAAATGCTGATTAGAGTTTACATTTGTTCATTCGTTATACGAAGATCAATACATCGTGCTATCGTATAATTGTTTGCAACACATCCAAAACAATCACCGGATGGATGTGTCATATTAAGTTCGCTCTAGCTGTATTTTTTTAATGATAAAAAACCTTCCATGAACAACCGAGCCGAGACCCCACTCTACCTAAGTATGTCGCAACTTATCTTGGGTATTATTGCTTTTTTTTACCTGCTTTATATTGGCCAAGACATCATCGTACCACTTCTGTTTTCATTAGTGCTAGCCATCCTTCTTAATCCCTTTGTGAATTTTTTGGAGCGAAAACTTAATCGGGTAATTTCTATTAGTATTGCTGTATCTAGTGCTACATTGGTAACCTTAGCCCTTTTATTTTTAGTGGGTTCTCAGCTAACGCTATTCAGTGACTCATGGCCTGATTTAAAACTAAAATTTATGGCACTCATCTTCAATGGCATTCATTGGATAGCAACCACTTTCAATTTGAGTACCGAACAAATTAATGGCTGGCTGGCAAACCTTAAAACGGAGGGTATTAGCAATAGCGGTGGAATTATCGGACAAACATTAAGTACCCTTAGCGGAGTATTGGTTATTGTATTTCTAATTCCTGTCTATATCTTTTTATTCCTTTTTTACAAACCATTATTACTTAATTTTATTGCCCTGCTTTTCTCTCCGGAAAAATATGAAGCGGTAACGGATGTTTTAACTGCAACCAAATCACTTATACAAAACTATTTGGTCGGATTGCTCCTCGAATTTGTATTGGTTTCGGCGCTCAACACCATAGCTCTATTATTTCTTGGAATACAATATGCCTTACTCCTAGGCGTCATCGGAGGACTATTAAACATTATACCCTATATTGGAGGAGTGGTGTCCATTTCACTACCTATGATATTGGCCTTAGCAACCAAAGAACCGATCTATGTAATTTATGTTTTTGTGGCTTATACCGTAGTTCAGCTTATCGATAATAACCTCATAAACCCACTCGTGGTCGCATCAAAAGTAAAAATCAATGCCCTTGCCTCCATTATCGTCGTGTTATTAGGAGGCGCTATTTGGGGCGTCTCGGGCATGTTTCTCTCGCTGCCATTAACAGCGATTGTCAAAGTAATATTCGACAAAATTGAGCCCCTCAAACCGTATGGATTTTTATTGGGTGATACCATGCCACCCATAGGGAACAAACTATTTGTTTTTATCAAAAAGAAAACAAAATAAGATGGCCATTATTAATGCCCGATACAAAAAAAACAATACCTGAATAAATAGTAGCTACTATCCCCATAATGCCCCACCCATACTATTTTGTTTCGCATTGGTTACCGACGCCAAAGCATTCTCCTTGTTGGTCATTCGAAGAACCCCTAAATAGGCAAATATCAAAGCCTCTTTAAATTCAATCATCACACGCGATGGCAGGGTAAGTGGAATGACGCATTTCGATTCGATAAGCCCCATTAAAAAGTGGTTGTAAACACCCCCACCAGTAACGAATACACTTCCCCTTCGTGAGGAAGCGGCATGCTTATTAATAGCATTGCTCACCTCGTTGGCAATATGATAAGCGGTGGTATAAAGACGGTCTTCCTTAGCTATCGAGGCGTTTTCTATGGCAGGAAAATATTCTTGTACTATAAATTCTCTCCCCAACGATTTAGGTGGTTTTTTCGAGAAGTAAGGGATCTCCTGCAACGCCCTGAGTAACGATTCATTTAACTTTCCCTGGGAGGCGAATTTTCCAGCTTCATCAAATGCCGTATTAAAATACTTTTCACACTGCATGTTCAAAGGCATATTACATGGAGAAATATCGTAAGCGAAAAGGGTTCCATCCAAATGAAAGACCGAAATATTGGCTATGCCCCCTAAATTTAAAAACATCCCATAATCTTCAAATAAATCTCGTTCTCCAAGAGGCACCAACGGAGCTCCTTCACCACCCAAAGCAACATCAACACAACGTAAATCGGTCACTGTTTTTATTCCGGTTACCGCATATATTGCAGCTCCATCTCCAATTTGGGTGGTAAGCTGATGTTGAGGCTGATGAAAGATGGTATGCCCATGCGATGAAATTAAATCCACTTCTAAATTATTTTGTTGAATAAACGAATTCGCAAGGGCACCTAAATAGTGTCCGTATTGACTATGCGTCTTACAAAATTGAAGTGCGCTCTCGTGTTCCACTTCCCGCAATCTCGCTTTCCATATTTCGTTGTATTCGATCGTTTGAGCCACGCAATTTTTGTATTTCCACCGACCATTCACATCATAAAACTCAACATAACACAAATCAACCCCATCCAATGAAGTGCCGCTCATTAAACCAATTACATTAAATTGCTGCATAATTTATTATGTTTGTGTTGGTAAATTCGTGAATAACAACGCAAAGAAAATAAACTTTTCCTTCGAAATCGATAAAAAAAGAAAGATCTAAAAACATAACCATCCCACCATGAGCGCCAACAGAAGAAGTTTCCTAAAAAATGCGGCACAGCTAAGTGCCCTTAGCCTCTATCCTTTCTCATTATTGGGAGAAACAGATCGTCAGGGTATTTCTCTTCCGGCACTTCCACAAACTAAAGCGAAAATAGAAGATGAAAATTTCTGGAATGTACTTCGATTGCAATTCCCTCTGAGCAGCAATCGAGTTTATTTCAATAATGGCACGATGGGGCCTTCACCCTATCCTGTGATCGACGCCGTGTATCAAAAAATGATGCAGGTTGATAGTACCGCTGAATATGGGGGGTGGGAAGAAAGTCGTAAAGCACTTGCAAAATTTGTACATGCCGGCGATGACGAAATATGCCTTACACATAATGTAACCGAAGGAATAAATATAATCTGTTGGGGGCTTAGTCTAAAAAAGGGAGATGAAATTTTGTTAACCAACCACGAACATGTAGGAGGAGCACTTCCTTGGCTTAATCGAGCGAAAATGCAAGACCTTGAAGTTAATTTTTTCGAGCTCGGTAAAACGGCATCTGAAACGATCGCCAACCTAAAAAGTAAAATCACAAAAAAAACGAAGGTTATTGCCGTGCCGCATATCGTATGCACCATAGGCCAAATTCAACCGATAAAGGAAATAGTAGCGCTGGCCAAGGAGCAAAACATAAAGGTTTTTGTTGATGGGGCACATGGCACCGGGATGCTAAATTTAGATTTACACGAGCTAGGCTGTGATTTTTATGCAAGCTGTTGCCATAAATGGTTATGTGGGCCCAAAGGAACTGCATTTCTTTATATAAGAAAAGAAGCTTTGGAGCAAGTGCAGCCTTACTTTGTTGGCGCTGGCAGTGATGCTGGGTGGAATGTTGTAGAACCGCCAAAACCATATATAAAAGGTTACGCCACCTCGGCACATCGATACGACTATGGAACACAAAACGCTGCACTTTGGACTGGCGTAAATGCTGCCATAAAATTTTTTGAGACCCTCACAATGCCGGTCGTTGAAGCACGGGTTAAATATTTAGCATCGCATTTGCAACTAGAATTATTAAATCTAAAAAATAGTAATATCGTAATGCTCACCAGCACAGAAGAGAAATCGAGAGGGGCCGTTATCGCATTTAAACTACAAAACATGGATTACAACACGTTTCAAACAGAGGCAGGCAAAGCTAATTTCCGCATTCGGGTCGTACCCGAAAATGGGGTGAACGCAATTCGTATTTCTACCCATATCTATAATTCTATTGAAGAAATAAATAGCTTCGTGAAGTTCGTGGATGAAATGGCAAAACATTAGTTATTGGGTTCAATGAATTTAAAAACGATTTTTAAAACTTCTTTTTATTGATGTTAAAAATTAGGACATTTCAATTCTTCATGGTCTTTGTTGTTGCCTGTTTTGTGGCTTGCAACCAGCATCGAATAGCCAGTGGTACGCTAACTCATTTGGAGCGCTTCGATTCAAAATATATCGCTTCAAGAAGCATCGATATATGGCTGCCCGAAGGCTATAATGATCAGGAGAAATATGCCGTAATTTATATGAACGATGGAAAAACATTATTCGATTCTTCGCTTAGCTGGAATCATCAAGAATGGGGTGTAGATGAAGTTTTAGGTAAATTATTGGCGGAAAGCAAGATACAAAAATGCATTGTGGTTGGCATTTATAATGGTAATTCAAGCCGACATAGCGAATATATGCCTCAAAAGCCTTTTGAATGCATAAGCGACTCGGCACAAGAGATACTTTATAAGGCAACACGAAAGGACCATTCGCTGTTTTTCACCGTGAAAGTACAATCCGATTATTATTTAAAGTTTTTAGTGAATGAATTAAAACCTTACATTGACAGTAATTTTTCCACGCATAAGGATTCGCAACACACCTTTATCGCCGGTTCCAGTATGGGGGGGCTAATATCATTATATGCCCTTTGCGAGTATCCCCATATTTTCGGTGGTGCAGCCTGCTTATCTACCCACTGGACCGGCACTTACAGTATCGAAGACAACCCAATTCCAGCCGCCATCATGAGCTATTTGAAGGGCAATATCCCATCGCCAGAATACCATAGAATATATTTTGACTACGGCACAGAAACATTAGACACGCTCTATAAACCTTACCAGTGCCAAGTCGATTCGATCATGCTGCTAAAAGGCTATTCAGAAACAAATTGGATCTCGAAAGAATTTATTGGTGCCGACCATTCCGAAAAATCATGGAATAAGAGATTGGAAATCCCTTTCTCCTTTCTTTTAGGAATAAAACAGCCCTCAAATTGAAACATTTTCTTTTAGAAAATGCTTTCAAAAAGAGATTTATCAACTACCTTCGCGGCCAAATAATAGTATTCACATTATGCATTTTCATGGAAAGAAATTTGTTTCGGCGAAGGAGGCCGTAACCATCATAAAATCAGGCGATAAAGTATTCCTTCATACGGCAGCAGCGACACCCGTGGTGTTGGTTGAGGCGCTCGCGGCTCGAGCAAGCGACTTGAGAGGTGTTGAAATTGTTTCGGCTCATACCGAAGGCCCGGTGCCTTACGCGGACGAAAAACTGGCTAAAAATTTCACCATTAATACCTTCTTCGTTGGCAGCAATATCAGAGCTCATGTTAATAGCGGAAGGGCCAATTATATTCCCATGTTTTTGAGCGAGATTCCGGAATTGTTCAGGTCAGGAAAAAAGCAACTCGACGTGGCGATGGTAACGGTTTCCCCTCCCAACAAAAAGGGCTACTGCTCGTTGGGATGTTCCATCGACATTTCCAATGCGGCCATGGATTCTGCGAAATATGTAATTGCCGTTGTAAATCCAAATATGCCTTGTGTACACGGTAACGGGATCATTCATTTAGATAAAATCCATGCTATCGTAAAGGCCGACAACCCTCTTTTTACCCTTGTGTCAAAGAAACCAACTGAAATAGAAAACAGAATTGGACAATTTATAGCCGAACTGGTTGAGGATGGGGCAACGCTTCAGATGGGCATAGGAGGCATACCCAATGCCGCTTTAGCAAATTTAAATAACCACAAAGATTTAGGTATTCATACCGAAATGTTTTCCGATGGGCTGGTTGATTTAGTAAATAAAGGAGTTGTTACTGGAATGCATAAAAATACGGATGTTGGAAAAATTGTTTCTAGTTTTGTGTTTGGCACCAAGAAAGTTTATGACTTTATCGATGGAAACCCTATCGTTGAAATGCGAGATGCCGATTATGTTAATGATACCCGGGTGATTCGGCTAAACCCAAAAGTAACCGCAATAAATAGCGCCATTGAAGTAGACCTATTCGGGCAGGTATGCGCTGATAGCATTGGGCCTAAACAATATTCAGGAGTGGGCGGACAGATGGATTTTATTCGAGGAGCCTCATTATCCAAAGGAGGAAAACCAATAATAGCCTTACCATCCCGCACCAACAAAGGACTTTCACGTATTGTTGGCACACTCAAAAGAGGAGCCGACGTAACCACCACCAGGGCTCATGTTCACTATATTATTACCGAGTATGGCGTAGCTTATTTGTATGGGAAAAACCTCAAAGAACGTGCGAAAGCAATCATCGAAATTGCACACCCGAGTTTCAGGGAACAACTAGAAAAAGAAGCTTTTGATATTTTTTCAGGATCCTGAAATTTAGATTCATCACCAACGAAGGCTGCCTGAAAAGTATCATCTACCATAGCTTCTCGCGATGCCAATAGTTTGGCTTGTATGACTATTTCCTTTTTTCGTTAAATTTGCCCGTATATGCAACGCAGAATAACCGTCGACGTAACCATCGGAAACATTAAAATGGGCAGTGCTTTCCCGGTAAGAATACAAAGCATGACCACCACCGATACGATGGACACAGAAGCCTGTGTAGCACAATCGATTCGAATGATAGAGGCCGGATGTGAGTTGGTACGACTAACAGCACCCAGCATTAGTGAGGCGAAAAATTTAATTCATATAAAAAACTCGCTGCGTAGCAAAGGCTACCTCACACCCCTCATTGCCGATATTCATTTCACCCCCAATGCCGCAGAGGCAGCGGCTTCCATTGTGGAGAAGGTACGCGTAAATCCGGGTAACTATGTAGATAAAAAGAAATTTGAAACCTTAGAATATACACCCGAAGAATATGATGAAGAGATCGAACGAATTCGTGCCCGGTTTACCCCATTAATTTTATTATGCAAACAACATAAAACAGCGATCCGCATAGGCACGAATCACGGGAGCTTAAGCGACCGAATAATGAGCCGTTATGGTGATACCGCTTTAGGAATGGTGGAGAGCGCATTAGAGTTCATTAGAATTTGCGTCGAGAACGACTTCCATGAACTCGTAGTGAGTATGAAAAGCAGCAACCCACAGGTGATGATTCATGCCTACCGTTTACTCGTGAAGAAAATGGATGCCGAGAACATGCATTATCCATTGCACCTAGGAGTAACAGAAGCCGGCGACGGAGAAGATGGCAGGATAAAAAGTGCAATCGGTATCGGTACTTTAATGGAAGAAGGTATCGGCGACACCATTCGAGTTTCTCTCACAGAAGACCCGGAATTTGAAATACCGGTAGCCAGAATAATTGCTGAACGTTACCAAAAAGCACCTGATGAATATTTAATCGACCTGAAACCATTTGAAGAATACAGCGCCTATGAATACCTTCGCCGAAAGTCACTGCCGATAGCCAATTTCGGAGGAGAAAATGTACCTCGAGTCATAGCACATTTGGCTCACCTAAAAGAAATCACCGAATTCGACTTACAATCCATAGGGCATCGCTACGACATCGTCCTCGACAAATGGCAGATGAGCGATATGGGAGCCGACTATATTTATGCCGGCAATACCAATATCCCTTTCATGCTTCCCAATGGGCTAAAAGCAATTTATAATATTGAAGCTTGGCTACTTAATGATAACGCACATACTACAGGCTATCCGCTTTATGCCAACGTGAAAGCATTCTTGGAAAATCCACGTCATCCGGAGTTGAATTTCGTAGGGGTAAGTGTGGGTGATATAGAAGCATTGAATATGCTGAAACAATTTGTCAATGTGGTTGTTTTCCTTTATGTTGATAATGAGTTGGCCATGATGCCCATGAAATTTATGTTCGTCGTAATGAACAAAATGAACTTTACATTGCCGGTGGTCATGATAAGAAACTACGAGACCACCAACGACGAGGCGATGATCATCCATGCCAGTATTGATGCTGGAGGGTTATTGATCGATGGCTTTGGGGAAGGAATGATGCTGCATGCAACCAACACCTCATTACAAAAAATAAATAATATTGCATTCGGCATTTTGCAAGCCACCCGTACCCGAATAAGTAAAACAGAATATATTAGTTGCCCAAGTTGCGGTCGCACGCTTTTCGACTTACAGGAAACCACAGCCCTCATCCGTTCGCGTACCGACCATTTAAAAGGATTAAAAATAGCCATCATGGGTTGTATTGTAAACGGCCCTGGCGAAATGGCTGATGCCGATTATGGCTATGTGGGAAGTGGGGTTGGCAAAATTACTTTATATAGGGGAAAGGACGTGGTGAAAAAGGGGATTAGCAAAGAAACGGCGGTCGATCAATTAATAAATTTAATAACGGAAGACGGGAACTGGACTTCTAAAACCAATCCGTAAGAAATCCCCCATTTGAGGGTATTTCGTGATAATAGCAAAACCTCAATCATCGCATTTTGTCAAAATTTCGTCATCATGCAACCAAGTGGCTATTTTTTGCGTTTAACATCTAATATAACATATTACTACTATTTTTATTTATTATTGCATTCTATTTCAAATTACCCAATTATCATGAAACGTATTTTTACTTTTATCCTTACTTCAGCCGTTGTGATTTCTAATATCACGGCGCAGGTAGGTGTTCCAGCTCTTAAAACAGCCAAACTGACAGATGAGAATTCCATCCCTTTCAAAAAAGCAATGGCTCAACATGCGCTAAATAAAACGAATTCAACCAATACCGGTTGGTTCAATTATATTTCAGCACTAACTTCTTCTGGCTATGGTACCATATCAACCGTTGGTGGATATGCTCCTAACTTAATGCCCGATTCATTAGCCATTGTTGCTTCTATTAGCAATGGAACGTTCTCTAAATTTAATGTCGATATGCACGGTGCAGGAGTGGTATGGGATCCGAAATCGGACGCTTACGCTTCAGAGCCATTTAAAATTAACAGATATACAAAATATACCATCGACTCTATTCGATTGACCCAATTATACAGACGCTGGAATCCGGATGTAAACGCCATCGACACGTTAATCATTCAACTTTATTCCTCCGGTACCGGAGGTGGTATATCCAAATCCTATCTCATTAATTCGGATACCCCCAATGTGGCAACAGCTACCTTTAACGTAACGAATAACATGGGAAACAATTCCCTTCGCACCATTAAAATATTATTAGGGCCTGGTGATACTTCAAGTTTTATCGACAAATACATTGCTATTAGTCCTGCCCTGTCTTTTAGTGCAACGTCGATTGTTGGCGCCACCTTTACCTATGCACCTGCATTGAAAGCAAATTTGGGAGATACCTTAACGAGCGATACCACGATTTTAAAAACAGTGACCAAAAAACTAAACCAGTTTCGTGTTTATTTTGCCAGTGAAACCTCACAATACCGTGAAAGCGACAGCAAAAAAAGCAATCCAATTCCTGTTGTTGATAGAATATGGCAAAATAGCTTAATGCTTATCTCAGAAGTAAAGTATGGCATTTTCAGCAGTTGGCTAGGCGACTACTGGCCAGGCGATTTATATACGAATACTCATTATCATTTAGATGCTGACGCGCATATTACGGCAACCAATGTAGGTATCAATGCGGCTGCGAAAGAATATTTAAAGGATGTACAGGTTTATCCTAACCCATCGAACGGCTCAAGTAATGTATTGGTGGAATACAAACTTACGAAGAGCACTCAGGTTACGATTGAAATTGTGAATATACTAGGCAAAAAACTTTCGTCGGTTAACATCGGACAAAATGAAATTGGTACTCATACCCAATCAATCAATGTATCAGAATTTGCTAATGGTATTTATTTTGCAAATATCTATGTTGATGGAGTTGCTCAAACCGTGAAATTTACGGTAACAAAATAATTCATAAAGATTATAAATTATATAAAAAAACCGCTTCCCATGGGAAGCGGTTTTTTTATGCTCCTAACTTAACCTAAGCCAATTTAAAGCGAATGTATTTAATCGTCTCCCCTAAGGATTTGAACTTCCTCTCATACGTCGTTTCAATCGTTAAAACCTCTGGTATTTCGGGCAAAGAGTAGATATCATCATGACTATACACTATTTCATAATTTGCGTTTCGCAATATTTCCAAGGTATATCCATACAAAAAAGTATTATCGGTTTTTAGATGAAGGAGCCCGTTTAACGAAATAATTCGTTTATATAACTCCAGATAGTCTTTGGAGGTTAATCGCTTCTTTTCCCATTTATCACGAGGTTGAGGGTCAGGAAAAGTGATCCATATTTCATCTACCTCATTCGGTTCAAAAAAACTTTCAATTTGCTCAATACGCGAGCGAATAAAGGCTGCATTAGTCCTCTTTTGATGGGCGCAATACTTCGCTCCTTTCCACAATCGAGAGCCTTTCAAATCAATGCCAATAAAATTCTTCTCTGGGTACATGGCCGATAAACCAATCGTGTATTCGCCTCTCCCACATCCTAATTCGAGAACCACAGGATTGGTGTTCTTGAAAAACGCAGACAACCATTTACCTTTCATCTCTATCGGATTCTCGAAGGTATTAGAGAAGGTCTTCATCTCTTCAAATCGTTTAAGTTTCTTTCGGCTCACGCAGTGAATGGTTAAAATTATTTTTAAAAATAATGAAGAAGACACCAACGATCTGCTATTCAAAGAATCCAGCGTTCAGCCAATCGTCGAATACCAATTCCATTTATGGTTTCTTTCCTTTGTATCCTACAATCGAAATCGCACTCTGGTCGGGGGCTACCGCGATACGATAAAAGCCATCGATTGACTCTTGCTCAAAGCTGCAAACCAAACTCCAACGAAAATCATCTACCATATTGAATTTGTACAGATTCTTCTTGCTTAACATTAAAAGGGTACCATCATTTAAAATAGCAAAGTCCTCCTCCTCCGGGATACATTTAGTAATATAGTACAGATGGGGCTGCTCGTTATCATTCAACTCCAAAGCATTGATATACCAATTTACAGAGTCTCTCTTTTGAACATACAATACCGTATTCTCGTTTTTTAATGTTTGTAAACATCTACCGATACCCATATACAATCTAATATTGGTATCATTAGATAACACATGTGCATAGAGTGCAAATGGCTCGGGTAAAACATTCGAGATAATAGTATTTTTATCCATCCAGGTATAATACCCAATACTATCGAACGCCTTTATTACACGCGTACATTTCTTGGGATTCGATATCTTAAATTTCCAAAGCTGCTGTGCCTTGCCCTTTACACAACTAATATATTTACCATCGGGGGTTACCATCGGCGAATATTCGTTTTCTTCGGTATGCGTAATTTGCTTCCTTTCTTTCTTTTCCAAATTATAATTCACGATATCGGTATTGGTTGAATCAGCAAAAGCTACATAATAAATGCTCTTGCTATCAGGGGCAAATGAGGGTTGATTATTATACCCTTTTTTCTTACTGATGCGCTGCATGTCGCCAAAAGTAAACTTGCTCCCTTTGGCTTCGTATTTCATCGGCAAATAAAAAATCTGAGTTTGTGGGAGCTGCCCGTAAAGGCCATTAGCTGCCATTAATATCAATCCTAAAAATAGTTTATTCATTAAAAAATAATTAATTTTTTTCTAAAAATAAGTGTTCGCATGGTATGCGTTAACCTGATACCGCCACATACCATTAAAGGCACGCTTACCAACGATGAAAAAACGAACAACGGGGTTTCCTTACTGCTCTTCATCATTATTGAATAACGATGGCTTTAAGCTTACCTACAAATTCATCATAAACAGGCGAAAGAAATGTTTTGCCGTTGGTGCCATAGTTGACACAGGTCACATAATAATTTTTATTGGCTGCATTCGGATAGTAATAAACCTCACAGGCATACCCCAAATCGCCTCCGGTATGACCCACACTCACAACACCATTTAAGGGGTCTACGAATTTAAATAATCCCATTCCGAAAAAAAGATTATCCCCTGAAAACTTCCATTGCATCATGGAATCTAATGTGCTTTTAGATACGATGATGGGGTTGATAAAAACGCCATTGACAAACTTCTGCAAATCGAAAACATTGCTGTATACACCGGTAAAACCATTGCCACTGCCCGTAACGAGATTACTTACATTGACAATCGTTTTATTATTATATAAATCGAAATAGCCCTGTGCGGTAGTACTGGGTACGGCATCGTGCCAATGATAATAGGTATCATTCATCCCAAGAGGAGTAAAAACTTTTTCACGTAATAAGTCGCTATGGTTTCTGCCGGTTATTTTCTCGATGCATAGGGCCACGAAAATGGTATTGGAGTTCGAATATTTTACGCTGGTATTGGCTGCAAAATTTGCTGGTTGATTTTTAATAAAGCTTAAAAGCTCTTCACTGGTCCAATGCTTATTGGGATTACTCAATACCGCTAAGTAAAAGCCGGAACTTGTAATGATATCGTAGATGCCCGTGGTATGTTGCAAGCAATTACGAATAGATACCTGGTCGGCATTTTTTATATTCTTAAGAACATCGGCGTCAATCCATTTACTAATGGGGTCATCAAGGTTCACTTTCCCTTCCTCCACCAATTTCATTGTTAAAACACCGATCATCATTTTCGTTATACTCCCCAGTTTTTGAACGGTACACGGGGAATAATCGATATTGTTTTCTAAATCGGCTTTGCCCGCTGCCCCATACCATACTCCCGACCCATCTCCAAGTAAAACAGATATACCGGGTAATCCTTTTTTCACATATTCATCTAATAATTGCTGTAAGGCTGTTCCCTTTGGATGGGCTAGTGTAGTGCTGTTAGTGCACGAAACAGTAGCTTTTACCGCTGCCTTTTTACAGGAGTTATAAGCCAAAAAGAGAAAAGCGAACAAACTATATCTAACGATTTTTAATTGCATGATGATACCGATTAAAACGCAGGAGTTATTGAGGTGGGCTTACGAGTCTTTGCTTTAGGTTTGAAGGTATCGAATGGGAGTGCGTACCTTAGATTGAAAATATTATACGGCAACAAAGGCACATACGATTTAATAAACGGCGTTTGAAGCAGGTTCTCATAGGAAATTTCGATGAACGCATTTTCTTTGAATAGAAAACCAATTCCCATTCTGGCATTTACCATACCTTGAGGTTTACCGAGCTTATTCGTTTTTTCATAGACCCCATTGTTTAATACATATCGTGTATTTAATGGGATGCTATGCAGATATCCACCCCCAACAAAAATATTAAAAAAAAGTTTCTTTGCGGATTGATATCGGTAGCCACATTCGGTATTTAGTGGCACAATACATTGAACAAAGCGGTGGTAGCCGAAACCCATACTGGCATTTTGTAAGAGCTGATGCGTATTGTTTTTATTCCACTGATAGGCAAGCCCAACACTTCCTTTAAAATGTACCGGAGCCACAAATAAGCCCGCCAATTTAGAAACCGGTAAGGCATATTGCATCATACTCGCTTCGATGGTTACTGAGCGCCACTGCTGAGCCATTACCACCGAATTGAAAAAACTTAATACGGCTAATAAATAGATTCGATTTCTTCTCATTTTACATTAAATTATTTTCTACTAATAGCTCCTGAATCATGCGTTCGGTATGGTCTTCATAAAAAATATTAAGCGGTTTCACCTGATAAAGCCAGCTGCGTAAATAATGCTCAAAGTTATGATTAATTTCGGTTACCATGGTTCCTCCAAAATGCTCGAATGCTTTTGCATTACATTTCTGCTCATATTGATTAAACATCGGTATTACCATAACTTTCTTTGCGAGATGTGTAGCCTCGGCAGGTGCTTCAAAGCCCCCCCCGGTGAGCAACCCCGTGCAACCTTGCAAACTTTTGAGGTAGGCCTTATTATCAATTGGAATTACTCTTACATTATTTTGCCGGTACGGCAGCAACACGTGTTTGCTGAATACTTCCCAGTGAAAATCAGGAAATTTTTCAAAATATTTAATCAATAATTCATCGGTATATGCCGGCAAATATACCGTGATATACGATTCAACATACGGCTCCAATTGCCTTATTTCGGCCCTGATAATAGGGGTTCTAATAAACGAATCATACGGCTCGAAATGAAGGCCAATAGCACTGCTGCATGGAGCATAGTGCTTAAATAAAAACTCGGCAAGCATATCACTATCCATCGCCCGAGGTGTATTCTTCGATAAAAAGGCGGCCTGATGACTGAATGCGACACATTTTTTTTTCTTTAGTTTGCAGGCCCATGCAGTGATTGGCTCAAAATCATTGATGACTAAGTCATAATCCTCCACCGGAAACCGATAGATGTCTCTAATAAAATCGAAAGGACGAAACCGTCTAAATGAATCGTAATAGTCGATACCTCCATGCTTACCGAAGGTATAACTCATCCCCTTTTTTTTATATTTAATGAGGTAGGGTAAATTCACATCACTCTGTGTGCCACTCACCAGCAAATCCAAATCGCAGTATTTTATGAGATGCGGCACCACTTCGCGTGCTCGGCTTATATGACCGTTGCCGGTAGCTTGTATTGCGTAGAGTATCTTCAAAATGAATGGAACTTCAAAAATAGTTTATTTATCGGAATCGACGAATGGATTGGAAAAAGCTTTAAATACGGAAATTAAATAAGCGTAAATTCGCCTCAACTTCAATACCATTATTATGCTGGGACTAAAACTGCCAACCGACCCGCGATGGGCGAATATTGCAGAAACGAACATCGAGGAGATACTCACCGATCATGCTTGGTGCGAGCAGAAAGCAGCCACCAATGCCATCACCATTATCATCAACAATTCAGAACTTCCCGACTTGGTTACCGACTTATTAACCTTGGCAAAAGAGGAGTTGGATCATTTCGAACAAGTACATAATGTAATCAAGCGAATGGGTTTTGTACTTGGTCGTGAACGAAAAGACAACTATGTGAACGAATTGGCTAAATTTATGCAAAAAGGAGGAAGTCGCAATTCTTCTCTCATCGACAGACTTCTATTTTCAGCTATGATTGAAGCTCGCAGCTGTGAACGTTTTCGAGTGCTCTCTCAAAACTTAAAGGACAAGGAACTAGCTCAATTCTATCATGAATTAATGATTAGTGAAGCCGGGCATTATACGATGTTTATTGGTTATGCACGTAAATATACGACCTCTATGAATGTTGATCGGCGATGGTCGGAGTGGCTTCATTATGAAGCCTCCATAATGGAAAACTACGGCAAGCAGGAAAGTATTCACGGATAAGGGGGAACCCTTTTTCGACAGATCGACTTCGAACGTACACGGCCATTACGCTAATACTTTAAAGGCCTCGCTAACGCTATTTAGCGCTGGAAGGCAAGCATCCTCTGTACAAATATGGATATGATTATTATCCTCAGAAATTTTACCCTTCATCACTGGAATTGTACTGCTTTCACCACCAGCGAAGATGATGTTCGGATGATACCTTCCATCAAATTCTCTCTTCGCTTTTAATGCCTCATTTCCGGTGATACAAACAGTAGTCAGGCCAACGGTTTCTAATAGCTGCAATTGTAGCCATTGACTGTATCCACTTGGGTAATTCGCAAATTTAGGCTGTATTAATTTCAACATCCTTAGGCTACGCAAGCTAAATTCCGCTTCCTCAAAATACCTGCCCAATTTGAATAAAACCGTAGCCATTATTCCATTAGAAGAAGGTATCACCTGGTCATATACTTCGTGTTTGCGTATATATAATTCCTCATTAAGCCAACTGCTATAAAAAAACAATCCGGTGCTTTCATCCCAAAAAATCTCCATCGCACGATCCACTAATTCTTTCGCATCCATCAAATAGGAATCCTCAAAGGTTGATTGATAAAGTGCTATTGCGGCATCAGCAAAAAAAGCATAGTCGTCGAGAAACGCATTTATTTTGGACTCCTTGGTAAGATAATGATACGCGTGAAACAGCTTCCCATCCACCCATAAATTATGTTTTAGAAAAGAATAATGCCTCTGTGCCTCTTGCAAATAAATTTCGTTCTGTGTCGAGGTAAACGCATCTGCCAAGGCCTTAATCATCAGGGCATTCCAAGAAGTAAGAATTTTATCATCTAAGCCCGGACGAGTTCTAAAATTTCTTTTAAGGAGTAACAAACGCTTCGACTTTTCTAAATCGAGAATAAAATGCTCTTCTTCCATTTTATTCTCCCTGCAAAAATCCTCTATGCTTGAGGCCCGTTTTAATATATTCGTCTTCTCTTCCTCCCAGTTTCCAGAAGGAAGCACCTGAAAAAAAAGCTTTAAATACGTTAAGAAGTCATTGGTTATAAAATCTTCGCCGGCCAAAGCTTCCATAAATTGTTCCTCCGTCCAGGTATAAAACAGCCCCTCTACCCCTTCACTGTCGGCATCCAGAGCACAATAAAAACCACCATCCGGGTGCGCGAGCTCACGTTGTACAAAACCAATCGTTTCGTCGATGACACCGCTGTAAAATTGGTTTTGAGCAACCGTATTGGCATGACTAAATAAACTAATCAATTGGGCATTGTCGTAAAGCATTTTCTCGAAATGAGGCACATGCCAATGCCTATCTACGCTATAGCGGGCAAAGCCACCACCGATTTGATCATAAATACCTCCCCATGCCATTTTATGCAAGGTAAGATGAAGATAATTCAGGATAAATTTATTTTTTCTTTGAACACCAAACTGCAACAAAAATTCATTGTTGTTGGGAAGTGGAAATTTAGGCTGGCGATCTTGTCCACCTTCACTTAAATCGAAATAATTTTGCCAGCTCAGAAGGAGACTATCTAACTTTTCCGTTGTATAGGCTACCGTTCCTTCGGTGTCAAATTTCTGTTGTTGCACTCCCCTTGTCAATCGGCTGGCATAATCCAACGCTTCCTCTTTTCTTGACTTATAGAACTCCGCTAAACCGATGAGAAGTTTTTTCCACTCCTCATTTCTAAAATAAGTGCCTCCATGCACAGGCCGTCCATCGGGTAAGGTAAAACAATTCAAGGGCCACCCTCCGCTTCCATGAATTATTTGCACGGCCTCCATATATACCTGATCTACATCAGGGCGTTCTTCACGATCCACTTTGATGCATACAAAATGTTCATTCATGATGGCCGCCGTGAGCTCATCTTCAAAGCTTTCATGTTCCATCACATGGCACCAGTGGCAAGCACTGTAACCAATTGAAATGAGTACTAACTTATCTTCTTCACGTGCTTTTTTCCAGGCTTCATCACCCCATGCAAACCAATGAACAGGGTTGTGTTGGTGCTGTTTTAAGTACGGTGATGTTTCTGATGCTAATAAGTTCATGCCCTGTTTAACGTTGTCATTAATTACCTTCTCGGAATCTTAACTTTATAATCAACTTCTGCTTTCCCCCTGGTGATATCGGCCAATCGGCCTTTAAGCATCTCCTTTTTCAATGGACTAAGATAATCTACAAACAACTTCCCTTCAATATGATCATATTCATGTTGTATGACACGAGCAATTTTAGCATTATACGATACGGTTTGTTTCACGAAGTTCTCATCTAGATATTCCATTGTTATTTGTTCTTTTCTGTTCACATCCTCTCGGATGCCCGGGATGCTTAAGCAACCCTCATTATACGCCCATTTGTCGCCTTTCTCTTCGATCATTTTGGCATTGATAAAAACCTTCTTAAAGCCTTTTAAGTTAATTTCGTCCAACGGCTCTGCATCAATTACAAACAAACGTATGGGAAGTCCTATTTGAGGAGCTGCCAAACCCACGCCACTGGCATTATACATGGTTTCAAACATATTGCTAATCAGCTCTTTTAGATTGGGGTAATCGGCCATAATAGGAGTACATAGCTTGCGCAAAACGGTATCACCGTATTGTGTTATTGGTAAAATCATGCCACGAAAATAATACTAATACGTTAAGTAAAGCGAATGGAGATGGGTTTTTTATACCTAAAATATATATCTTCGCCCCTGTTATGAGCGGAAAACGTACAGATAAAGTTTCAGGATTATTACAAGAAGAGTTAGCTACCATTTTTCAGCAACACGGCGCCAATTGGTGGGGGAACTTTTTTATCACCATCAGCGGAGTAAAAGTAACGCCCGACCTAGGTGAGGCTTGGGTGTATCTGAGTATGTTTCAACATAAAAACAGAGTTCAAATAATGAGTGCTGTGAACCTTCATTCCAAGGATATTCGCCATGAATTAGCCAAACGTATTCGTAACCAGGTGCGTATCATACCGAATTTAAAGTTTTTCTTGGATGAAACGTTAGATACCGTGCACCAGATGGAAGAGTTATTGAAAAACATTGAAATAAAACCCGAAACAAAAATTAACGAGGACGATTACAAAAAATAATTTCAACTTCAATGCATTACGACCCCATTAAAGATACCGTAGGGAAAATTTTCAACACCTCCCCCGGCTTACGTAAACTATTTTATCGTCTTCTCGATTTATTATTATTACGCTCATGGCATATTCACAAGGAATTTAATGTCTGGCATAAAAAACAAAAAGGAATAACACGAATTTTAGATGCCGGCAGTGGATTTGGGCAATACAGCTATTATATGAGTGGAAAAAGCAGCGACTACTCTATCCTCAGCGTCGATGTAAAGGAAGATTATATGACTGATTGTAATAATTTCTTCAAAAAAATTGGAAGGACAAACGTTCTTTTCCGCACTGAAGATTTAACTCAATTCAATCATTCCAATGGTTTCGATTTTATTTTATGCGTGGATGTTATGGAACACATTCTTGAAGATGTAGAGGTGTTTAAAAATTTCTTTATCGACTTAAAAACGGGTGGAATGGTGTTGATATCAACCCCTAGCGATAAAGGTGGAAGCGATGTAGAACATAATGATGGTGAATCATTTATAGGCGAACATGTGCGTGACGGGTATAATATAGAAGAGATAAAACAGAAACTGAATCGGGCCGGCTTCAACAAAGTTGAAGCACACTATAGCTATGGCACGCCTGGCAAAATAGCCTGGCGCTTAAGTATGAAATACCCTATTCAACTACTGAATATATCTAAACTGTTTTTTATCATTATCCCATTCTACTATCTTATTACCTACCCATTTTGCTTTGTTTTGAACTGGATGGACACCAACCAAACACATACGGAAGGCACGGGGTTGATTGTGAAGGCTTGGAAGGATTAGAAGCGTTCGTTGGAGTTATGTGACGAACGATTTTTAACCGTTGGACGTGTTGAAAAGATAAATCAATGGATGTTGTCACCTTACTTCAGCCTTTCGACAAACTCCAATACGCCCAACGCATTTTCAATTTTATGTTCGCCAATTCGAGTACGTCGAAGCGTGGAAAGAAAAGCCCCGTTATTTAGTGACACCCCTAAATCGTTTGCTATGCTGCGTATATAGGTTCCTTTACTACATACGATTCTAAAATTTACTTTCGGAATTTCAAAGTCGGTGAGTTCAAACTCTTTTATAAATACATCCCTTGGCTTAATTTCCACAGAGATGCCTTGGCGCGCCAGCTCATACATTCTTTTACCATCCTGCTTTATGGCAGAATACATAGGAGGTATTTGCTGTATATTACCTACGAAATTCAGAGAAGCTTCAAGAATACGCTCCTTCGACAAGGTATCGGTAGGGAAGCTATTTTCAGGCAGGGTTTCGGCATCATACGTTGCCGTGCTCGCGCCAAAAGTAAAGGTGCCGGTATATTCCTTTTCCTTGGCCATAAACTCCTCAATTTTCTTGGTAAGCTTACCGGTGCAAACAATCAAAAGACCTGTTGCTAATGGATCGAGGGTGCCCGCATGACCTACTTTTATTTTACCCGATGGGATGCTACCTTCTTTGGCATGCTCACGCAAATAATTACGAATAGCACCTCTAATTTTATTGACCACATCGAAAGAAGTCCACCCCATCGGTTTATCAATCAGCAAAACTTCGCCTTCTATAAAATTAAATGGCATGGATTAATAGGTTAGGTTATACGAGATGGAGAGGAATGCCCAATGAGAGCATCAATAAAATAGCTGCGCCAACAATAATACGATAAAACCCAAAGGTTTTAAACCCATATTTAACAATGAAATTCATAGCCAAACGAAGGGTAAGGATAGCAACAAAAAAGGCGACTAAATTGCCAAAGACAAGAAGTTGTATATGGTGCAAGGTAAACAGGTTGCTTCCATTTCTGGAATCCCATAAATCTTTAACGGTGGCGGCAAACATAGTGGGAACAGCTAAAAAGAAAGAAAATTCGGCTGCGATAGCTTTGTTAAACTTACGATACAAACCTCCTGACATGGTGGCGGCAGCCCTCGAAACTCCTGGTATCAGGGCAATACATTGAAACAAGCCCACAACCAAGGCATCCTGCCATCGAATTTTCTCTTGTGAATCAATTTTCTCTTCTTTGAATATTTTATCGAGAAACACCAAAAATACACCTCCCAACAAAAGGCTCCATGCGACCACATCGACGCGTTCTAAAAGTCCATCTACCTTATGTTTAAAGAGAAATCCAAAAACTAAGATTGGAATTAAGCCAATAAAAAGTTTAAAATAAAACGTAATATCCTTAACATTGATAAACCGTTTCCAATAATACACCACGACTCCAGCAATAGCGCCAAGCTGAATCACCACAATAAAAAGTTTTGTAAATTCATCGTGCCCGATACCCATCAATGACGTGGTAATAATCATATGCCCGGTAGAGGATACAGGAAGAAACTCGGTTAATCCCTCCACCATGGCAATTATAAGAGCCTGAAGATAACTCACTATGAATTTTCTCCCGATTTTTTAAGAATAGCATAGACTTCAAAGGCGAAGCCAAACACCACCACAATAGGTGCTACCGTCATTTTTGTTGTACTAAAAATATCATCACTGCCACTCATTAGAAAGAAACCAATAGTGATGATGATCAATCCAATAATCATGAATTGATAGTTTTGCTTGCCAAATGCATAACTACTGGTTGTTGTTGAAAGTTTCTTTTCATTTTTAACAGGTTTGATGTGATGTGCCATTACTTATTGTGGTTTAATTTTAATATAATTTATATATGCTACTGCCTAAATATTTTCGCATCACTAAAAGGCTACTGCTGACGGTTATAAAAATGCCCGTCAGTGCAAGTGCCGCGTAAATAGTGATCAAATGTAGCGGATTAAATAAGTCTTTTGTTATCGGAAAAGTTTGGGTTGTAAAAAACACCGAGGCGGTAATTAATGTTATCGCAATGAGAGCGCCTAAAAAACCCTGAATAACCGCCCTACTAAGGTAAGGGCGTAGGATGAACCCTTTTGTAGCTCCAACCAGTTGCATGCTTTTAATTAAGAAACGCTGTGCATAAAAACTCAAGCGGATACTGTTGTCAATTAGGGCAAGGGAAATAATTAAGAGTAACGCAATTAAAACGATGAAAACAATGGACAAGTTTCGTAACTGAGTGCCTACATTTTGCAAAACCGGTTTGGCATACTTCACTTCATAAACACCATCCGCATTTTCTGTTTTTTGTATTAGCTCTTCCAGGTCGGCATCATTCGAGTGTTCATTTGTGATGAATACCTCTAAAGAGGCCTTCAGCGGGTTAAATTGCAACACTTCGGTAAAATCTTCGCCAAATTCCTGAACAAAACTCTGAGCTGCCTCATCCTTACTGATATAATGCAGCTCCCGTACTAAGGTAGTATTGTTCTTTAAATCGTTTTGCAAATTTTTTACCTGCTCATCCGTGGCATTATCGTCAATAAAAACCTCAAACTTCAAATTACTTTGCACCTCGTTGCTTACGGTATAAGCACTCCAAAAAAACAAGCCGAATCCACCCAAAACATACAACACCAAAGCGATGCTTATGATAACGGGTAAATTGCTGGTATGACGTTTATAGGTACGCTCGGTTGCCAAAGATATTTTTTTTGTGATGCGAAAATAAAGAATAGAATTTGAATTCAGCCTTGTTAATTGTTAAATATTAACGACCTAAAGCCACGCTAATTAACGAGTCGTTGTTGCTCGGGTTACTAGGTAACCAAATGGGTAAGGCTCATTTCTAATGCTTTCTTGGCGATACCGGTTGGTTTCGAATTAAATTGCTGAACACGCGTTAAGGCCTTTCGGATAGTAAAGCTGGCATCTGTAAAAATGGCTTCATCGGTGGGCGAAATGTTTTGCTGCATACAGTATGAAAAAACGCGAGCCATGCCGCAATTGGCAATAAAATCAGGAATGACGCTTACTCTGGAATCGGTATCGAGAGCTATTGATCCAAAAAATATTTCAGGATCAGCGAACGGCACATTCGCACCACAACTAATCACCTCTAAACCGTTATTCACCATCATATCAATATTATTCTGAGATACCAAACGCGAAGCTGCTGCCGGAATAAAAATTTCAGCACCGCAGTTCCATACCCGTTTGTTTACATCCTCAAAGGGTATCAAATCGTTGCTTACCAATTGGTTCGACTCACGCGTTAAAAATAAATTACGAATTTCAGCAGGACTAAATCCATTTACTTTTATCAGCCCCCCCTGACGATCGATGATACCTGCAATACCCACTCCCATCTTGCTTAGATAATAGGCTGCCGCGGCACCTACATTACCCCATCCTTGAATAATGGCAGTTTTGCCTCGAATCAACCCTCCCCAAAGGTCGTAATAATGGCGTACCGCTTCTGCAACACCAAAACCGGTGATCATATCGGCAACGGTATATCCTTTACTTAAATCGGGCGAATAGCGATCATCTGTTAATGTTTTAGAAACAATGGTTTGCAAATTATGAATAAACTCATTCTTCACGTCATCCGTTGCTTTAAAGTGACCATTAACGATACCTTCTTGCGGGTGCAGCAGACCTAAGGCTTTGGTTATAGGAATCACCTCATGAATTTCATCAATATTTAAGTCGCCACCGGTACCATAATACGTTTTAAGTAAGGGTAAAATGGCCTTATACCAGCGTTCCAGCACACCCTGTTTACGAGGGTCAGCAGGATCGAAGTTAATACCTGATTTCGCGCCTCCCATATCCGGCCCACAGATAGAAAATTTCACTTCCATTGTTTTAGCAAGAGAAGTGACCTCATTTTTATCCAACCCTTTCCGCATTCGTGTACCGCCACCGGCAGCACCATTACGTAGATTGTTAATAACCAACCAGCCTACAGCTTCTGTTTCGTTGTCGTGCCATTCAAACACGATTTCGGGGGCTTTGTTTTCAAAGCGATATAATAAATCTTTCATAATTATAAGGAGCGAAATTAAATAAAAATGTAATAGGAAGAACAAAGGTATTTCGATGTATTTTTTTGGAATAGCAGGAGCATTATGTTATTTTCGCAGAAATATTTTATAATCATGGCAGAACAAAATAACCAACAACAATTAGACATTGAGCTCACCGAAGAGATGGCAGAAGGTGTTTATAGTAATCTAGCAATTATCACCCATAGCAACGCAGAATTTTTAATTGATTTTGTGCGTGTTATGCCCGGCGTACCGAAGGCAAAAGTAAAATCGAGGATTTTATTAACCCCATTTCATACGAAGCGATTGCTGATGGCTTTAACGGAGAACGTACAAAAATTCGAGGAGCAATTTGGCAGTATAGAGGAGGGGTCCAATATGGGGGATGGGTTTCCGATGAATTATGGAGGACCTACAGGACAAGCCTGATTTCATTACGTTATAACCAACAAAAAGCCCTTCAGAAAACACTGAAGGGCTTTTTTGTGGGCGGATGATGGGGCTCGAACCCACGACCCTCGGTACCACAAACCGATGCTCTAACCAACTGAGCTACAACCGCCATTTTATGGTGCAAAAGTACGCAAGCAATTTGTTATTGCAACTATTTTTAAAAACAAGTTGGAAAATATAAATTAAAAAATTACTTTTGCACCCCTTTATAAAGGCAAAAGGTGAGGTGACTGAGAGGCCGAAAGTACCGGTTTGCTAAACCGGCATACTCCAAAAGGGTATCGAGGGTTCGAATCCCTCCCTCACCGCACGAGGAGCTGAAGTAAAGAGGTGAATAAGACGGGGTGTAGCGTAGCCCGGTATCGCGTCTGCTTTGGGAGCAGAAGGTCGTAGGTTCGAATCCTGCCACCCCGACCAATCCCA
>CANNQU010000031.1 GCA_947507965.1 Bacteroidota bacterium
GGTGAAACCCGGGGGTGGCGATGTTAGGATTCCAACCCCGCGAGGGGTTGAACCCCTTTCGGGGTTCTGATAACCTACACCACCGTACCGTAGGTTTCACCTACGGCTATTATTATTTGACCCTTTCAGGGTCGGGAACCAAAATTAAACCACATCGAACCCAAAAAAATTAAACAACCAACCCATGTCCATTTCAATATATAAAAATGCCCTCGATACGGTGGGCAGCACCATCGAACTTTCAGAGGCACTCGATAAAATAAAATCAGGTTTTTGGCAAGACGAAGTACTTACCGTACGCAATTTGTACGACGATAAAAACGCTTACAGCGAAGCGAAAAAGAAATTACCTGCCATCACCTGGAGCGGTAGTTTCGAAGTGCGGAAAGCAGATAAGCTGCAACAGCAAAGCCATATCATTTGTTTGGACATTGATAATGTTCCGGAAATAAATGAGATGAAGGAACACCTTTGCGGGGATCCTTATGTTTATGTTGCTTTCATTTCTCCCGGTGGCAATGGCTTGAAGTTGTTGGTAAGACTGGAACCCCTCCCGCCAGAGGAACACCGCAAACAATTCTTAGCACTCGAGAACTACTTTAAATTAATTTACAATATTAAGCTTGATGCCAGTGGGAAGGACATCAACCGACTTTGCTTTGTGTCGTTTGATGACAATTTGTTCCGGAATGAAAAATCAAAACAATTCAGTTTCCATTATTTCCATTTTGAACGTTGCATCGAATTTACCAATCGCATTAAAACCTATGTGGAAGGGCAACGCAATGATTATGTTTTTGTATTGGCGAATAACTGCAACAGGGTGGGAATACCACAGGAATGGGCTATAAATTACATCACGGCACATTTTAATGATCTCGACCAGAAAGAAATTGCAACCGTGGTTCATAGTGCCTATAAAGCGCTGAAAGAACACGGCATGTATCCCATTGGGAAACTCGATTTGGAAAACAAACAACGCGAAGTAGCGGTAAGCCGTGAAGAAGAAAATACTCCTTTAAAATACCAATACGAGAAGGGTGATTTTTGGAAGGTAACCACCTATTACGACCGGAAGACCGGAAAAGAGAAAGAGGAAATTGCCCTGGTGCATTTGGACTTTCTTGATTTTTTATATAGAAACGGTTTCGGGTTGTATCGCACAAGCAATAACGAACAGGATTATGAATTTGTGAGGATTGTAGACAATGTGGTTTACCCAGTTCAGATTCTTTCGATCAAAAAGTTTACTCAGGATTATGCCGAACGTGAAATAAAAGACAAGCGTGTACAATCTATGTTGGTAAAAGGCTCTAAGACGTATTTTAGTAAGGATTTATTGGAAGCACTTCCGTTTTTGAAACTTATATTTCTGCGTGATACCGAAGACCGGGCACATATTTATTTTAAGAACTGTTTCGTGCAAATCACTCCCGATAAAATTGTTTCCAAGCCATATAGCGAGTTGCAAGGACATATCTGGAATTCCCAAAAGTTGGAACGCGAATTTCATTTACAGGAAGTGAGTAATGAAGATGATATTACCTGTCAGTTCTCCGTGTTTTTAGCATTGGCATCAGTGGGCGAAAAGGTAAACAATAAAGATACCGACGAAAAAGTAAAGACCGAGTACGGCGCTAAAATGCTGAGCCTGATGAGCACCGTGGGCTATTTATTACACGGCTATAAAAACCCCGCCATTGCGAAAGCAGTGGTGGCGGTGGATGCGAAAATTAGCAGTGCGAGCGAGGCGCACGGTGGCTCCGGTAAAAGTATTTTTAGCAAAGCCATAGGTATGATGGTGCGAGTTCACCGCATTGATGCGCAGAATTTCAAGTTCGATGGTACTTTTCCATACGATGGTTTGGCACAGTCGCACCGGATCATTGACTTTAACGATGCCGGGGAGCGTTTTGATTTTACCAAAGCTTTTTCTATTATCACCGAAGACATGCTGGTGGCCCGGAAATACTTGGGTGCGATGTTATTGGCTTACGAGGATTCTCCGAAGGTATATGTTTCCACCAATTATACTTTAAAAGGCGATGGAGGCAGCCATGCCCGCAGGCAGCATATAATAGAGTTTGGCGATTTCTTTAACCCGAACAATACGGTGAAGGATTATTTCAAAACTACTTTCTTTAGTAAGGATTGGCGTGCCGAAGAATTTGAATTGTTTCACAAATTCATGCTGCTTTGTATACAAACCTATTTAAACGAAGGGCTGGTTCCTTACCCAGTATGCAATTATGCCGAGCGCAAATTATTGGCTTCAATGCCTTTGGAGTTCATTGACTATTTTGATGAGGTGATTTTACACCGCTGCACCTACAACCCCGGAGAACGCAATAATGATAACCCATTGGAAATGCTTTACAACGAATACAAAGAGGCGAATAAAAACTCGGATATTAAACAAGCCACTTTTACAAAATGGATTAGCAAAATTTCCGATCACCGTAAATTAATTCTGAACCCGCACACTTCAGGTGAACGGGATAGAAGAGGTAATAAAACGTATTTGACGTTTTGGAGGTAGACGTCATTATTTTTTACTCGTGAAAGGTTTAGGATAGAAGTGGACAAAGTGGAAGGTAATAAAAAATGAATTTCATCAAGCCATTTGAAGGTGTCCACTAAATTTTTAGCCATGTCTAAATAATGGATAGAATGGATTCAAATAAAATTAATCCAAATTCTCATAATCTAAATCCGTCAAAATAAGGGAAGTGGATTGGTTGAACCGTAAGAAGGTAGTATGAATATATAATAATCCAGTTTGTCCACTGACTATTGCACTTGAAACCAAGGATTTTAACAAAAAGAGAAAGTGTTGTGAGTAGGTCATTTAAAAAGTTGTCCCTATCCTTTAAGTTAATTAAAAAAGTCAAATAATATGATTAAATCCGAATTTTGTAATATGTCAGATGTCCACGATCAGGAGACCAGAAGTTATAACATGAGTCAAATAAAGGGGAAGGATACCAAACCTGAACTTATTGTTAGAAGGTTTCTTTTTGCGAATGGTTTTCGGTATAGGATTCATGATAAAAAGCTTCCATGGAAACCAGATATTGTAATGAGAAAATACAAAACCGTGATTTTTGTTCAGGGTTGTTTCTGGCATGGACATTCAAACTGCAAGTATTTTAAACTGCCTAAAACAAGAACGAATTGGTGGAAATCCAAGATTGAGAATACCATAAATAGGGACTCGGAAAATATTTTAGTCTTAAAGAAGGAAGGTTGGAAAGTAATTTGCATATTTGAATGTTCTTTAACAAGTGCAAATAGAACTAAAACACTTTCAAGAGTAGTAAAAGAGTTGAATAAAAATAACTAACGTAATTATGCACAAATTGAATTTTATTGACCTTTTTGCAGGTGCCGGTGGACTCTCAGAAGGGTTCATTAGGGCTGGGTTTGAGCCAATTGCTCACGTAGAAATGGATGAGGCAGCATGTTTCACTTTAAAAACCCGGGCTGCCTACCACTTTCTTAAGTCAGAAAATAAATATGACATATATATATCCTATTTGAAAGGAGAAATTTCTAGAGAAGAATTGTATTCTCACTTACCTAAAGCTTTATTAGACTCCATTATAAATCTTCCTATTGGTCCTGAATTGAATTCGTACGTGCATAATTCCATCTCAAAATTAAGGAAAGGCCGAAAAATTGATTTGATAATTGGAGGCCCTCCATGCCAAGCATATTCCTTGGTAGGCAGAGCCAGATCTGATGATGGGATGAAGAGTGACCCACGAAATAATTTGTATATAGAGTATGCGGGATATTTGGAAGAATACAATCCTAAAATGTTTGTATTTGAAAATGTAGTTGGATTGAAGTCAGCGAAAGGGGGGGCATATTTGCGTAAGATGGAAGAGCTCTTTTTGGCAAAAGGTTACCAGATGAAACTTTTTACACTTGAGGCAACCAATTTCGGGGTACTTCAAAAGAGAAGAAGAGTTGTTATAATTGGATGGAAAAAGGAATTAGATATTGTTCTCCCTGATTTTGAGGTAATTAGAAATGAATCTAATTTTAAGGTAAATTTATTACTTAAAGATTTACCCAAAATTCAAGCAGGTGAAGGAGCAGATAAGTTTTTAAAATACCTTACAAGAACCAATTCCTATTTAAATCAAAGCTTTATCCGCAACGGTATTGATATTTTAACTCAACATGTGGCCCGTCCTCACACTGATCAGGATAAAGAAATATATAGAATTGCAATCCAGAAATGGGATAGTCAAAAAGAACGATTAAACTATAATGATTTACCAGAACGTTTAAAAACTCATAAAAATAGATCTTCCTTTTATGACCGGTTTAAAGTGGTTGCATCAAATGAACCGCATTCGCATACTGTTGTAGCCCATATTTCTAAGGATGGTCATTACTATATTCATCCCGATATTGAACAGAATCGTTCAATAACTATTCGTGAAGCCGCGAGGTTACAATCCTTTCCGGATGATTATTATTTTGAAGGGGTTAAAGAGGGGGCCAATAGGACTGCAGCGTTTAAGCAGATTGGCAATGCAGTGCCACCATTAATGGCAAAGAATATTGCTAAAAAAATAAAAAATTTATTATAATGACAACAACTCCCATTCAGACTGGAGAATCAATATTAAGACCCAAAGCTAGGCTTATTAAGACCATTGGCGAAGAGTTAATTAGTAATGACATAGTAGCGATAATTGAATTAGTAAAAAACAGCTATGATGCTAATTCTCCAATTGTTGTAATTGAGTTTAAAGGAACAATTGAAAAAGTAAAGGAGGGCAAAAAAGAAAAGAGGGTAATATTGAAAGAAAATTCAAGCATATCAATATTAGATGAAGGCTTGGGGATGGACTTAAAAATAATCGAAGAAGCATGGATGGAACCAGCTACCACTTATAAAAAGAAAGTGGTAAATGAAAATAAGATCAGAAGATTTACTGGCGAAAAAGGCATAGGAAGGTTTGCTTCAGCAAAATTGGGAAGCCTGCTAAATATTTACACAAAAAAGGTTAATGATAACGAGGTTGTAGTAAATTTTAATTGGAATGATTTTTCTGATGAAGAAAAATATTTAGATGATGTAAAAACTAAATGGGAAGTAAGGCTTCCAAATAAAATAATTGATAGTGGAACGGTTTTGGAATTAGAAAATCTTTGTACATCTTGGGATGAAAATAAAATTCGAGAATTAAGAATAGCATTATCAAGATTATTAAGTCCAATAGCACCATCCGAAGATTTTTTAATTGAATTAAAATTGCCTGATGGCTTAGATGATTTAAGTGGGCTGATAGAACGTCCAGAAACTTTAAACAAACCTGATTATTATATAAAGGGAAATGTATCAAGTGAAGGTATTCCTTCCTTGGCTTATTTCAGCAAAAAAGAAAAAAAAGAAATAAAGCTAACCTTGTCAGAAACCGAATTTCAATTACGTAACCCAATTCGTAACTCACTTTTGGGTCCGTTTAGCTTTGAATTTAGAGTCTGGAATAGGGATGATGATTCAATCAAAAACCTTGCAACTGAAGTCGATTCTTCAGTAAAAAATATAAAAAGTGATTTAAACGATTTAGCGGGTATTAGTATTTATAGAGACAACTTCAGAGTTTTACCGTATGGTAATAAAAATGATGATTGGCTTAATTTGAATATTAGAAGGGTAAATAACCCTACATTAAGATTGAGTATTAACCAAATTGTTGGCTATGTATCCATCGGCTTAGATTCAAACCCTGAACTGAAAGACCAAAGTAATCGGGAAGGAATCGTAGCAAGCCAAGCATTTGAGGATTTAAAAGAATTCGTTAAGCTAATATTTAATGAACTTGAAATAAGGAGATATACAGAAAGGCCAAGAGAAAATGAGACTGTAATTCAGAATAAGGAAAGCCTCTTTGCAAGATTCTCACTAGCATCAATTTCAACTTATATCCAGGAAATACTCCCCAATAACAAGGAGGTTTTAGAAGTAATTCAAAAGAAGGATATTGAAATTCAGGAGGGGGTTAAAAAAGTACAGGAAGTTATTTCAAGGTATAGACGATTAACGACATTGGGGCAATTAATAGATGTGATTTTGCACGATGGAGGTAACTATTTAGGAAAGATTGATGCACAAGCAAATATTATCAAAAAGGAGTTAGATAAAAAAGTTATTAATAATGATGTAATAAAAGAGAGTGCGAATAAAATTGTTAAAACAAGAGAAAACTTTGCTCAGCTTTTTAAACGCATCGAACCATTTGGAGGAAGAAAAAGAGGGCGTCCAAAATCAATTATAGTTGAGGATGTAATCAAAGACCAATTTTTATTAGCACACAGGGAAATTGAAAAACTCAATATCGAATATACGATACCGGATTCAAAAAATCATGTAACTATAGATGAAGCCGAGCTTGGTATCATATTAATGAATCTCATACAAAATTCAGTTTACTGGTTAGAATCAATACCAAACGAAAAGAAAATCGAGGTTCTTGTGCAACGAGAACCAGATGCACTTTCAATTATTTTCAGCGATAATGGCCATGGTATTAAAGAAGGCACAGAGGAATCAATATTTGACCCATATTTCAGTACTAAACCAGATGGCATTGGTTTAGGATTAACAATTGTTGGTGAGTTGATTTCTGAATACTATGGCGATTTTCATTTAATAAATAACGGCCCGCTAGAAGGGGCATCATTTAAAATAACCTTTAAATATAGAATATAGATGAACATCAGAGTACTTTTTATTGACGATGAAGATATTAGGGATGATTTGAAACAAAATTTCGATGATTTAGAAATTAGTGGGTTTACATTAAAAGCAGATGTTGCAGAAACATTTGAAATTGGTATTGAAAAAGTGAAGTCTCTTAATTATGATTTAATTGTTTTAGATTTATGCAGAGGACCTGCTTCAGACACTGCTGAACAGGAAGGGTTAAGTGTTCTTAAAGAAATTCAAGAATTTACTTTTGTACCTGTTGTTTTTCATTCAGCAGTTGCATATAAAATAGAAAGTTTAAGGTCAGTTGTAGTAGGTGTTTCAGATAAAAAAGACGGTATTCAAATTCTAAAGCAAGAAATTGAACGTATAATTTCATCAAATCTTGTATTGCTAAAAGAAAGAATCCATAGGCATATTGAAGAGGAGTTCAAAAAATATTTTTGGGATACAATCCATTCCAAGAGGGATTTATTTACACCAGAATCAAATGATGTTTCATTAGGTTACTTAATGCTTAGAAGGTTAGCAAATTCATTGTCTAAGCAAAATATAAGGGAACTAATAAAGGATTCGAGAATAACGGGAAAAGCATTGCCTATGGAATTTTATGTTTTTCCGGTTGCTCCCAAAAAAGAATATGAAGCAGGTGACATTTTGGAAAAAGAGAATGACATTTTTGTTGTACTTACTCCAGATTGCGATTTTGTTGAGAGGTTTAAAGGGGAACTGAATTTAGGCAGAAAGGTTGGTAAAGTTCTTTTAGCAAAGGCAAAGAAATTAGAAGAATTTAGCCAGTATTCTAATTTCAAAGCAACTCCCAACAAGGATACAAATAATAAGTTAAGTGAGCTTATAAGAAATAACATCTCTGATAGATATTTCTTCATGCCAAACACTCCGTTTATTCAAAATCAAATTGTTGATTTTCAGGATAAAATAATGGTTGATTATTCGGAATTAAATTCATTTTCAAATATTGCAAAATTGGATGCTCCCTTTGCTCAGTCAATGACATCATCCTTTATAAGATACTATAATAGAATTGGTTTTCCTGATATTGATGTTGATTATGTAATTCAAAAACTTTAATGGAAAGCAATCATAAATTTGCTCTAAATTTGTCGTATTATTTATCTTGTTTTGATAAAATAGCGTATGAGCATTTGGGATTTGGGAAGCAACAACTTACTCATAAAAGAATCGGTGAAATATTAGGAATTAATCCTAATACCATTCAAAACTGGCGAGACCAATTCGACCCTATACATGGGAATCGAAAAGGTTGGTATCAGAGAGAAATGACACAAAGTAGATTGAATTTCGTTAGAGCACTTGTGGGTTTGAACGAATCAGATGTTAGAGGTGTATCTAAAATAAACCCAAAGAAAATTATTTATACGACAATTCAAATAAATTGGAGTGTAACAGAGAACCAACTATTCGAATTAATTTGTTTTCGTTAATGAGTGAAAAGAGAAATATACTGTCCGAGGCAGCAGACCCAAATCCTGAATATCTAATAAAATCTATTGCAGAGCAAGGATATAGTTTGGAATCATCTTTAGCCGACCTAATGGATAATTCTGTTTCAGCAAATGCAGATAAATTAGAAGTGCTGATTAAAATGGATGAGGAGCCATTTACTTTATTTATTGCTGATAATGGTGATGGGATGAATGAAGAATTTCTTAAAGCAAGTATGCAATTCCCAAGTAAATCACCAGAAGATACAAGGCATACGCTTGACTTGGGAAGATTTGGATTAGGAATGAAGACAGCATCATTTTCTCAGACAAGATGCTTTACTGTTTTGTCTAGGAAGAAGGGAACAAAAAAATATTTCGGCAGAACATGGGATGTTAATTATCTAAAGCAGGTGGGTAAATGGCGATTGCTGGTTAACACAGAAGTAGAAATTAAAAAACTAATTGCACAATATCATTCAATAAGCGAAGGGCATATAAATCGGTTTGAAAATTTTGAAGCTAATACAATAGTTGTTTGGAAAGGACTTTACAAGTTTGAGAATTATCTTGAAGAGGCAAACAGACAAAACGCATTGAAGAAACAAATAAGTGAAGTCACCTCAGATTATTTATCTTTGGTGTTTCATCGGTTCATGGAACGAAAGGTTAATCCGTTAAACATTAGAATCAACAATAATCGAATTGCCCCCTTCAATCCTTTTCCTTCTGTTAATGACTTCCGTCCTATAGAATACAAGCAAAAAAATTTCAGCACTGATACGATTAAGATAGAAGGATTCGTTTTACCTTCCCGAAGTATTGATGAGAGTCAAAGTGGAATTTCCATCTGGACGACAAAGAACAGAAGTTTGATGGACATGGAAGGTATTTACATTTATAGAACTGACAGGCTTATTCACTTTGGTGGATGGAATGGTTTAATTAAAAAAGTTCCAAGACTTCAGTTGGCCAGACTTCGTGTTGAAGTCGGTAATAGTGTTGACCATTTGTTGCACTTGAATGTAGCCAAGTCACAGGTCGTAATCCCTCACGATTTAACAACAGCGTTTGAGAAGTATATTGAAGAATTGAAAATTGAAGCAGAGAGAGAGTTCTTCAATAAAGGCATTCGCAAGTTTTCAAACAACCGCAAAGAGGATAATGTTCAACTATTTGAAAGGAAGGCATCTAACAAAGGTACACTCCTTGAACTAAATAATAATTTCTCATTGCTCCGAACATTGAGGGATGGTTTAAAAAAGGAACAGCTTATAAAGTTGAATTTAGTCATTCGGATGATTAATACAAGAATCAATCATATTAGACAAACTCATGAAGAGAAAGCTTTCGTAGGAATTGAAGAGAAGGACGGGTTATCATTGAAAGATTTTATAATTTGTATAAATGAATTGAAGGAAAGTGGTCTTTCGTCCGAACACATAAAACGTGACATACTTCCAAATCTTGGGTTTACGGAAGCTTCACTTCCATCAGAAATAATGCACCTACTAAAGTAGAATTTATGGAGAATAAATACATAGACATAATAATCAAAATCATTGCAAGAAAGGCAAAGGAATATTCATTAAATAACTCTCTTTCGCCAAGCTATTTTCTGAATCTGTTGCCGGAGATTAAATTATCTATCATAGCAGTAATAAATGCCTATGGGTATGCTGAAATTGACGAAGTCACTTTGAAAAATTATTATGAGACTGCAAAGAATCAATATTTATCTGTTAACCCAATTGACATTGACCCAAGCAACTCATTAACTAAAAAAGATTTCAGGACCTGGCTGACCGCTGACAGAAAAGAGCAAATGAAAAACGACTGGAATTATAGCGACCGGTATTTCACACTTCTTGAAAAGGCAGGTCGTTCTGAAAAGGTTATTGAAGAAACGCGAAAAACTAGCCTTGAGATATTGGAAAAAATGGGTGACCCAAAATCGAAAGAAGCATTTTATGTTAAAGGGCTAGTTGTGGGTAGTGTGCAAGCCGGTAAGACACAAAATTTTAATGCAGTAATAAACAGAGCAATTGATTCCGGCTACGGCTTAATAATTGTTCTTGCGGGTTTAATGGAAGACTTGAGAAATCAAACCCAGTTAAGAATTGAAAGTGATGTGGTAGGAGAAGGTCTTGATATTGACACTGATAATTTGGTAAAGAAAGGAGTTGGAACTATAAGAAGATTTGGCAACTTAGGAGATAGCAGTATCAATCAGGTGATTTCAATTACATCCGCAAAATCTGATTTTAAAAAATCATTACTTGATGCTGATTTCTCTCTGAACCAAACTAATATTCTGGTATGTAAAAACAATGTAAATGTGCTTCGCAATTTGATCGTTTGGCTACATGATTATTTGGAAGAAAATAAAGAACAACACAATATTCCTTTGTTAATACTTGATGATGAAGCTGACAACGCATCATTGAACAACGAAGGGAAAAAAGGAAGAGAGTATGCATCAAAAACAAATGGACACATCAGAGCTTTACTGGAATTATTCAAACGAAAAACATATTTAGGCTATACAGCAACACCATTTGCAAACATTCTTGCTGACAGAAATGATGCACCAGAAAATAATTGGATTGTAAAATATAAACTCAGAGGTCAACAGGAAGAAAAATCACTTCCACAAGTTCCCAATCTTTTTCCTGATGATTTTATTGTATTACTGAATCCACCAACAAATTATGTCGGAGCCAAACAAATCTTTGAAACACTTAAACCAATTGAAAATAGCTTACAATCAAAAATTCCTTTGGTTGAACTTGTAAACGACAATATTGAAAATTTTCCTGACAGAGTTTACGGACAAAGCAACGGAGAATTAATTGGAGTTCTCAAAATCAACAACCTTAATGAATGGCAAGAGAGGTTTGGCCAGTTTGGTTCTTATTTAGACTTTGCTGATTACAGAGAATACAGAAGACTGACGAGGGCATCAAGACCGGGGGATAATTTTCCCAGACACTTACCAGATTCAATTAAAGAAAGCATCCTCTGTTTTATTCTTTCGATTGCTATTAGGGAAAGCCGGAAACCTGCAATGATTAATTCTACGATGTTTAATCCACATAATTCAATGTTGATTCACATTTCAAGATACACCTTATGGCAAAACAAACTTAAAGCTTTAATAGATGTTTATATCCGTGACTTGCAAAGTAGTTTGCTGCTTGATGATCCAGGAAATCCAAAATCGGTCTTTTCAACTTTTGAAAAAATATGGTACAAGTTCTATTCAAATATTATTGAGCTTGTGTCTGACTACTTGCCGAAAGGATATGATGATGAATTCCTCAAGCCAATCAGTTTCGAAACAATCAAAAATAATTTCCTGACAGATGCTATAAAAGACATAGAAGTTAAAGCAATTAATAGCCTGACAGGAGATAAACTTATTTACCCAAGAAATACCCCGAAAAAATATATCGCAATCGGTGGGAATAGATTGTCCCGTGGGTTTACCCTAGAAGGTTTAAGTATTAATTATTTTGTTCGTTCTACAGATTATTCAGATGCACTTCTGCAAATGGGTAGATGGTTTGGCTATCGGCCAGGTTATTTGGATTGCTGCAAACTCTTCATCACCCGCGATTCAATGGAGAAATATGATTTAGTAACTAGGACTATAGAAGAACTTGAAATTGAATTTAAGAAAATGGAAGAAAGTATCCCTCCAAAGACACCGGCTAATTTTATTCTTCGGGTAAAAAAGCATCCTGGAGCCCTTAAAATTACAAGACCTTCTATTCTGAGTGATACTTTAGAAGTGAATTGGTCTTATCAGGATTCACTGGAACAATCTACAAACTTCGACTTACGAAAGAAAAAGATCGAGGATGTTTGGACACAATTTAAAAATAACATAGTTGGCAAGTTCAAGTTTGAGACTAAAAAGAAAGAAGACGGAAGTGATGCAGGGTTTCTTACAGCACAAACAGATATTGCCGGTGTATTAGAAATTCTTGAACAGGAAAATAATTTTGGAAATGAAACATGTGACAGCATAATAAAATTCATTGAGAGATGCCGGGAAGTGAATAAGTTGACGAATTGGACAGTAGCAATTAAGACCACAGGTAGAGCAAAAGAGAATGAAGGCAAAGGGATATTAAAAAAGAATGAATCGAATTTGCCTATTGATATTACAATGACGATTAGAAGAGGTCCGTCCACAGACGAGGGGGTGAAATATTTCAGAGAGAAATTTATACACGGAAAAGTTTTTGGTGCTTCTGGAAGGTCTGCGAACCTTATTTCGGCTGGTTTAGACTTATCAATACTTTTAAGTATAACACAGATAGAACAATCGGAAAAAGAATTTATTGAAAACAGAAGAACTTATTATCATGGCAAATATCCTGACTGGACAAAAGAACAAGTTAATAAAAAAGCAGAGGAAGTAAACATTCCGGAAAGAGTTTACCGTGAGAAAATGACAGACCAAGAAGGGCTCTTGGTAATATACATTTTGGATTCTCATTATGTGTTTCTCCAGGAGGAAGGAAAAGAAAAAGATTCGGAACTAAAAGAAATGATAGATAAGGAAGGGATTGATTTAAACATACCTCTGATTGGTTATGCAATTGGGTTTCCCCCTATTGAACCAGACCCAGGCGGAGTTTATGTGCATGGGAATTATGGATTTGAAGATGAGGAAACAGAATTGGAATTTAACGAAACAGATTCGGAATTACCAGCTGATGCAAATGAATTATAAATATGACAAGTACAGAGCTTAAACAAAAATGGTCAGGACTTTCAGACAATACTGTTACAAGTGGCTTCAGGTCGTTGAGAGTATCCTCTGCATGTATCTGCGAACTTTATATTGGAGTCAGCAAGGACAATAAACGATGTTTAATTCTTGCACTACCAGCAAACAAACATTTAAACTTCAAGGGAATTCAAAAAGAAAATTTATCCATCGAATATTTCTTAGAAAAAAACTTGATTGTACTTCAATTAATTGATAATGATTACCACGACCTCTTTGACGACCTCATACTTTCTCTATATCATGGGATAAAAGACATAATTCAAGTAGATGAATATTCAAATCATTTTATTGAGGCTTTTTATAGGTGGAGTGAATTTTTTGAAGACAAAAAATCAGATTCACTTTCAGAGGATGCTATAAAAGGTCTCATGGGTGAATTGTTGGTTCTGAAATTTTTAATCACTTACCCTAATAGAACAGAGATTAATTTTATTTTGAATTCCTGGAAAGGTCCTTATGATAAAGGGAACGATTTTGAACTGGAAACAAAAAATTTAGAAGTAAAAACAAAATCACCTTCTGGCATTGATGTAAGTATATCAAGTGAATTTCAATTGGAAGTATCCACAGGAAAAGGGCTTGAATTGATTGTTGTTTCCTTGTCAAGTGATTTTACTGTTGGCATTTGTATTCGGGAGTTAATTTTTGAAATAAAGATACTGGTCCAAGAATCTTCGGGAGAAAATTCAATATTATGGAAAGCGTTGAGCCAGAAAAATATCACTGCAAAAAATGTTAGTCAGTACGATAAATATAAGTTTAAGCCCATAAACAGTATTTCATACAACTGTGCATCGGACGATTTTCCAAAACTAAACAGGTCAAATATTCCTGATGAGATAAGTGGCCTCAAATACAACTTGAGAACAAATCTTTTGACCTCATTTATAATCGATCAAACAGATTTTTAATATGCGCATTCAAGAGTTCCTGAATTACAGGAAAGATTTACTCGAAACCTCAAAAGATGAAGAGGGATTTGTACAGCAAGCTCAATTGCTAAGCCAAATTCTTCCTCTAATGGTTGATGCTAAATTACTTGATTCGGAAGACTGGAATGACTCGTACTTTTTGAATAATATAGAGAATTTAAAATTGAATGGATATACAGTTAATGAATCCTCTGAACGACTTCAGCTTTTTATTATAGATGAAGCAAGCATTGAAATTAATGCTTCCGAAAAAGACTTGCAGGTTTCCACCAAAAGCCATTATGATAACCAGTTTAAAAGAGCAACTAAATTTTTAAACAAGGCAATCAAAGGATTCTTAAATGATGAAGTGCAGGATGCTGACCCAATTAGACCTTTGTTATCCCAGCTTTCATCAACAAAAGGTGCAGAACAGTTTGATGTAGTTGAAGTTTTTTTAGTGAGTGCTACAGCTACAATAGAAACCCGTGGTACAATACCACAACCTAAGAGAATAGAATTTGAAGATGAATCAATTACAGTAGGTTTTACAAGAAACAGAGAAAGAGTAAAAAAGGATTTACTCATTATCAAGAAATTGGTAGACCTCAATTTTTTATACGATGTGATGATTTCTCAGGGTAACAGAGAAGCATTGGTTATTGATTTCCAAAATTTATTTAATTACAAAATTGAAGTTATAAAGGCAGCAGAGGAGGAAAACTTTGAATCATACCTCTGTGTATTACCTGCTAACATATTATCTGAACTTTATAAAAGATTCAGCTCAAGATTACTTGAAAAGAATGTCAGGTCGTTTCTGCAATTCAAAGGTGCAAATAAGGGAATAAGAGAAACGATAAGAATAAGCCCTGAAAAATTTATTGCATTCAATAATGGTATTACTATTACTTCTACAGCAAAAGAATTTGAAGTAGTAAATGGTAAAATGTTTATAAAGTCGCTAACTGATTTTCAAATTGTAAATGGAGGGCAGACTACCGCAAGCATTTATTTTACTCAGAAAGACGGTTTTCCAATTGACCGAGTAAAAATAATGGCAAAGATTAATGTTGCTTTAGATGTTACTGAGGATGGATTAGACTCATTAATTTCAGATATAAGCAGATATTCAAATTCTCAAACTAAAGTTTCTAATGTTGATTTAAGTTCGAGAAGCCCTCAACTAAATAGACTTAAAGCCCTCTCCGACAGCGTTGTTACACCATCTGGTAGGAAATGGTTCTTTGAAAAATCAAGAGGTGATTTCAATACCAAGTTAAGAATTGCAGGATCAAATAAAGCCAGGATTGAAAAGGAGTATCCAAAGAATTATCGTTTTACAAAGGAACAGTTAGGTAAATATTTTACTGCGTGGGGAGAACAACCATTCAATGTAAAAAAAGGTGGTGAAAAAATTTTCAGATACTTTTTAGAAGAAATTACAGGAGAGACTAAGGGTAAGAAGGCTATTAACGTTAACAGAGAGTTTTATGAAGAGTTAATTTCAAAAATTATTTTGTTTATTGAATTGGAAAAAGTTTATGGACAGGGAAAGCATTCAATGGGTCAATTAAGATCAGCGGTTATTCCATACTCGATTTCTATAGTTTACATCTTTACAGATGGAGCTAAACAGGGGAAGCAATTTGATCTTTTGAAAATATGGAAAAAAGAAAAACTTGAAGATGATTTAATCGAATTCTTTACTAGTTTAATGTTATTAATGAATAACTTAATAAAAGAGTATTCTGAAAGTGATGATATTGCTTATGGCACTTTGAGTAAAAGTTTATGGGATAAAATTTCAGTTTGCAAGGAGATTGTAAAATTTATGAACTCAAAAATTGCACTTGAAATATTGAAGAAATATTCCATTCCAGTTAAAGAGAAAAGGACTTCTGATGATAAGGAAGTTGATTTTGAGAGAATACAAATGAATATTGAGGTGCTTTCTAAAGGAATGGATTTTTACAATGAAGTAAAAAAGCATTACAAGGGGCTTTCAAAACTTCAGGAGAAAAAAATTGATGGGATCATTTCATCAATAATTAAGGAGGAAGATTTAGGCGAAGATATTTTAAAATTTGAGAGCAATCTCTTGACAGAAATTAGAAAAAACAGTCCAGAAATATTTGACAAAATAGACATAACGTATAACTACCTTCTTGAGAGTACCTTGAAGTTTATTGTTTTAAAATACAATCACGCGCTAGAGAAGGGAATTGATTTAGAAGACTATTTTAAAGCGATAGAAAAAAAGGCAGTCGAGGAAAAAAACAAGAATGCATCTGCATTTAATAAGATTGCAAATAATCTTACTAAGGGAATAGCCCCTTCGGTTAAGGAGGTTCTGCTAGCATCCAATTATTTCACAAAAGAACTATTTGGCGAAAGTTCAAGTCAAAAGAAAACAACTCCTGTACCTAATATAAATCTTAGTATTCTAAAGCAGATGGTGGAATGGGAGTCTAAAATGAAAATATTATCAACCGGAGAAAGAACCTATCTAGCAGAATTGGCTTATGAACTTAAATCATTAAATCCTTTTCATAAAACGAATGCTGAAAGACATTTAAAAACCTTAATGAGAGCCGGATTCAAAATAATTACTTAAATATGATCCTCAATAAATGATTGATACTATTCTTTCGACAATAGTGTTACGATTTCATCATATTCTAGGTTTTTTAATTTCATATAAATATGTACAGCTTTGTGGCAATTAGGGCAAAGTAGTGCAAGGTCTTGCGGTTTTATAATGTACTGGGATGAATATGTGGATATGGGAATCTTATGATGTGCCTCAATGTACTTAACACCATATTTCCCTTTAAAATCTATTTTACAAATTTCACACAGCCAAGAATTTGTGTTTTTTACAACACTAACTACTTCCTTGCTTCTCTCTGCCATTAGGTGTGTTACATATCGCCTTTCACCCTCTTTGTATTGGGCTTCATCCTGAATCGAATCGGCTACAACATTGGTAATTGCACCTCGATTTAGTACAACATATGAATCTTCAATTTCTGAAACAGAAAACTCTCCTTCAAATTGCCAAGCTCCTTTTGATTCTGTAAACAGAAGAACCGGATAAAGATGTTGTGGTTGCTTAATTAAAACTTCATTAGCCTTTTCTTTATAGGAAACCTTTCCATTTCTAGCTTTAAAAGAATAATGATATATAGTTTTAGTATTATCTGTCCATCCATCTTCTTTGTAAGACCCAGGGCGAGTTTTAATAATTACCCCTTTGACCATTGGCAAATTACCTATCCAGTTAATACCTTGCTGCGGGGTATTACCAATAGCGAAATCAGCGCCAGCCCAATATGGAGATGAAATAACTTTCGAAAATTGAATTAAATCAAAAAAATTCCTTTTTGTGACCATTTCTCCAATCGAAAGTGAAAATATATCCTGTGGCTTTCTAAGTTCCATTATTTCAAAATTTTAAAGTTTATTCAAATATTTCATAACTGTTATCAAATCCGAGTATAGTTTTTTTCATATTGTTAATTCGAAGATAAACGATAATAATTGCATTTCAAAGTTGTTTTAAAAAATCATGCACCTGAAAAATGAATAGATAATTCAAAAGGAGAGGTTAGTTTACAAGCTAGATTTTAACACTTACGAAAATAGCTTAAGGATTCTCCAAATAATAATTGTCCGACTTGAATTGTTGCTTACTGTAAGCAAAATGCGAGCAAATTACTTCACCTTTTTTTTCCTCAACCCCCAATTCCATTGCCTCCTCTCCCAAAAACAGGGAGTCGAACCCACAAAAACCCGAAAGCTCATTTCCCCTTCCAGAATAAAAAATCAAATAAATCCATTGATTCCATTGAGAACTATTATATTTGTTTTTTAATGTTTCGGACAAGGGTTCGACTACTCCCGGCACCCCGAAAAAACGCTTCACCTCTACTTCACCTATATATTTCACAAAACCTTATAAGTCAATCATAGAAGGGCATTCAAAAATACATATCGACTCCCGACAGCTCCACAAAATCAGTTTTTAAACGTTCGCAAAAGTTCAAAACCCGCCACTAGAGCGGGTTTTTTATTTCACCTGTTCGCTCGAGTTCATGTGTTTACCATCTTTGCTTCACCTATTTTAATTATACCCGAACGGGGCTTTATTGTCAATTTATTAATTATTAATACCCGAACAGTACTATATTGATATTAATTATTATATTTGTACCCATAAGGGTATACTAGTATCATGGGAAATATAGCAGCATACGTAAAATATCAACGTAAAAAACTGGGAATGACACAAGAAGAACTTGCGTTAAAAGCAGGTGTTGGCATTCGCTTTGTTCGTGAATTAGAACGTGGTAAGGAAACCATTCAGTTGGATAAAGTAAATCAGGTACTCTCCCTATTTGGAACTTCATTAACTCCAGTGAAACAACATATTGATGCCTATGATATCATTTTCAACTATTTTAATAAGGCCGTTAAAATTACACTTAACAATAAATTGGTTAAGTATGGGATACTTATTAAGGAGATTATCGACCCTAAAGTAAACCAAATTAAAGAGTGGCAATTTGTACCAAATAAATATGCCATAAAATATCATCAAAAACCTGATGAGAATCTCATAGAAATAATTCAGCATTCGGATATTCAAAACATCGAAGAACAATAAAATGAAAAAGGGAATTGTTTTTAAAAAGGACATCGAAGCCGGAAAGGTTTGGCAAGATGAATCCGGATTCGGTTTTCAATATAAAGCGGACTATTTGAAAAATCCGAAGTATGGCCCCGTTAGCAGAACTTTACCATTGCGTGAAGAAGCATTTACTGATGAAACGATATTGCCATTTTTTGATGGCTTGATTCCTGAAGGTTGGCTCTTGCAAATTGCAATTGATAATTGGAAGCTTAATCCGAGAGATCGTATGAATTTGCTTCTTACCCTTTGTCATGATTGCATTGGTGATATAAGAATTATAAAAGAAAAATAAGATGAAGTGTTTACTTTGCTATAAAGCGCTATCGAATGGCGAAACAGATTATCATGCAAAATGTGTGATGAAGAAATTCGGATTCAACGAAATGCCTGCCATCGATATTGATGAGAAGAAGCTCACCGATTATGCCAAGAAAATAGTAAGGGCACATACCACTATCACCGGAGTGCAGCCTAAACTTAGTTTGTGGTTGGAGGAGAGGAAAAATAAAATTCGATTCACTATCATTAATGAAAAAAGTAATTACATCATCAAACCCAAAAGCGAAACCTTTCAATTCCTGCCTGAAAACGAAGACCTCTGTATGCACCTTGCAGAAGAGTTTGGCATCTTGACTGCAAAGCATGGACTGGTAAGATTACCCGGTGGCTCTTTAGCCTATATTACCAAGCGATTCGATAGAATAGGTGAACACAAATTAGCCAGTGAAGATTTATGTCAACTTACAGAAACCTTGACAGAGAATAAATATAGGGGTAGTCATGAAAAAATAGGAAAAGCTATAAAACTTTATTCATCACAAGCTGGATTAGACGCCTTACATTATTTTGAGCTAGTGGTGTTCTGTTTTATAACAGGCAATGCCGATATGCATTTGAAAAACTTTTCATTATTAGAAGATGAACGAGGGATTTTTTCATTAAGCCCTGCCTATGATTTGGTTAGTACCTGTTTGGTTATAAAAAATGAGGACGAGCAATTGAGTTTATCCATTAACGGAAGAAGAAATAAAATTGCTAAAAAGGATTTTGACGTATTGGCTAAAAGCCTTTCCCTAAAAGAAAAACAGACAGAAAATTGTTATCAATCAATTTTGAATAAAAAGGATAATGGGAAATGGTGGATTGAAAATAGCTTTTTACCGGATGATCACAAAGAGAAATTAAGTACGTTATTGGAAACTCGAATGAAATTATTGGCTAATTAAATTTTACACCCCGAGTTACTCGCCAGAGCATAGCGTGTTATACCCCAACTTACATGCCGTGTAACTCGGCGATTTAAAATGTTTGACACTCCTCAAATAAACAATTTTATTTCCTATTTATCGGCCTATAGGTTAAATTACAACCATTGACGATAGGCATTGAAACTTTTAGAAAAATTTCAATTCTGTTTTCACCAAAGCATAACTTTCAGAAGATGAATTGAAACTATTTTAAACCCAACTCATCAGTCTATAACAGCTATGAATGCTGGATGTAATAAATCCGATTATTTGTTGTTATTTACTTCAAAATAAATCAGCACTCAATGACATTAAGAAAACTAATGAAAGATGCAAGGATAAAGGCTTCATTTTTTTTATGGATAATTTTCTTTTGTAACTTAATACAAGGTCAGCAGCCGAAGTTGATGCTGCCTATTGGGCATACCGGAAGTATCAATTCAGCAAACTTTAGCCCTGATGGCAAAAAGATTGTGACCACTTCGTGGGATAAGACAGCAAAAATATGGGATGTCCAAACCGGAAAACTGATTGCAAATTTAGTCGGACATTCTGAAGAGGTCAAATCCGCAATATTTAGCTCTGATGGTAAAAAGATTTTGACCTTTTCGCAGGATTACACAGCAAAAATCTGGGATGCTCAAAACGGAAAGTTGTTGTTTGATTTAGTCGGACACACCGCCAAAATCCTATCAGCAAAATTTAGCACTGATGGTAAAATGATTTTGACCAATTCGTGGGATAAGAGAGCAAAAATCTGGGATGTACAAACAGGAAAACTGCTCGCAAATTTAATAGGACACACCAAAAAGGTCACATCCGCAATATTTAGCCCAGATGCTAAAAAGATATTAACAACTTCAGAGGATTTAACTTTAAAGCTTTGGGATGCTCAAAATGGGAAATTGCTTGTGAATATTGCCGTAGGTTCTGATAATTACATTTCAGCAACCTTTATTGAGAATGGAAAGAACATCTTGACTGCTTCATGGAATCACTCACCAAAAGTTTGGGATGTCCAAACAGGAAAATTGATATTGGAATTAGCTGATACTTCTACGACGACGGCGGAATATATCTCTAATGCTAAAACGATAGTAACCACTTCAAATTATAATCATAGTGTAAAACTTTGGGATGCTCAAAATGGAAAATTGCTTGCCAATATAGTTGGAGATTCTGGTGTATATACCTTCGCAGAAGTCAGCCCAGATGATTTTAAGATTATGATTCATTTCCGTAATAATATAAAACTATTGGATGCCCAAAACGGAGAATTTCTTTCAAGTATAGCTGTAAATGATAATGAGTATAATTCAGCAAAATTTAGCCCAGATGGCTTAAATATTATGACTTCATCAGACTATAAAGTTAAGATATGGGATGCCCAAAGCGGAAATTTGTTAATCAACTTAATAGACATTTTTTCAGCAAGAGGCAGTTTTTATAGCCCTGATGGTAACAAAATTGTTATCTTACATGATCTCAGCTTGACAATATTAAACGCCCAAACAGGAAGATTAATTTCAGAAATGTCCGGCCATTCCAATGACTTTACTTCTGCCTGCTTTAGTCCTGATGGCCAAAGTTTGGTTACAGCAGGCGATGGAACAGCAAAAATATGGGACGTCAAAACCAATATTCTTCATGCAGTTTTAGTCGATGATAAAATCCCCATTAATACAGCGCGATTTAGCCCTGATGGTAAAACGATTCTTACTGTTTCTGAAAAGAGTTATATTAATTATGCGAAAATATGGGATGCGCAAACCGGAAAATTAATTTTGGGTTTGTATGGTCATGATCAGAGAATCAATTCAGCTGTATTTAACCCTGATGGCAAAACAATTGTTACTGCTTCAGACGATGGAACAGCAAAAATATGGGAGACCCAAACAGGAAAAATGTTAATTGATATAAGGAAGAACTATAAACTAAGAGGGTCTAAAGCCTCTCTATATTGTGCAAACTTTAGCCCTGATGGCAAAACGATTGTGACCATTTCTGGTGATACAAATGTAAGAATATATGCACAAACCGGGAAACTGCTTACAGAGTTACTCGGACATTCAGAGCGGGTCAATTCTGCAGACTTTAGTCCCGATAGTAGGATGATTGTTACAGCTTCGTTGGATAAAACTGTAAAAATTTGGGATGTACAAACCGGAAAACTGCTTTCAAATTTAGTCGGACATTCTGAAGGGGTCAACTTCGCAATATTTAGCCCTGATGGTAAAAAGATTGTGACCACTTCGTGGGATAACACAGCAAAAATATGGGATGCCCAAACCGGTAAGCTGCTTGCAAATTTAGTTGGACATTCTGTAGGGGTCAAATTCGCAATATTTAGCCCTGATGGTAAAAAGATTGTGACCGCTTCGGATGATAACACAGCAAAAATATGGGATGCACAAACCGGAAAATTACTATCGAATTTAAACGGACATTTGTCAGGGATTAGTTCAATAATATTTAATGCAGATGGAAATAGGCTTGTTACTGTTTCTTCTGATAACACAATAAAATTATGGGAAGTAGCAAATGGAAGAATATTATACACTTTCCTGACTACTGACAGCGCTGATTATTTGGTGTACGACAAGGATTATAGATATGATGGAACCGAAGGTGCCCGTAAGCTAATTTACTTCACGTGTGGATCAGAAATAATAGAACTTGACCAAGTGAAGGATCTCTGCTGGGAGCCTGGGCTCGTCAGTAAAATTAATGGAATAAATAAGGAGCCGATTACTGCGAAAAAACTATCAGACATAAATATTTGCGGCCATGTCCCAATCTTGGAAAAAATGGAGGGATCAAAAGACTTGAAGAAAATAAAAGTCATACGTAATTCAGGCGGCATCGGTGAGGTAACAATCTATATAAACCAAAAAGAAATCGAGAAGGTGCCTGTTTCTTCTCTGGTTTTTGTTAATAATGAGGCCACAGTAACAATCGATTTAAAGAATTATAAAAATTATTTCGAACCAGGAAAAGAAAACAGTGTTCAATTGCAATCTCGTACTGCCGATTTAACGATGAGCACTAAAGGCGCGGAATTATTATATGTATCGGAAGAGAATACCACCACCGCCCCAAATCTCTATGCAATCATCGCCGGGGTAAGCGATTATAAAGGCACCTTACTCGATTTGAAATTCGCGGCTAAAGATGCTTCCGACTTTAGCAATGCATTGCAACTTGCAGCTCGTAAGCTTTTAAACATTGATGGCGTTGAACATGTATTTGTAAATACCTTCGTTACCGGTAGTGCCACTCCTCCAACAAAAGCAAATATTAGCAGTGCCTTTGCGGAATTAAAGTTAAAAGCAAAACCCAACGATATTATCGTAGTTTACGTTTCAGGGCATGGTGAGAAGTTCGGAACGGAAGCCACTAATTTCTATTATCTGACATCTGATGCCGGCTCATTTAATTTAGCGGGGGTAGAAAAAGAGGTTGCCATTTCCACTAACGAATTTGCCGATTGGCTGAAAGTAATTCCGGCTCGTAAACAAATTCTGATTCTTGATGCTTGCGCTTCCGGTAAACTAGCAGAAGATATCGCCATTGCAATGCGTGCTGCAGTTCCCAGTGATCAGATAAAAGCACTTGACCGATTGAACAGCCGTACTGGAACTTTTATTCTAAGCGCCGCTGCTGCGAATCAATCGGCGTATGAGACTTCTAAGTATGGGCAAGGATTATTAACGTACAGTTTATTGTTCGGTATGAAATCGGGTGAAGCCCTGAAAGATGGAAAATATGTTGATGTAGATAAACTCTTTCAATATTGTACTGATAAAGTAAAGGAACTGGCCAATGGAATCGGTGGTATACAAGACCCAGTCATTTCGAAACCATACGGAGGCGCTAGTTTTGATATTGGCAAAATCGATGCTGATGTTTCATCCAAAATTATTTTATCATTACCGAAACCGATTTTTACAAATTCCAGACTCACCAATCCGGAGACAGGTGAGGATAATTTAGGTTTGGAGAATGAGCTTGACAATATATTAATGGAATATGCCTCCAGAGGCAATGCAAATTTTGTGTTCGCCGATAGATCACAACTTAATGATTCTTTTAAATTAATAGGAGTGTATCACCTTACTAATAATAAAATTTCTATCACCGTGCGAGTTAAAAAGGGAGCAGATGAAATTCTGAAATTTGAGATTACAGATTTCGAGAATGATAAGGAGAAGCTGGCAAAGGAAATTTTGGATCAGGTGCAACGGAATTTGAAGTAATCGGAGAGCCGAGACAGCTATGGTGGGAAGTAATGTAAAATAAAAAATAACAATAGTTGAAGAAATATAAAATGATTAAATTACTATTCATCATATTTTTAGTTCATCTTTTTTTAGGAGAATATTGGTATGGCCATAAGCCGATATTGATGTTAGTGCGGTTTTTTGTTTTTCAACTGTTCGCTAAAGTTCATGAATGTCTTTTGTCCATCAATGGCTCTCCATCTTCTTATACTCCTCGGCTAGTTTTTTCTGAATCTCGGAAGGTACCATCGCATATTCTGCGAAGCGACCGGTATAACTGCCTTTACCTTGCGTAATACTTCGTAATGAAGTGGAGTATTTGTCAAGCTCGGCAAGTGGCGTTCTTGCCTTTACCACCCTGTAATTGCCTTTGGTATCCATACCAAGAATCACACTACGGCGCGTCTGAAGATCCATTACCACATCACCCATCAACTCTTCCGGAACAAAAATTTCTACCTCATAAATGGGCTCTAATATCTTTGGATCGGCTTGCTGAAATGCATCCTTAAAGGCCATCATACCCGCGATTTTAAAAGATATATCGTTCGAGTCAACGGCGTGCATCTTGCCATCGTAAACAATAACCCGAATGTCTCTCACAAAGGATCCCGTTATCGGGCCTTCTTGCATTTTTTCCATCACGCCTTTAAGTATCGATGGAAGATAACGCTGATCAATAACCCCACCTACAATGCAATTATAAAAAAGCAACTTCCCTCCCCATGTCAGCTCAATCACTTCTTTATCGCGAATGCTTAACCCCGTTGGCTCCGGCATGTCTTCATAATAGGGTTCCACTTTAAGATATACCTCCCCAAACTGCCCCGATCCTCCACTTTGTTTCTTATGCCGGTAGTTCGCCTGTGAAGGTTTTTGAATCGTTTCACGGTAAGGAATACGTGGCTTTATAAACTCTACTTCGAGATGATAAATATGACTTAATCTCCATTTAGCCGTAGCCAGATGTAACTCACCCTGCCCCGACAAAATTACTTGTCGCAACTCACGTGAGTATTCCACATTAATGGTTGGATCCTCTTGATGAATATCGGAGAGTACCATACTTAACTTATCATCATCGGTTTTGTTTTTAGTTATGATGGCGGTATTGATACGCGATTCAGGAAAACGAATCGGATCAAATTCAAAGTCTTTCCCGGGGATACATAAGGTATGATTCGTTTGTGTGCTCTTAAGTTTAAGTGTGGCGCCAATATCGCCGGCGGTAAATTTCTCGACCGGTATTCTATTTTTTCCATCCATAATAAACAGCTGGTTAATACGCTCTGATGCACGTGATGCTGGATTATAAAAATCCATTCCAGTTTTTACTTCACCACTCATTACTTTGAAAAAATAAATCTTCCCTAGATGGGGCTCAATTAACGTTTTAAATACGAACAATGCAGGCGTACCTTTCGGGTTGCATGCTAATTCACTCCCATCCTTCAATCGCTCCTTAAACTGATCGGTGGCACTTGGCGCTACGTTATCGATGAAACCCATTAAACGGCCACTACCCATATCTTTTTTTGCCGACATGCAAAAAACAGGATACACGTCATGGTGTAACATCCCAAGTTTTAATCCTTCTCGAAGTTCATCTTCATTGAGCGACCCCTTCTCGAAAAATATTTCCATGAGTTTCTCATCGTTTTCCGCCGCCTTTTCAACCAGTTCATTATGTAACGTATTGGCTCTTTCCTGTTCTTCTATTGGAATGGGTAATTTTTTGGGCTTCCCTCCTTGCGGAGGAAACGTATACATAACCATTTTGAGTAGATCGATGATAGAATTAAATCCATCACCTTGTTTAAGAGGGTATTGCATCAGTGTGATGGCTTTACCAAACCGCGTCTGTGCCTGCTCTAAAGTACCTTCAAAATCCGATTTATTATGATCGACATGATTAATAGCAAAGATGATGGGTTTCTTAAATTCTTCCACATACTTCCAAATGAGCTCCGTGCCAACTTCTACCCCATGTTCGGCATTGAGGAGCATCACCGCCGTATCGGCCACTCGAAGCGAGGAGATGACCTCGCCAATGAAGTCGTCGAGGCCGGGGGTGTCGATTATATTAATTTTGTAGTTTCTCCACTCGGTATGCATTGAAGTAGCATAAACCGAACTGCCGCGTTCATGTTCAATTTCGTGATAGTCGGAGACCGTCGTTTTCTCCTCCACCGTTCCACGACGGTTAATGATTCCTGCTTCAAACAACATCGCCTCGGCTAGGGTTGTTTTACCGGATTTAGAGGCGCCGAGTAGCACCACGTTTTTAATGTGTTTATCATCGTAAACTTTCATGACGAATAGATTTAAGTTAAATGATTTTGGAACACCTCTGTACAATAAGCGTTAGAATAGTTATACAAGATGTACTAAATATAAAAACAAAATGTAAATGAAGACCGATGTGAACCGTATGCTTAGTTCGACACAAAAATAGGGAAGAAATATGGACATCACAAAAAAAATCATTATTCGTCTTATCTTTGTGTCTCGCCATTTTCACTAAAACAGAAGCGTAACGACAGAAGCTATTTTTCCTTGCTTATGGTTTGATGGCCGAGCCAAAGAAGCCGCCCATTACTATTGCTCCATTTCCCCCGATTCGAAAATTATTTTACAACATAATTTAGTGGCAAATTGGAAAATAAAGGGGCGAAAATTTATGGGTTTAAACGGCGGACGCTAAACCTCCAGGCAACGAAACATTTAAGGCAGAACGATCAAGATTTATAACATCTAAGGGGGGCTATTCAATTTCCGCTTAAAGAACCTTTTACCGGAGAAGCCAATTTCCATCGCATGGTGAAATTTAGAGTAAAGCAAAACATGTTGAAAATCAAACATTAAGATACAGCACCCTAGCTAACTTGCAGTACCTGATTTTGATGATAGCGAAAGAAAATGTCTTAGGCTTAGATTTAGAAAAAGAGATATCCTGTTTTATGTTACGCTTTAAGTGGTTTCAACTCCTTTTGAATGGTATGATGGTGGTTCTCCTGAAATATTCAAGCCCCTCTGTATTAATACTTATTTTTATCTACTTTTGCGCCGCCTAAAAAAGGCATCTCCTATTTCATATTACATTCGATCTATATCCATGAAATTAAACGTAAATTATTCTCAAAAGTTCAGTGCTCGTCATACCGGCGCCAGCGCTAGTGAAACACAGGCCATGCTTCAACAAATTGGTGCTGCCAGTGTCAATGCTCTTATCAACGAAACCATTCCCGACACCATTCGCCTAAAAGAGCCCTTAAATATTAAGGACGCTGTTACCGAAGAGCAATTCCTGGTGAACTTGAAAAAGATCGCCTCGAAGAATAAGCTATTTAAGAATTACTTGGGGCAAGGCTACTACAACACCTATACGCCTGGCGTTATTTTAAGGAATATCACAGAAAACCCGGGATGGTACACGCAATATACGCCTTATCAAGCCGAAATTGCTCAGGGTCGGTTGGAGGCACTGCTTAATTTTCAGACGATGATCATAGAGCTTACCGGTTTGGAAATTGCCAATGCCTCGCTATTGGATGAGGCTACAGCCGCTGCCGAAGCGATGCACATGATGGAGGACCTGAAGCCGAAAACGCAAGGCGACAAATTGTTTGTGGATGAAAACACCTACGCTCAAACACTGGATGTAATTAACACGCGTTGCGAGCCCTTAGGAATAGAGATTGTAGTAGGCAATTATAAGACAACAACATTAGATAGCTCTTTCTTTGGTGCCTATCTTCAATATCCCAATAACTTCGGCAGTATCGAAGATTATAGGAATTTTATTAGTCAAGCCCATGAAGTAGGTGCTAAGGTATGTGTAGGTACCGATTTGCTGGCCCTCACGCTGCTAACGCCTCCCGGCGAATTTGGCGCCGATATCGCTATTGGTTCCTCGCAACGTTTTGGGGTTCCGCTAGGCTATGGAGGTCCACATGCTGGTTTTATGGCAACCAAAGATGAGTTTAAACGCTCCATGCCAGGACGAATTATAGGAGTAAGCATCGATGCACAAGGCAACCGTGCGTTACGTATGGCATTGCAAACACGGGAGCAGCATATTCGTCGTGATAAAGCCACGAGTAATATATGTACTGCACAGGTTTTATTAAGTATCATGGCCTCTATGTATGCCGTATATCATGGCCCGGAAGGCCTTAAGAATATTGCACTGCGTACCCATGGCTTAACCCGTCTTTTTGCTGAAGCGATTACCTCCGTCGGCTATAAAGTGGAGAATGAAACGTATTTCGACACCCTAAGAATACGCACTCGTTATACCTTCGAAGGCATCAAAGAGTTAACCGAAAAGGCCCATCTAAATATTCGATATTTTGATGATTACCATGTAGGCGTTTCTTTCGATGAAACAACAACTCTTGAGGATGTAAAGGTGTTGATCGATATTTTCTGCAAGGCCAATAAATCTAAAATTGGAAATATAGATGAAATGGCTGAAAAACTTGAATTGAATTGGAGTACACCGCATATTCGTACCTCAAGCTACCTTCAGTATGACGTATTTAATAACTACCATACCGAGCATGAGATGTTGCGTTATATAAAACGACTGGAAGCGAAAGACTTGAGTATGGCTCACAGTATGATTTCTTTAGGCAGTTGTACGATGAAGCTAAATGCCACCACAGAGATGGTGGCCATTACCTGGCCGGAGTTTAATTCTTTGCATCCATTTTGCCCTATCGATCAGGCCCAAGGCTATGCAGAAATATTCACGGAATTGGAGCATGACCTCTCGGTAATTACTGGTTTCCAAGGTACCTCCCTTCAGCCAAATGCTGGCGCACAAGGTGAATATACCGGCTTGTTAGTTATCCGTGCGTACCTAAAAAGCATCGGTCAGGGCCATCGTAACGTGGCGTTGATTCCATCATCGGCTCACGGCACCAACCCTGCAAGTGCGGTGATGGCGGGCATGAAAGTGGTCGTAACGAAATGCGATGAAAATGGTAATGTGGATGTGGCCGACCTGAGAGCGAAAGCAGAATTACATAAAGATAATTTAGCTTGCCTTATGGTAACCTATCCATCTACGCATGGAATTTTCGAAACAGAGATTAAAGAGATCACCGATATGATTCACCAACATGGTGGGCAGGTTTATATGGATGGAGCCAATATGAATGCACAGGTGGGCCTAACCTCTCCTGCTGCCATCGGCGCCGATGTTAACCATATAAACTTACACAAAACATTCTGTATCCCTCACGGCGGTGGTGGCCCGGGTGTTGGTCCAATATGTGTGGCAAAACACCTGGTGCCATTTTTGCCGGGTCATAGCCTTGTAAAAACAGGCGGCAGTCATGCTATCAATGCTGTGAGTGCCGCCCCATGGGGAAGTGCCAGTATTTTATTAATCAGCTATGCTTATATAAAAATGATGGGCAGCGAGGGTTTAACAGAAGCAACAAAATATGCAATTTTAAAAGCAAATTATATCGCTTCTCGACTGAAAGAACATTACAAGATTTTATATACCGGTGCAAAAGGTCGTTGTGCCCATGAGATGATTTTAGATACGCGTACCTTTAAACATGCCAGTGGCATTGAAGTAGAAGATATCGCAAAACGTTTGATGGATTATGGGTTTCACGCACCGACGGTATCGTTTCCTGTGGCCGGCACGTTAATGATTGAGCCCACCGAAAGCGAGAGTCAGGCAGAACTTGATAAGTTTTGTGATGCCTTGATTGCAATACGTAAAGAAGTATCCGAAGTGGAGAATGGCACCGCAGACAAGACAGATAATGTGCTCAAAAATGCACCCCATACCGCATCGGTTATCACCGCCACCACCTGGAATCATGCTTACACGCGCGAGAAGGCTGCATTTCCTTTGCCTTTTGTTGCCGAACGTAAGTTTTGGCCAAGTGTTGCACGCATCAATAATACCTATGGCGACCGTGTTTTGGTATGTACTTGTGCTCCTACAGCCTCTTATGAGGAAACCGTAGAAACAACTGTTGAAGGCAGCCGGGCATAGTATTCCAACGTTAAAAAAGGTTTGATTATCCGATTCGATGGATGGCTTGAGAAAGAAGCTTGATTAACGTGGCATCTTTCTCTACTGCGTTACCAACTACAATAACATCGGCTCCTGCATGGCATGCTTCAATGGCTTGAATTTCGTTTCGTATGCCTCCACCGATAAATAAAGGGATGGAAATTTGTTGGGTAACTTCCGTAATAAGTTTTGACGGTACCGGTTGTAATGCTCCGCTACCGGCATCCATATAAATCATTTTCAATCCCAGCATTTCTCCCGCCAAGGCTGTACTTGCTGCGATTGCGTACTTATCGGATGGTATTGGGATGGTATTACTCATGTATGAAACAGATGTCGTTCGTCCCCCGTCGATAAGCATATATCCCGTAGCGATTATTTCAAGTGCGCTTCGTTTTAGTTGTGCCGCTGTGAGCACGTGATTTCCAATCAGCAGCTCAGCGTTTCTTCCGGAGATAAGAGAGAGTAAAAGAATCGCATCGGCTTCCCTATTAATCTGGAAACTGTTGCCTGGAAAAATGATACACGGAATAGCGGAGTTTAATTTAATGGTCTCAATACATTGATCGAATGATCCATTGGTAATTAAACTTCCACCCACCAAAATGTAATCAACATGAGCCTCATTGCACCGGTCAACCACCTTGTTTAATTCGCTACCAGAGGTTGCATCGGGGTCAATGAGAACAGCAAATTTCTTTTGGTTCTCCTTTTTTTGATTCAGCAGTTTGGAATATAGTGTAGGCATCAATTGGTTCGCAAAATAATTAAATAATAAATAATTCGGAGGCAATACGGTCGGCCATGATTAAAAAAGAAGGGCTGATGGTTAATTTATCCTCCGTTACTATTAATTTAGCTTCATTCACCAAGGGGATAATCTGGTTTTGAAAGGAAGTATATTGCGTTTGAAATTCTTGTTTCAACTCGGTTAAATTTACACCCCACTGGGTACGTAACCCGGTAAGCAATACCTCATTAAATCGATTATTCATCGTTAAGGTCTCCATCTCACTGGGTAGTTTATTTTGAGTCAAACTTCTGATATACGTTTCATTATTACGAATATTCCAACTTCGGGAATACCCGGTGTACGAGTGTGCGGAAGGCCCAACACCCAAATATTTCTTACGCTGCCAGTAGGAAGTGTTATGCTTGCTATAGCTGCCGGGTTTGGCATAATTGCTTATCTCATAATGTTCGTACCCTTGTTGTTGCAGATGGTTTCGAATGAAGTAAAATTGCCTTACGGCTACCTCATCTAAAACCGGCACAACCTTTTTTAACTTTACCAGATGGTGTAAACTGGTTTTTTCTTCTATGGTTAAATTATAGCAGCTCAAATGCGGAATAGCTAACTGTGTTAAAATCTTTATATTCTTTTCTAATTTATCATCCGTTAAAAGAGGGGTGGCAAAAATTAAGTCGACACTAATATTCGAAATCCCACCTTGCAACGCATGATCAATGCACGCTGTAGCATCTTTTACCGAGTGAGCCCTGTGCATCCATACTAAATCTTCTTCAAAAAAACTTTGAACTCCAATACTCAACCGGTTTATACCGATGCTTTTCAACTCGTCGATTTTAACCTTGGTAAGGTCATCCGGATTTGCTTCAAGGGTTATCTCACAGGAGGGGTCAACGGCATAATTTTTATTTATCGTTTCCAGTAGCACCGCCAATTCTGCCTTGGTACATATACTTGGTGTGCCCCCTCCGAAATAAATGCTTTGGATTGGTTCGTGAGTCAATTCCTCCTTACGTAATTCCAGCTCCTTGTTGATGCATGTTAATAGCGCCGCCTTGTTTTTAAGTGTGGTGGAAAAATGAAAATCGCAATATATGCACGCCTGCTTACAAAAAGGAATATGAATATAGATGCCTGACAAGGGTTTTTTAGGATAAAAATGTTGAACTATTATTTTTACTTTTAATGAAGTAGTTTTGCATCACATGTTTCGTCGCACAAAGATATTATATACCATTGGAATCCTGTTTATTGTTTTCAAGGGCTCGACGCAACCGCTATCGCTCCAAATCGTAACCTCCGACACCGTTTTAAAAACCTATTTAACACCTTTAATTTTCTTACACGAGGCCGATTTAAAGAAAAGATTACAAGAAGAGCTTCTCTTTTGGCAAAAACAAGATTTCCTGGAAGCCAATTTTGACGAAATTATCCACGACTCCTTAGCCTATACTGGCGTTCTACATTTGGGGAAACCGTATCTAATGGAGGGGCAGATGACAACCGGAAAGAAAACGGCTGGCAACCATCTAACCCACTATTCGGACTGGATAAAAGCCATTGAAAACAAAATAAAATATTTGGAGCAGAACGGATATCCTTTTGCTCAAGTAACCGTAAAGAAAGAATCTTTATCGGGATTAAACCTAAGAATCGAACTCACAACAGATAGTGGAGTGTACATTACCTATGATAGCTTACTTATCGCAGGCAACTCCATTCAGAACAAACTCTTCCTGATGCAATACTTAAACATCAAACCCAATGCAGCTTATAACGAGGAGCAAATAAAACAAATAGATAAACGATTACAGCAACTACCCTTCATTCGGTTAGCGAAGGCCTCGTCGGTTTACTTTTATAAAAACAAGGCGCAGGTCATTATTTGCATTGACGACAAACCTTCCAATAATTTTGAAGGTGTTTTAGGCATTCAAAATGATGAAGTTAATGCCACGAAGTACAAAGTAAATGGCGATGTGAATTTGCAGTTGAACAATGTATTGGGCAATGCCGCAGCCTTAAAACTTCAATGGCGGAGATTTGGCCCTCAAAACGCCGACCTTACCGCCATGGCCTATTACCCCTATATACTGGGTGCACCTATTGCGCTGTCCAATGAGTTCTCGCTATTTCGACAAGACAGTAATTTCCAACGATTAAAGAATAACACCAGTTTTGGTTACCTATTTAGCGGCCTCAACGCCCTTCAATTTTATTACTCATTTGAAAAAAGCAATGTCACCCTTACCGAGCAGCAAGTAGACGAAGCACTAACCTACAATACCTTACCATCGGTAAACGATTATGTAAATCGAAATTATGGGATAAAATTCAATTATACGAACCTCGACAATAGGGTTAATCCGGGGCGTGGTATAAATTTATTGAGTGATATCAGTGCTGGCACTCATCAGTTACTACAGAGTATCTTATTAAAGGATGCCCATACATCGAGTGGAGAGAACTATATGGGCTATTCCCGTTTACCAAAACAAGAAACCACCTTTCAACTTTTTCATCTCAACGATGTCTATTTTCCACTATCGAAACGCAATATCATCAATATTTTCATGCAGGGCGCTTCCATGTATCATCCCCGAATATTTTATAACGAACAATATCAATTGGGCGGCTTACGCACTTTTAGAGGCGTAAACGAACTGGCGATAAAAGCAACAAGCTACGCCTTACTCCGCACCGAATACCGATATATATTACCTCAAACCGGATATTTTAATTTGTTTTGCAATGCCATTTGGCATGAAAGCAATTTGGTGAACTCCTATCATAAGGGTACACTTTGGGGCTTTGGGGCTGGCATAGGACTTCAAACGAAGGGCGGCATTTTAACCTTAGTTTATGCCTTGGCAAATGAAAATGGATTTGTTTTTAAACTGGGTAAAATTCACCTCGGTTTTATCGCATTATTTTAGGTATGCAATTTTTAAAATTATATCTTTTACTCTTTCTATCTCCTCACGTTATAGCACAGCCTAGAGGAAGTAACCGGCATGCCACCACGGCAGGCACGACAAGGGAAGAAGTTCGCTTGAACGCCAATGATAGTTCATACAAAAAGTCAAAATCGGTTGGCAAGCAAGACCTTTATTTCTTTTTCAGAGATACCTTGAGAAGTGACTCTTTTTTTACCAATAATTTCTCAAATTACGCCTTACCTAAAACGCAGAAAGTTCTTGTCAATGAATCGAATAATACGTCGCAACTCCAGCCACAACTGAAATCTATAAATAGCCCAAATTGGGTTTTTATCGTGGTGATTTCGATCGTGACGCTTTTGTTGTTCATCAAGTTTTCGTTTACTAAATTATATGGCAATGCCTTGCTATCATTCTTCAATAGGGCCGCTACTGCCGATATTATTAACGACAAGTATAGCCCAAGATGGCTTTTCGTTTTGTTTGCAAATTTGTTTTTCATTGGCGTCATTTCACTATGGATTTCTCGCGTCTTTCTTACCACTGAAGCACCCATGGCCGATGAAAGTCCCGGCCGATTCTACTGGATTTTCATTATTATATTCCTTGTTTATTTCGTCAAGTTCTTAATCCATCTTTTGTCGGGTGCCTTGTTTCAAATTACAGATGCCATAATTATTTATATACTTAATGTATCGATAACCAATTTAATATGTGGCATGGTTATGCTTTTTTCAACGTTACTTTTAGTTTATTCCCCTTGGCATGAACAGCAGTGGTTAATCAATACTTCTTTTGGAATTATGATCGTATTTATCCTATTACGATATTTGCGTGGGTTGCAGCAAACGATGAAATACTTTAAGTACAACTATTTGTATTTGATTTTATATCTTTGCACATTGGAAATCGCTCCATGGTTTTTGATGATTAAGTATTTAAACAATTATTTATAAGCAATACAGTGGCATTGAAAGTTAAACGAGTACTCATTACCCAGCCAAAGCCTGAAACAGATAAATCTCCTTATTTCGACTTAGCCAAAAAGCTCAAGTTGATATTGGAATTTAAAAGCTTCACCTCCATACTTCCTTACACTTCGAAGGAGTTTAGGCAGGAAAAAATTAATATATTACAACATACAGCCATCATTTTTAATTCTAAAAATATGGTTGACTTGTTTTTTAATTTAATTAAAGAACTGCGTTTAGAGATGCCACCGGAGATGAAATATTTTTGTGTAAATGAAGGTACAGCACTTTATATTCAAAAATACATTCAACTCCGTAAACGAAAAGTATTCTTTGGTAAATCAACGGAGAAAGATATGCTCTCTGTTTTAAAATCGCACGCCGATGAGAACTACCTATACCTGTGCAGTGATTTAAGAAAGCCAGAAGTCCCTAATTTTTTAAAGAAAAATAAGATCAAATTCAAGGAAGGCATCGTTTGTTATACCCAGTCGGCCGATTTGAAAGCACTTAATTTAAACGACTACGACCTCATCGCTTTTTTCAGTGCAGCTGCTGTAAAATCGGTAAAAGATAATTTCCCGAAATTTAAGCAAGCCACTACGGTTGTCGCAGCCTTCGGAGAAGCCACCGCCATGGCAGCTAAAGAAGTGAAGCTAAAGGTAAGTGTGTTGGCGCCTACCCCAGACTGCCCGAGTATGAGCATGGCTTTGGAACAGTTTATCACGAAAAACAATAAAGAAGCTGCAAAAGAAAAATAGACAGCCCAAGAAACCAGTTCAGCGCTTTATAAGGCTAAATATTAATAGTTCAAAAAGGGGAAACTACTCTTCACCACCATTTTTCGTTTGCTGTCACTACATTTTTCATAACACTCCATCATCATTTTTTTATAGTCGTTTTGCTGAGAGAAGTAATCTAGCACTGTTTTCACCGGACCCGACAATCGACCGTTGAAACTACTCAATGCCTCAAAGCCATTATTCACTACCGTTTGATTGCAGATAAACAACCTTTTCAATGCTTCGAAGGCCGCCACACTGGTCTTAAATTCATAGGCAGATGACGTGTATGCAATTAACGTGTTTTTGTTCTCCTCTACTGAGTGTCCGGTTTGTATGGCCAATTCAAGCCATTTTATTCGAATGTTATTGTTTTGCCCCATTCGATGTTCGGTGCTAGCCAAATATCCCGAAAACTTCTCTGGGGCATTCTCATAAAGTTTTTGCAGTATCGATACCACGATATCATTGCTAGGATGTTTTAACCACCCTTCATAATAGTACAAAAACCCTGACGGTATTTTATTGTAACTGTTTATAAAAAATTTTATAGTCTCCGTGTTTTCGGTGGCTATTCTAGATTTTACTAAATCATACATTTCTTCACTTTCCATTAATTGCTTAATAATCTCACTTCGTAATCCATAAAATGTTTCGTTTTGAAAGGCCCAAACTAAGAGGTCTCTTTTTTCAATTAAAGGCGTATTTCTTAGTGCTATATAGGCATCATAACGGTCGATCATATTCGGTGCTTTTCTTGCTTGGCTTAGCCACTCATTGACTTGCTTTTCGAAAACTACTTTTTTTAGTACCTTACTGTTCGGATCAAAAAGCACATAGTCAATTTCATCTTCTGGTGCCTTGTCGAAATAAAAATCTTCACTCTGCTTCTCTACCCAAAATTGTTTTTGTGACGAGGTACCGTTTTTATAGTAGATGGCGATATTGATGGGCATTTTGAATAATCCGATTAACGATGTTAACTCTTGTACTTGCTCTACCTTAATGACCACCCCACGATTCACACTTTTATACGAAACCTTATAATTAGGCTCTCCCCCATGATATAACCATTGCTCAAAAAACCAGTCGGGACTTTGCCCCAATACATCCTGCACCGCCTGATAAAGGTCGTTTGTTTCAACATTACCATAACTATGTTTGGTTAAATAGTAATTAATAACACGCCGAAATTCATCATCGCCTAACACATATCGAAGCATATCAATGACAACAGAGCCCTTTTGATAAACGCGGGCCGTGCCAGCACCTGAAAATCGCACTGGATTATTATCGGTCTCCGCTGCTTTTAGTGTGATAATCAAATCCTGTCGTGCAAGCCAATGGTATTTATCTTCCCCCTCTAGCGCTCTAAAAAACTGTTTCGGGTAATAGGTTGCAAAACTTTCTTGCAACCAAGTATCAGCTCCTGAACGGGCGGTAATTAAATCACCAAACCACTGATGGGTTAGTTCGTGTGCATTAACACTCACATAATTACGGTCGAAATAACCATTTGAATCAACACTGAAGAAATCACCGAAAACGGTGGCCGTAGTATTTTCCATGGCGCCATACATAAAATCCTGAACCATCACCTGACTATACTGTTCCCAAGGATACCGGATGCCTGTCTCCCTCTCCAGAAATTCAATAATCTTCTCTGTATAACGACTCGTTGGCTCTACCTTCTCTGGAAATTCGGGGTAATACCAAAATTGAACTGGCACGTTGGTGGTGGTCTTGGTGGTTTTTATGGCATACTCATCGATAGCGAGCATCAACAAATAGCCGGCATGTGGTTTACCCATCGCATAGTTCCACACTTTTGTTCCATCGGGAAGGACCTTCTGAGATTTCAACGCTCCATTACTTAATACATTGAACTGCCTATTAAACTTCACCACCGTCTCAGTTGTAAACTTATCATTCATATTATCGTACATCGGTATCCAATAACGGTTGTCTATTCCTTGTCCTTGAGTCCAGATTTGCCTTCTTGTTTTATTACGTTTATCGAGCGAATCATAGGAATTCCATCCAATAAAGTAGATCCCTTTTTTAGGGTACGCTTCGTATTCGAAGGTGAGGCTATGACTTTCATCCCATTTGGGCTTTTGGGTGAATGCCACCGTAACCCCAGTGCTTGTAACGCTGTAGGTAATCGCTATTCCATCCAGCTTAGCCGATTTAATCGTAATGCCCGGGGCATCAAAGAACAAAGAATCGAGTTGGGGTCTTAACGATTTGAACGTATGGGTAACTTTTCCAATAACCAAGCCGGCTTCGGGCTTAAATTCCACCTCGAGTTTCATACTCGTGATATCAGCATAATGTTCTCTGGGCTTAGCATTAGCATCCGATAGCCGGCAATAAAGCTGACCCCAGCTAAGGTGAAAATTCAAAAATAACAGAATAGAAATTAAGAAATATCGCATAGGCAAAAGTATCGTTTTGTTTTAGATAATTTGGGGGATAATAGGTCGATTAACGAGTCGAGCTGGCCAGAATAACCCTTAAAGGGTTATTCAATACTTGATGTGCTGGCGAAAAAAAACGGAGAGGTCATGTACCACGATACAACAGGGTCAATGCATCCGGTTTTCCGTCGCTTCATGAGGGTGTTGGTGGTTGATGATGAGTGGTGTTTTTTCGTGTTGGTTTTTGAGA